>DATLQC010000109.1:0-4658 GCA_035535395.1 Propionibacteriaceae bacterium | reverse complement strand
GGACTGATTGGCGTTGCCAGATCCATGAGTGGCGGTGGCGACCGAGCCAGCGACCGTAATGTGCGGCAGAGACGGCAGATTGCTCAGCGCCCAGCCAGACTCGTGCAACTGCCGCGCCAGGTCGCCGTAGCGCATACCTGCCGGAACCGAGACAGTTCGAGCGTCCTCATCGATGATCACGTTTCCCGGGAAGGCCTCGAGCGAGATCAGCCCAGCGGCATCGGAGATGTCGTTGAACGAGTGTCGCGAGCCGAGCGCATGCAGCGATGAGCTTGTTGTCTCGATGAGCCGTTGCAGCTCAGCAATCGTGCGCGGGCAATAGATCTGCTGCGCAGCGTAGGCATATGTGCCACTCCAATTGCGCTCTGGTGTCGTCATCGAAGCCATATGGTGATCATCACATGGTGATCATGCAGGACGGGCGCTGCGAGCGGTAAGAGCCGCTCACGTGCCGCCGGAGAGAATGTCGGCCAGGTCGTATTTGACCGGTTCCTCGAGCTGCTCGTACGTGCAGGAGCGTGGATCACGGTCGGGTCGCCAGCGGCTGAACTGGGCAGTGTGGCGGAACCTATCGCCCTCCATGTGCTCGTAACGGACCTCGACCACCAGCTCGGGACGCAGCGGGATGAAGGAAAGGTCCTTCTTGGCGTTCCAGCGGCTGAACTCTGAGCTGCGCGGCGTACGGGTGCCTTCCTCCTGCTTGGCCCATGCCCAGGGATGATCATCGAAGGTAGTGATCAGCGGCTGCAGCTCGGCGAACAGCTCCTTGCGGCGGGTGGCCGGAAAGGCGCCGATCACCCCCACACTGGCCAGCTCACCAGAGTCCTTATAGAGACCAAGCAGCAGCGATCCGATGCTGTCCGGCCCGCTCTTGTGCACCCGGTAGCCGGCAACAACGCAGTCCGCGGTGCGCTCATGCTTGATCTTGAACATGGTGCGCTTGTCGGGCTGGTAGGTGCCGGCGAGCGGTTTGGCCACCACCCCGTCCAGCCCGGCGCCTTCGAACTGGGAGAACCACTGCACCGCCAGGTCGTGATTGCGGGTAGCCGGTGTGAGATGGATCGGGGGCTTCGTCTCCGCAAGTGTTTTCTCGAGGGCGGCGCGCCGCTCCTCGAACGGCCGGTCGGTGAAGTCGGTGCCGTTCAGCGCCAACAGGTCGAAGGCAATGAAGCTTGCCGGCGTCTCCTGCGACAACAGCTTGACACGGCTGGCGGCCGGGTGGATGCGCTGCTGCAGCACCTCGAACTCCAGGCGGTCGCCGACCACAACGATGATCTCGCCGTCAATCACACACTTTTCGGGCAGATTGGCTTTGACCGCCTCCACAATCTCGGGGAAGTAGCGGGTCATCGGACGCTCATTGCGAGAGCCGATCTCGACCGCGTCCCCGTCCCGGAACACGATGGACCGGAACCCGTCCCACTTGGGCTCGTAACTGAAGGCACCCTCCGGGATGCGTGGCACGGCTTTGGACAACATCGGCGCGATTGGCGGCATCACGGGCAGCTCCATGCTGGCCATTCCCACCCACCGCCTCTGGCCGATCGGCCGCGAGCGGAGCGAGCAGTCGAGCACCGTCAGCACCGGGTGAGAGGCTGGCTGGCATGTCAGATTCAGTGCTGCCGGTGCCGGATGCGGTCCTGGACGATCTTCGGACGCGATTGCAGAACACCCGATGGCCTTCAGTCGTGGAGGGTCAAGGGTGGGCGCGAGGAACCGATCTCGACTATCTCAGCCAGCTTGTTGACTATTGGCGAACCGGTTTCGACTGGCGCGCGCAGGAGGCCGCCCTCGGCCGCTTCGCACACGAACGCGTGCGGGTGTCGGACCTATCACTCCACCAGATCCACGAACGCGCGGCGGACCCGAATGCGCTTGCCGTCGTCTTGTTGCATGGCTGGCCCGATTCGTTCCTGCGCTACACCAAGGCACTGCCGTTGCTCGACACCTTCCATCGCGTTGTGCCGTCCCTTCCTGGTTTCGGTTTCTCAGAGCGGCCGACCACCCCGGGTTGGACTTCGATGAGGATGGCGGACGCCGTTGTCGAGTTGATGACGGCCAACGGCTACCACCGCTTCCTCGTCTCAGGTGGCGATGTCGGGTCCTCGGTGGCCGAGCAGCTGGCTCGGCGTCATGCCGACCGCGTGATCGCGCTGCACCTCACGGATGTGCCCTATACGCATCTGTTCTCGGTAGATCAGGCCGAGTTGACCGAGGCTGAGCGGGCCTATCTCGCTGCCGGACAGCAATGGCAGATGAGCGAAGGTGCCTATGCATTGATCCAGTCCACCAAGCCGACCACCGCAGCCTTCGGACTGGCGGATTCCCCGGCTGGGCTGGCCGCTTGGATCGTGGAGAAGCTTCGATCCTGGAGTGATTGCGACGGTCAGGTGGAACGGCGCTTTGGCCGCGATGAGATCCTCACCTGGATCACGCTCTATTGGGTTACGAACACCATTGGGTCTTCGTTCTTGCCGTACGTCGAATACGATCCCGACGACGACAGCAAGGTCACTGTGCCCACCGGGGTGACGATCTTCCCTAAGGATCTGGTGCCTGCCCCACGAGAATTTGCCGAGCGCTTCTTCACCATCGTTCGGTGGACCGAGCTGCCCGCGGGCGGTCATTTCACAGCATGGGAGGAGCCGGAAGCCTTTGCCCGCGAGCTGACCGCTCTGGCCCGAGAATGCAGCCGGTGCTGACCACAATCGCGATCGAAAACTACCGATCCCTGCGCGATCTGCGTCTGCCGTTGGATCGCCTCAACGTGATTACCGGAGCAAACGGCACCGGCAAGTCCAGCCTCTATCGCGCCCTCCGGCTGTTGGCGGACTGCGCCTCGGGTCGCGTGATCGCATCACTGGCCCGCGAGGGCGGGCTTGAGTCGGCGCTGTGGGCTGGGCCTGAGCACCTCGGAGCGGCGGTCCGCTCCGGCCGGCATCCCGTCCAAGGCACCGTTCGGTCGGGGCCGATCAGTCTGCAGCTCGGCTTTGCGTCCGACGACTTCTCTTACCTGATCGATCTTGGTCTGCCGACTCGAGACGAGTCATCGGCGTTCAATCTCGATCCGGAGATCAAACGCGAACTGGTGTGGAGCGGGCCGGTGATGCGACCCGCCAGCGTGCTGATCAAGCGGAAGCGCGCCTTGGTCGAACTCCGCGGTACATCATCCAGGAGCGATTCGTGGGAGAGCTTCGAGAGCGCTCTGCGCCCGTACGAGAGTGTGCTCACCGAGGTGCTGGACCCGGTGCGGGCACCGGAACTGTTGGCAGTGCGAGAACAGATCCGTAGCTGGCGGTTCTACGACCAGTTCCGAACCGACACCGACTCCCCAGTCCGTCAGAGTCAAATCGGCACCCGGACGCCGGTGCTAGATGCCGACGGGCGAGACCTCGCAGCCGCGCTTCAAACCATTATCGAGATCGGCGACACCGACGCCCTACACAGCACGATCGAGGATGCTTTTCCAGGATCACGGCTCCAGGTGGTCGAGACCCGTGGACGCTTCGATCTTGAACTGGGTGCCCACGGTCTGCTGCGGCCGCTGAGCGCAGCCGAGCTTTCCGACGGCACCCTCCGTTACCTGCTGCTCGTCGCCTCCCTCCTCAGCCCGCGACCGCCGTCGCTCATGGTGCTGAACGAACCAGAAACCAGCCTGCACGCTGATCTCCTTCCGGCACTTGCCCGGCTGATCGCTCGCGCGAGCGAGCACACCCAAATCGTCGTGGTTACCCACGCACGAAGGCTGGTAGAGGCGCTGACCGCAACCGGTGCCCAGCCGCTGTGCCTCCTCAAGGACTTCGGGGCGACAACCCTGGAAGCGGTCGGCCCGCTGGAGCAGCCGCCTTGGAATTGGGGTTCCCGCTGAGTGTGAGTCCGGATCCGGACATGATGGGTTACCTTGTCGTCTCGGTCGCGAAAGGCATTCATGTTGGACCAGCAGGCACGGCGCACCCAAGCCGGCTTCTATGCGCGGATCTACCTGCATCGGCTGCCACCGATCGCGAGGCGGCGCTGGCACTGCTCGACGAGATCGCCGCGGCCGTCGCGGCTGAGGGCGGGGGCGCCAGCGACTAAGGCGTGCCTTATTTTAACCGGCTTGCCGAATTAAGGCACACTGGCGTTGTGAAAAACTTTCAGCGGGTCACCTCGGGTGCCGCTGGGGTTCCTCAGAGCGCAGAGACCGACGCTTCCACGCGCCAGCGAGTCGCCAGTTCAATCCTTGAGCACGGGCCCTCGACTGCCGCGGAGCTGGCTGAGCGGCTGGGGTTGACCCCAGCGGCGATTCGTCGGCATCTCGACGTCTTGCTGGCAGCCGGCCAAGTCGAAGCGCGCGAGCAGCGCATCTACGGCGCCCGCGGGCGCGGCCGCCCTGCCAAGGACTTTGTGCTGACAGATGCCGGGCGTTCGATGTTCTATACCGCTTACGACGACATCGCGGTCGACGCGCTGGACTTTCTTGCCACCACCGCAGACCCCGATGCCGTAACCCGCTTCGCGGAGGCGAGGATGGCCAGGGGCGAAAAGCGCTACCGGAAGCGGATGGCAAACGCCGCACCGGGCACCACGCCGGCTCAGGCTCTCGCAGCCGCCTTGTCCGAGGACGGCTACGTCGCTGCCACGCTACCGTCGGCGATCGGTGAGCAGCTGTGTCAACA
>DATLQC010000108.1:0-12916 GCA_035535395.1 Propionibacteriaceae bacterium | reverse complement strand
CAGCCTTCTTGTGCTTGGTAGTGGCCCACTTGGAATGACCGGACATGTGCGAAATCCTAACCGCCCTGCCGGCTTCGGGTCGTTTGCGATCACGAGGGCCCAAATGTATGAATTTGGCCGCACATTTGGGTCGTTGCTGATTGACAAGCGCCGAAACGGCACGTCGGAGGCCCGAGGGGCCCCAACTGACACGGTGAAGAGTTATCCACAAATTGCGGCGGAGCAGCCTACGCGGCAGAGGCTTCGCCGTCCAGACTCCTCACCATGAGCGTCCCGCAGCAGAAGTACAACCTTGACGTTGGTAGTCCATTCACGCGCGCTGACGCTCGAGCGGCCGGAATCACGGTCAAGGAACTGCTCAGTAGGCGCTATCAGAAGGTCTTCTACAACCTTTACCTCAGCGCCGATGTTGTGATCACACCACAACTTCGCGCACGAGCAGCACTACAGCTTGCCAACCCCGACAGCTACACGAGCCACCACACGGCTGCTGAGTTGTGGGGTCTTCGCGTGCCCACGCCGGCCCTCGGATCGCGCCACGCGCCGTGCTGAGTGGCGACGCCATTTTCCGGTCACATGATGGCACCCAATGGTTTGGCCGCTACGTCGATTGTGATCGCAAACGACCCACATTAAAGCGAATTCGTAGCCGTTTTGACGCATGTGATCGCAAACGACCGGGATTCAAGCCACACTCGGGCCTTCTTGACACTTGGGATCAGAAACGACCCGATTTGAAGCCGATGTCAGCGGCGCCAGATGTGCAGCTCAGGCAGCTTGCCCCCCTTGACCGGCGAATCGCTTTGCTGCCAGATCCGGCGCCAGCTGGCGGCCGGCGGCTCCGGGGCCTCGGCCAAGCCCCGCTTGGTCTTCCACCAAGTCGCGGCATCTTCGGCAAGTAGCTGCCTGACCGCGTCGGCGATCTTTGCGCCAAACTCGTCTACCGTCTCGTCAGACCGGGGAAGGATCGGCGTCCCATACCGAACACTCACCCGCGGGCGTCCCGGGACTGGCCAGTAGCTTCCTCGCGGCATCGCCGCGTACGTGCCGAGGATTCCCACCGGGACAACCGGCACCTGACAGTCGACGGCCAGCTGGGCGGCGCTCAGCCGAAACGGACGGACAAATCCGTCATTGGACCGTGTCCCTTCCGGGAAGATCACCACGCTCCAGCCCTTAACCAGCAACTTGGCCGGCGTACTGCTCAAGGCACCGTGGCCTTGCTCGACCGGAAAGGCCCCAATCTGAAAGGCCCCGATCGGAAAGGCATTGAAGGCAATAGCGGATGCACCGGTCCGCACCCAGCTGTCGAAGAAGTAATCACTCGTGACCCCGACGGCAGTACGGCGTCGACGTTTGGCCGGCAAGGTCGACACCAGCACGGCGGTGTCCAGATGTGAGGCATGGTTGGCCACGATCAATGCCGGTCCATCCAGCTGGCCAAGCTCATCGAGCCCGTAGACCTCTACCGCCAGTTCCTTGTGCATCACGTTCTTGATGCCGACCACCTGGACGAACTCACGCAGCCCACGCACCGGAGCCGACCGTGCCCAACCAGTCCGTCTCACCGGCTGTCGATTTCTCATCTGATGTCAACCAAGATCTGCGGCGGGCTGTGGAGATAACTGATCGAGGGCGCGTGGCCAACCGTCGATGCCACGATCTCGAGCGCATCGGCAAGTGTGGAGGCAGCACGAAAACCCATCCGGGCTGCGCTGTCTCGATCGGCGCCTACCCACACAATGTCGCTGGACTGCTGCTGAGCTGCCGCGATCTGGTACCACAGATGCATCGGATGGACGCCGTGGAACGCCTGGCTGGTGCGGTACAGGTGGGCATACCACGAGTCGTTGGCGAACTTCTCCTCATAATCCGCCGCGATCTGCTGTGGGTCGGTCGTGACGGTCAGCACGTCGGCAAAGAAGTCGACATACGACGGATGGTGCAGCGGGGAAAACTCCGCGTGGAGTGGGTGATAGATGATCAAGGCGCCACCTGGGCGTACGAACGGGGTGCCGGTATGGGAACCGAAGGTGGCCGCGAGCCCACTCCAGGCAGCAAGAATTGGGTTGATCACCGAGTCGACGCTGTACGGCGTCCGGGCGCCGACCCCAAGAACGCCGACGTCTGCCGGTGCGGGCACCTCAACGAGTTGCTGAGCAGTTACCTGCGCGGAGCTGGTCTTCTGAACCGCCGCTGGCGCACCGGCAGTTACCAAAGTGGCGTGGTAGTCGGCTTCGGTGCGGTTCATGAGCCGCCGGCGAGCCCGTTGCGGCGTCCACTCCAGCCCACGGCGTACGGCGAACCAGGTTGCCCTGTCCTTGAGAGTCCAGTCCCATTCACGCCCACCCAGAAACTCCAGAGGGGAGGCAAAAATGTCGTTGTCTAACACGACATCGATCTCGAAGGCCTGTACGGCGGCCGAGACCAGATCAGCAATCTCAGCCGCACCGGCGTCGCTCCCCTGGGCCTGCAGCCCGGAAAGCTGCCGGATCGTAGCGGTCGAGCCCAGGCCAGCGGCGATCTCCGCCGCGCCACGGCGGCGCGCCGTATCAGCCAGATGCACGAAGATCAACAAGTCCGATCCCGCGACGCGAGCGTTCAGCGCGACCTCACCAGCTGCCGTACTGCCGATGCTGACCAAATTGTCGGCGTCCTCGGCATCGTGATTGGTCAGCAGACCATCGGCGTAAAAGGATCGAAAGACCCGCTCACCAACGACAGATTCCAGCTCTTCCGCGGTCAAACGCCGGTTCAGCCCATTCGCACTGACGAGTGCGACATCGTCCACCCCGGCTTCCGCAGCCCGGGTCAAGACGGCCTCGATCACCTTGCCGCGGAGATCAGGCCGCCGCATTCTGGGCGTCGGCGTGCCAATGTCGCCGAAGGCGATCGTCAACCGCATTGTTGGTTGCAGCAGAGCTGACAGCGGCTCGGACTGGAGCGGCGCATCGAGCGCGGCACTGATCGCCTCACCAAGGTCCGGGACGCGAGGCAACGACTCAACGGGATAGATCACCCGCGTGCCAAGGGGAAACTTCTCAAGGCGGAAACGATCGCCATCAGGCACCAGCAGCGGTGGAGTGCGATCGTCGACCTCGAGGACGAAGCCGGGTCGGCCCATCTAGCAATCTCCTTACGTTGGCAGCGCCCAGCGCGGCGTAATCGGCTTGATCTTCCACTCCACCACAGACCACTGGTTTCGCGTAGCTGCCCGCATCAGAGCAATGTCGGGACTGACGGCAACGGCGTTGCCCACACTTTCCAGCATCGGCAAATCCGAGTGGGAGTCCGCGTAAGCAAAGCTACGGTCGAGGTCGATCCCATGCTGGGTCGCGTAGTGCTTTAGCCATGCGGCTCGAGACTCCCCCACCACCGGTGGGCCGGTAAGAAAGCCGGTGCAGCGGCCTTCTTCATCGACTCCAAGATCGGCGGCGACAATGACGTCGAACAGCGGCTGGATCGGCCGGGTCAGCGGCCGTACTACCCCGGTGATGAGAATCGTGGTGTGTCCGGCGGCACGGTGCTCTCGAATTCTGCGAACCGCCTCCGGGGAAAGTCTGCTCAAGATATGCGGCGCCATCGACGTATCAACAAAACGCTCAAGGGCAGCGAGATCGGCGCCGCAATAGCGTCGGTAGACCGCTCGCAAGAAGGTGCCGCGATCTCGTTGCTCGGCGCGCAGGTACGAGGGGAGCCGTCGCATAACCTGGCCGACCTCGGCCAGCTGCTGAGTGCGTGACAGCTCCGGCAGCCGAGCCCACAGATACTGCTCGATGACGTTGGTCGACATGATCGTGCCGTCCAGGTCGAAGATCGCCAACGCTGTCGCGCCTGCGATGTCTTTGTCCAACTCCTTCATTGTGGTTGGCCGGCTGCCGCGTTTGCGCCGAATGGCGTCCATCCGGCGAACCGAGGAAGTGATGGATGGACAGTGCACTTCCTGAATGTAGGTTTTCCAGTCGAAGACTGCGGTATCGAAAGCGAACGCCGCTTGATCATCAGGATGTAGTACCTGAGTAAGGGCAAGGGTGTTGTCGTCCACGAAGTGCAGTTCCGACTGCGCGTACTCCTTGTAGAGAGTGTGATACCGCCGCAAGAAGTCCAGGCGTACGCGGGTCCGATCCAAGTCTTTAGCGATCTTGCGGGTGCGGTCCGAACGCGGCGCCTGGGCCAGCAGGCGCTCGGCCAACTTATGGGCGCGTTCTGAGGTAGAGAGCAGCCGCTCGATTGACGAGGCACCGGGAAACGTCCATTGCGGCAATCGGGCCGCCCCACGTGGGCCACCCTCGAAGGGATGGGCCTGAAAATAGGCGCGGATGTAGCTATAGAGATCCTTGAAGCTCAGCGGATTCCGGGCGCCCGAATTGACGTGGTAGTACTCCGGTGTCCCGATCTCCGGTTGGGTGGCGCAAACCGCGAGGATGGCGTTCACCACATGATCACAAGGCACGATATCCACGACCGCCTCTGGTGTGGCCGGGAACTCGGGAAGCTCGCCACGCCCGTACGCCAAGATCAATGGTTCCGCCATCTTGAAGCCTTCGATCCATCCGGGATACGGATGCAACCAGGAGGACTCGACGATCGCTGGTCGGACGACCGAGACATGCACGTCACGTCCGACATCGGCCACCACGCGTTCGCCGAGTGCCTTGGTGAAGGTGTAAACGTCGGTCCAGCCCAGCGAGCGGGCTCGCTCGGTGCCGGCGGTGACAAGTTCCGCCTGAACCCACTCGATGCGGCGACGCTCGGTGTCGGCGGCTGTCGTCAGGAACCCTGCCTGCCGGTGCTGGCGCTCAGCCTCCTTGCGGAGCTTCGCGAGCTGGGCAGAGGTACGCGATTCCTCCTCGATCAGCTCCCGCATGGCGATACCAGCGGCCGCCTCGGTCTCGTAGTCGATGTCGTGAACGTGCGGTGCCTCGGGAATGGCGCCGCGGCGCCGCCCGGCTGTATAGGCGGTGGAGATATGCACGTAGTGCGGGACCTTGCGCCACCGGCCATGCTCATCGGTGACGGCCTCCAACATGCGCTCGATCAGCGCCTTGGTGCCAATCACGTTGGTGGTGAAGGCCTGGTCGATAGGCGGGTCGAAGGAGACGTCGCCGGCGCAGTGCACCACGATGTCAAGATCGGCCGGCAGTTGCGGGACGTTGGGCAAGTCGCCCTCAATGATCTCGACTCTGGTGTCGAGGAGCTCCGCCGCGCCCCCGGCGGACGTCCGAAGATCGTTAAAGATCGGCTTCTTGACCAGAGCGATCATCCGGTCTCGGGCGCTGGCCGAGCCCTTGCGCCGAACGAGTACCGAAGGGCACGTATCGGGCAGTTCAGTCAAGATCTTCCACAGCAGCTGCTCGCCAATGAACCCCGTAACACCGGTCATCACGATCTTCTTGCCAGCCAGCAGTGTCCGCAGCCGGCCATCGAGCCGTTGCACCCTCGGGCGGTGTTTGATTGCGTCGCGGTGAGTCTCGGCAGGCATTGCACTCATGAGCGGTTGCTCTCTGCGGTACTGCTGAGCTGCGCGGCCACGAGCGCTTCTTCAAGCGTGAAGCGCCCGAGGTAGAGCGCTGTGCCGATGATCGCACCTTCTACTCCAATTGCGACCATGTCCCTAAGGGCCAGGATGTCTTCAAGATTGGAAATCCCGCCGCTGGCGATGACCGGTCTCTCCGTCTCTTCACACACTTGACGGAGCAGTTCCAGGTTCGGGCCGCGCAACATGCCGTCAGCCGAAACGTCGGTCACGACAAAGCGCGCACAACCTGCGCTGTCCAGCCGATGCAGTGTCTCGAACAGATCGCCGCCCTCGCGAGTCCAGCCCCGTGCCGCCAGCTTCCTGCCTCTGACATCTAGTCCAACGGCGATGCGCTCCCCGTAGCGATCAATGATTTCCTCGCACCACTCTGGATTCTCCAGTGCCGCGGTACCGATGTTCACCCGAGCGCATCCGGTCGCCAGCGCGCGCTCGAGGGACTCGTCATCCCGAATGCCGCCGGACAGCTCAACGTTCAGGTGCAGATGCGAGGTCAGCTCAGCAATGATCTCGGCATTGTTACCACGCCCGAAGGCAGCGTCCAGGTCGACTAAATGGATCCATGCGGCTCCCGCGTCCTGCCAGCGTTGAGCAGCAGCGCGCGGATCACCGAACCGCTTCTCTGAGCCGGCCCGGCCCTGGACCAGCTGCACCGCCTGCCCTCCGGCAACGTCGACCGCGGGCAGCAGGACAAGCCGATCGGCCCGAGCTGCGGCATTTGAAGGACTTGCCCAATGCACCAGAAGACCCTATCGCCAGCCGACCGCTAGACAGGACGCTTGGACTTCGGCAGCTTGGCCACGATGAGGTTGTACGACGTGTCGATCAAGTCCTTGATCTCATCGGGAGGAATGGTCCCGTTCAACTGGAAGGTGTTCCAGCCATGCTTGCCGATGTAGGCCATCTTGGACGCCGCACCCTGATAGCGGTCCACCAGCAGGTCGGCAGTTTCGCGGTCGCCGCACTTCAAACCGATCGCTGTCTCGTTCCCAAGAAAAGCGAAGATCTTGTCGCCAACCTTGGCGACGACATCGCCCTCCCAAGGCTCGTCTTGCCAGGCACCCGGCTTGGCGAGACAGTAGTCAAGCCACCGCGTCCGGCTCACCATTCCGTCAGCATGTCATGATCACAAGGTTGAGACCCAGTTTCGGATCAGGTAAGCGCCCGCATCACCGGACTTTTCGGGATGGAACTGCGTCGACCACAGCGGACCCTCCTCCACTGCTGCCACGAAGCGGTCGCCGTCGTGCTCCGCCCAGGTAACCCGCCGTTCCGGAGCAGCCGGCAGCGCGCGTACACCGTAGCTGTGCACGAAATAGAAGTGTTCCGATTCAACCCCGGTGAACAGCCGACTGCCGTCGGCTGTCTGGATGGTGTTCCACCCCATGTGCGGCAGCCGCTCGGCATGCAGTCGCTCGACCAGTCCGGGCCAAATGCGGCAGCCTTCGGCGCGTACGCCATGCTCGATGCCGGCCTCGAAGAGCACCTGATGGCCGACGCAGATAGCCAGTGTGGGTCGCCCACCGGCCAGGCGCTCCGCGATGATCTTTGGTCCCCCAACGGCAGCCAAGCCCGCCATACAGGCGGCAAACGCGCCAACGCCGGGGACCACCAGACCATCGGCCCCGGCGGCGAGCCGGGCGTCATTGGTGACGGTGACTTCTGCACCGGCGCGGGCGATCGCGCGCTCGGCCGAGCGTATGTTGCCCGATCCGTAATCGAGGACAACAACCCGGCTCATAGGGCTCCTTTGGTGCTCGGTACACCGCTCACCCGGGGATCGAAGGCAATCGCGTCTCGGAGCGCGCGAGCCAAGGCCTTGAATTGGCACTCGATGATGTGGTGCGGGTCTCTGCCCGAGATCACCGTCATGTGCAAGCAGATCTGGGCGTGGAACGCCAGTGTCTCCATGACATGTCGGGTCAGCGAGCCGACGTAGGGCACGCTGGCCGGGGCCGCGCTCCCGCCTTGGGAGCCACCGATCAGCACATACTCCTGCCCCGCCGGCTCACCGGTGTGAACGCAATACGGTCGCCCGGACACGTCAACCACGGCCTGCGCCAATGCCTCATCCAACGGCACCAGCGCACTTCCGAATCGCCGAATCCCGCTCTTGTCGCCGAGCGCGGAACGGATCGCCTGGCCGAGCACGATCGCGGTGTCCTCGACGGTGTGGTGGGCATCGATGTGCCAATCGCCAGCGCTCTCCACCTCAAGGTCGATCAGCGCGTGGACGGCGAAAGCGGTCAGCATGTGATCGAAGAATCCGACGCCGGTCGAGATCTGGGCGCTGCCGCTGCCGTCGAGATCGACGCTGACCCTGACCTTGGATTCCGAGGTCTGCCGTTCCAGAGTTGCTGTCCGGGACTCGGTCATGGAATCTCCTTGTTTGCTTCGGTTTCAAGGACCACGCCCGAAGAAATTAAGGGAGCGAGTGCCTCCTTGAAAGCTTGCATCTCCGCTGGCGTGCCGGCTGATACTCGTAACCACTCTTCGGGTCCGGTTTCTCTAATCAAAACCCCACGGTCCAGCAGCGCCTGCCACACCGCATGTCGGTCGGCAAACCGGCCGAACAAGACAAAGTTGGCGTCCGATTCTGCAACCTGGAGCCCTTGTGCGGCGAGCCACTGCGCAAGGTCATCGCGGGCTTGCCGGAGCTGATCGACCTTAGCCAGCATCTCGGGCGCATGGGCCAGGGCGACCCGGGCGGCGGCCTGGGTAAGGGCCGAGAGGTGATAGGGCAGCCGTACGATGCGGAGGGCTTCGACGAACGCCGGAGTCGCGGCAAGGTAGCCCAGTCGGCCGGCTGCGAAGGCAAAAGCCTTCGACATCGTCCGGCTGACCGCGAGCCTTGGGTAATCCGGCAGCAGCTCAAGCGCGCTGGGAGTGCCGTTTCGCGCGAACTCGTAATACGCCTCGTCGACGACAACGACACCAGGCGCGACATCGCAGATGGCCCGAATGGTGTCCAAACTGACAGCTGTCCCCGTGGGGTTGTTTGGGCTGGTGATCAGCACCACGTCAGACCGGCTTTCCAGGACTGCCGTCCGGGCCGCGTCCGGGTCGATGGTGAAGTCGTCGCGTCGGGCAGCGGTGCACCACTCGCTGTGGGTGTCGCGGGCGTACTCGGGATACATGGAATACGTCGGCGCGAACGACAACACCCGACGGCCCGGTCCCGCGAAGGCCGAGAGCACGTGCAACATCACCTCGTTGCTGCCATTGGCTGCCCAGATCTGCTCAGCGGTCAACCCATGGCCGAGGTAATGGGCCAGGTCGGCACGCAGCGCGAGCGCGTCGCGCTCTGGATACCGATTCAGCGAGCGGCCAGCTTCGGCCACAGCAGCTGCGATCTTGTTGATCACCTGCTGACTTGGGGGGTAAGGGTTCTCGTTGACGTTGAGGCAGACCGGAACGTCGAGCTGAGGCGCTCCGTAGGGCTTCTGGCCGACAAGCTCAGGCCGGATGGGAAGCTCATCGAGCGTCGGGCTCGCTCCCTGGTTCGACAGAGCCCGCGACATCACCGTGTACGTGTCGATGGGAAGAACCTCCGAGCGATGGCGGCGCCGTGGGCGGGCAGATCCTCGGCGTCGGCAAACACCTCCACCTTGCGAGCCACCTCTTCAAAGGCGGTCTGGGTGTAGCTGACCACATGCATCATCTTGAGGAAGCTCCGCACATTCAGGCCCGAAGAGTGACAGGCGCAGCGCCCTGTCGGTAGCACATGGGTACTGCCGGCGCAGTAGTCGCCCAACGAAACCGGCGACCAGGTCCCGACGAAAACGGCTCCCGCGTTGGTGATCATGGACGCCACTCGCTCCGGCTCGGCAGTCTGGATCTCGAGGTGCTCGGCTGCGTAGCCATTGGCTACCTCGATGCCTTGGGAGATGTCGTCCACCATCACAATGGCGGACTGCCGACCTGCCAATGACTGCACGATGCGTTCCACATGCTTAGTGGCTGGAACCTGAGCCGAGACTTCTGCCTGAGTGCCTTCGGCCAGCTCGTCGGAATCGGTGATCAACACCGCGGCCGCCAGTGGGTCATGCTCAGCCTGGGAGATAAGGTCAGCGGCCACATGGACGGGATCCGCGGTGGCGTCGGCAAGGACCGCAATCTCGGTGGGTCCGGCCTCGGAGTCGATGCTGACGCGCCCCTTGAGCAGCCGCTTCGCCGCGACGACATAGATGTTGCCCGGCCCGGTGATCAAGTCGACCTGCCGGCAAAGGTCCGGGACGCCGTACCCGAACATCGCGATCGCTTGCGCGCCGCCCACCGCATAGACCTCATCGACGCCAAGGATGTGACAGAGCGCAAGGATGTTGGGATGCGGCAATCCGCCAAACTCGATCTGCGGAGGTGAGGCGAGCGCGATGGAGGGCACGCCGGCGACCTTCGCTGGCACCACGTTCATGATCACGCTCGAGGCCAGCGGCGCCAATCCGCCCGGGACATACAAACCGACGCGGCTCACCGGAATCATGCGTCGGCGGACCACGGCGCCGGGCGCAACACTTACCTCGCCGCCTGTGTCGCCAAGCTCGGTCTCACAGACCCGGCGACGCCGCTCGATCGCCGTTGCGAACGCCTTCCGAAGATCGGGGTGCAGCCGTGCTGCAGCGCTCTCCAAGGCGGTGCGTGGGACGCGGAACGAGCTGGGAAGCACTCGATCGAAACGCATCGAGTAATCGGCCAGCGCTGCCGCTCCGCGGCGCGCGACATCGGAACAGATTGGCCGGACGATGTCGGTCGCGGCGGCGACATCGAAGTCGGCTCGGGGCACGATGGCGGCGTAATCTAGCCGCTCACCCGCCGCTCGCCGGCCGCGAAGATTGATCACCCGAAGCACGGGGAGATTCTACGGCCCAGGCGCCTTGCGCCGACCCGATAAGGAGGAGGTCCATGGAAGAGCCGCTGCCAGAACGCGGCCTGATCTTCAGGGCTGCAATCGGCATCGGCCTGTATGCCATGGCTTTCGGCGCCTCCTTCGGCGCCATCTCTGTCGGCTCAGGATTGACCGTGGGACAGACGATGGTGCTGAGCTTGGTGATGTTCACCGGCGCATCGCAGTTTGCCTTCGTTGGGGTGGCCGCATCCGGCGGATCGCCCTTCGCTGCCGTGCCTGCGGCCCTGCTACTCGGAGTGCGCAACGCCTTTTACGGCGTACCTGTTTCGGAGATCCTGCACCCTCGCGGACTTGCTCGACTGTGGACTGCACACTTCGTGATTGACGAGACCACGGCAATGGCCATCAGTCAGGCCACGCCTCAGGCCAAGCGCTATGCGTTCTGGGCAACGGGGCTGATCTTGTTCTCCCTTTGGCAGCTCGGCAGCCTGGCAGGCGCGCTCGTTGGCCGGGCAGTCAATCCAGCCGATATCGGCCTCGATGCTGCGGCGCCCGCCGTTTTCTTGGCCCTGCTCTGGCCCATGCTGCGACGTACCGAGGCGCGCTGGGTGGCATTGGGCGGCGCGCTGCTCGCGCTGGCTCTGGTACCGATAGCGCCGCCGGGCGTCCCGGTAGTCGCCTCGGCCATCGTCGCGCTGGTAGGTGGCCTGCTGCCCACTCGGCAGGTGGTTGAGCAGATCGATGACAAGGATGCGACATGAGCCCGCTTTGGCTGTCGATCATGATCGCCGCGGTTGGCTGCTACGTGCTGAAACTAGCGGGGGTTTCGCTGCCTGACTCGATCTTGAACCACCCCAAGGTGCAGCGAGTTGCACAGTTCCTGCCGATTGCGATGTTGTCGGCATTGGTGGCTGTGGAGCTTTTTGATGGCGGCGGCAGTTACTCGCTGGATTGGCGAACGCTCGCTGGGGTTGCCGCGGCAGTGATCGCATTGCTGCTGCGACGTGGTTTCCTTGTGGTGTTCTTGATCGCGATCTCGGTCACGGCGCTACTGCGCCTGGTGACTTGAACGGGTACGGCGGCGGAGCAGGGGGCGCGGCTCCTCCTCGTCGCGACCGAGTGAGGAACCCAAGAGCACCGGAATAATGGCGAAGAACGGCCAAGTGAGCAGCGAGGCGCGGGCTCGCAAGGTAAGCGGGATCGCCACCAGCTGTCCTGGCTGAGCCGCTGCCAGCCGAGCCGAGAAGTCGCCAGGACCGAGGCGGTAGCCGACCAGCCAGCAGGTCAGGGCCGATGCCACCGCGCAAACCAGCACCACCAGCACCACTGACCAGCCGACGGTGCGCAGCCAACGCCAAGCCGCAAGGCCGATCAGCAGTCCGACAACAAGCCCGATAGCGCAGAACCAGGCGTCGCCCGCGATGAATTCGCTAAGACCCCGCTCGGAGGTCGTAGCTCCCCAGTTGCTGTTCAACTCGTACGCCGGCGGCTTCACGACCAGCCACCAGACAACTCCAGCCGCAGCACCCAAGGCCAGCGAGCCACCCAAAAAGGCAAGCAGCCGAACCGCCAGCCGCCAGCTGCGCCTCGTCGGGGTTGAGGCGGATTCAGTCACGACACCAGACACGATGGTCCTAGCAGAGCCTTCAGGTCGGCCATCAGCGGCGGTGATGGCGTTACGCGCAGCCGCTCGTCGAGCTTCATGACGGTCGTCTTGTCCGCGGATCGAAGCCGAAGCCGTACCTCTGTCAGCCCAGGATGTGAGGCCAGTACGTCGCGCAGCTGTTGCACCACTTGCGGCGTACACCGTGTCGCTGGCAGCGAGATGACGACGGGTCCGCTCGGCGCATGGGTGATATCGGGCAGGCTGAGTTCGGAGGCATTGAGCGATACGACGTCGTCATCGACCTTGACCTTGCCCTTGATCTTGACCACGGTGTCGGTTGCCAGCACGGTGGACACCATCTCGTACGCTCTCGGGAAGAGCAAGACCTCGATAGATGCCTCCAGGTCCTCAACTGTGATCACTGCCCAGATATCTCCACGTTTGGTTGTCTTGCGAGTGATGTTGGTGATCATTCCCGCGATGGTCACTGTCGTGTCTCGTGGACCGTCGTCGGCAAGCAACTGCCCAATGCCGATGTCGCGTTCGGCACCAAGGATGTGCTCGAGGCCCTGCAGCGGATGGTCGCTGACATAGAGGCCGAGCATCTCGCGCTCGAACGCGAGTTTTGTTCGTTTGTCCCAATCGGGCAGCTCGGGAACGCTGCCGGTAAGCACCGGATCGGTCTCTGCGAGCTCGCCAAACAGATCATCCTGGCCGTTCGCTTCATTGCGCTTGAGGTCGAGCACCGCGTCCACCGCCGCCTCATAGACGCTCATCAACGCCCGCCGAGAGTGACCCATCGACTCGAAGGCGCCGGCCTTGATCAACGACTCGATCACTCGCTTGTTGCACACCACTAGCGGCACCTGGTCCAAGAAGCCGTGGAAGTTCACAGCCTTGCCGTGCGCGTCGCGGGCGGCAACGATTC
>DATLQC010000107.1:0-14548 GCA_035535395.1 Propionibacteriaceae bacterium | reverse complement strand
TGCGCCCAATGCCGCCACACCCAAAACGACGCCGCCAACGCCCGCTTCCGGCGCAAGGCACAAAAGCGACTCCCGGCCGAGGTGCGCCAGCAGCTCCTCGATGCGATCTACAGCGGCCAGCCGTTCAGGCAGATACTGCGTGATCTTGGCCCGACTTCCAATCAGGTGTGGGGTCTCACCAAGACCGACGAGGAATGGTCGACAGCACTGGAGGCCGCCCTGACGGCAACCCGCCGGGACGACTTCCAGCACGGAACTAATGCCGCGTATGTGGCGGGGTGTGTTTGCGGCGAATGCCGCACCCATCAGCGCATCAGGATGGCGAAGCAGCGCAATTAGGGCATCTCAACTGAGCACCCACAACACCAACAGCCCGGACCCCGCCACTGCGAGGAGACCGCCTACTGATAGCGGGAACGCTTTCAGGTCGTTGCTCATAGTCCTCCCGCCTTATGCCGTGCCAGAGCCGTCGCACTCTCAGCGATGATGCGTACGATCGCCGCCGCCACAGCAGGGTAGTGCGTCGCGGCGGCTGTTGTGGGGCGTAGCGGCCAATGCACCCGTACGAGGGCTGGTGTTCCGTCGGTCGGTTCGATCAAGATCACGATGATCTCGTCGTGGTTGGTGATGGCGCCGCTGGCTAGCGGCGCGGTGGGATGATTGGGCAAGGCCGGCTCCTATCCGGTCTAGGGCCCGTTTCGGAGGTTCGCGTCTCCTGGCGGGCCCGCCTAATAAGGATGCTGTGTTGATCTTGTTATCGTGCGATTTCTCGCCTGATAACTAGACCCACAATGCTCCCGCAATCCCCGCCTCTTTACGCCTTGTGGCACAGTGCTTACGTGGTAGGCACCCCCAAAGATGCCAGGCGAGCCGTCTCTGGTTCAGCCGAGCCGAATGACCAACGAAACAAGGGAAAAAGAGGGTCTGGCCTGAGATGAGCCAGCTCATCGAAGATCGCATTCAGCAGGGTCGTGATGCGTACGGGCGGCATGCCTGGCACGAAGCCTTCGATTCGCTTCGCGAGGCTGACTCAGAGACACCACTCGCTCCGGACGACCTGGGGCTCTTAGCGGAGTCTGCTTGGTTCGCCGGGGATCCCGATGCGGCCAGAGAGGCGCGGCAGCGCGCACACGCCGAATACCTGGAGCAAGGTGACAAATGCCACGCAGCCGAAATGGCACTGCAACTTGCCCTTGATCATTTCGACCGTCTAGAGACTGCCATCGGGAACGGATGGCTCGGCAGAGCAAGGAGACTGCTCGAGCGAACCCCAGAAGAATGTGCGGCGCATGGATGGCAGGCGGCTTCGCTGGCCTATATCGCGCTCCGCATGATTGGTGATTCGGAGGAAGCATTCCGCCAGGCGACGCTGGCTCAAGGCATTGGCGAACGGCTCGCCATACCAGCGGTACAAGCTATGGCGCTGCAGGGGCAGGGCTACGCCTTGGTTGCTATGGGCCGGGTCGAGGAGGGTCTGGCCCTGATCGACGAATCAACCGTCGCAGCAATTAGCGGTGACTTGGACCCGCTGACGACTGGAAAGATCTATTGCAGCACGATCAGCGTCTGTCGCGATCTCGCCGATTGGCGACGCGCGGTGGAGTGGACCGACGCTGCCGAGCGGTGGTGCCGCCGGCAGGGGGTATCGGGTTTCCCGGGAATCTGCCGGGTGCACCGCGCTGAGATCATGCATTTCCGCGGCTCTTGGGCCGACGCCGAGCGGGAGGCGAAGCGAGCCTGCGAGGAGCTGGGCAAATACGACGTGCTGTTAAGCGGTGAGGCCCAGTACGAGATTGGCGAGGTTCGGCTTCGGGTAGGCGACATGGACGGTGCCCGAGAGGCCTTCCATCAGGCGCACGAACTCAGTCGTGAACCAGAGCCAGGCAGGTCCCTGCTTCGTCTGGCTGCAGGTGACGCACACGGAGCCAACATCTCCGTCAAGCGGGCACTCGCTGCCGTCGAATCGCGGGCATTCCGCCGAGCCAGATTGCTTCCTGCCGCCGCTGAAATTGCGCTGTCCGCCGGAGACCTGGACTCCGCTGCTCAGCACGTCGCAGAGCTTGAGCAAATCGCCGATTCGTTTCGCACTACAGCGGTGATCGCGACGGCCGAATACGCCCGAGGTCTGCTTCTGTCTGCCCAGGGCGATACGGCGGCTGCGCAGGCGCGACAGCGTCATGCGATGGAGCTCTGGCAGGAAATTGGCGCTCCGTATGAGACTGCCAAAGCGCGCACGGCGCTTGGCGAGGCTTACCGTGCCGCTGGCGACGAGGATGCCGCACGGCTTGAGTTTGAATCAGCAAAGGCGGCCTTCGAACGCCTTGGTGCGCTGCCGGATGCGAAGCGTGTGGGCCAGTTGCTCGGCGATGAGCAGGGCATCGCCGCGCGGGCAGGCGAACGGGTAACAAGGACCTTCGTATTCACCGACATCGTCAGCTCAACCCCGCTCGTAGAGGTGCTCGGCGACGACGCCTGGCAGGAGCTGATCCGCTGGCATGATCAAACCTTGCGAATGATCTTCAACCGCTATGGCGGGACGGAGGTTCGGCAGACCGGCGACGGCTTCTTTGTTGCCTTCGAGGACGCCTCCGCGGCCATCGAGGGTGCGGTCGCAGTGCAGCGCTCACTGGCTGAGCATCGCCGGGGCCACGGCTTCGCCCCTCAAGTTCGAATCGGGCTGCACGAGGCGGAGGCATCCACCCGGGCGATCGACTTTGCCGGGCGAGGAGTCCACGAGGCAGCTCGGATCGGCAGTCTGGCCAATGGTGGGCAGATCCTTGCCAGTGTGAACACCGTCAAGACTGCGGCCACGAGGTTTCCGATTTCCGCTCCGCGTACGGTCGCCCTAAAGGGTGTTTCCCAGCCCGTCGAAGTCGTGACGATCGAGTGGATGTGAACGATACGTGGTGAACAGCGCTCCGTCATCGGAATGCAGCACGTGATGCAACCGGTACGAGCTCGGCACTGGTAGGGCAGCGCCGCTAGTCGAACGCAGGCCCTGGCCGCCGACGACCACGGGAGCAAGTGTCAGGGCCACCTCGTCAACCACACCGGCGGCAAGCAGATCGTTGTGCAGTCTGGGACCGCCCTCGCAGAGCAGGCGGGGCAGCCCAGTGCCTGCCAGCTGATCAACGATCAGGGCCAAGTCGAGGATGCTGCCTTCCGCCTCCTGCACTGTAATGCCCGCCACTCGCAGCGGTTCAAGATCATCCGGCGACTTGCCCGGCGTGGTAATGATCATGACGGCGCCACCCTCACCTTCGGCAGGTGTCGCGACCGTTGGATCAAGATCGGCGCTGGCCGAAATGATCACCAGGGTTGGATAGGGAGCCAGACCCTCCTGTTCGCGGATTTGAAGCTGCCACGGTTGAAGATCAACGGCCCGGTAGCCCTCAAAGCGCACAGTGTTGGCTCCGACCAGGATCGCGTCGGCCAGGGCTCGCTGCAAGGCAAACAGGTGCTGATCACTGGGAGTATTGAGGGTGCCCGATCGGCCGTCGGGGCCTTGCACTGAGCCGTCGAGTGACATGACGAAGTTAGTACGGAGCCAGCCGCGGCCCTCCGGTGCCGGAAGCCGGTATAGCTCGATGAGCTCGGATTCGTCGACGGTTTGGGGTGCTCCACCATCAGGGCCGAAGATCAGCTGCACGGCACCATCGTCGCACGTCGTGTACGCGAATGCGGGAATCGCAGATACGGCACAATCGGGCGCATGGCGAAGAAGAGCAAGGTTGACGATGTGCCGCAGTTGATCACTGATCTGCTCCGGTTGCCGGTCGGCCCAGTGGACCTGGCAGGCCTCGATACAGCGGCGACGCCCGGTTTCGGAGGAGACAAGGAGGATGCGTCGGAGATCACCGAGGATTTGGCTCCCGAGCTTGGCGACCTTCAGGAGCGCCTCTTCGCCGCAGGTCGGGTCAAGGAGACCACAAACCAGAAGATCTTGATCGTGCTGCAAGGAATGGACACGTCTGGAAAAGGGGGGACCATCCGGCATGCGATCGGCATGGTGGATCCCCAGGGAGTCAAGATCAAAGCTTTCAAGGCACCAACCGAGGAGGAGCGTGCTCATCCGTACCTGTGGCGCATCGAGCGTGAGCTGCCCGCTGCTGGCTTGATCGGCATCTTCGACCGTTCGCACTACGAAGACGTCCTGGTAGTACGGGTTCACAACCTGGCTGACGAATCAGTGTGGAGCATGCGCTACGACGAGATCAATGCGTGGGAAAAGGATCTTGTCGAGCATGACACGGTGTTGATCAAGTGTTTCCTCAACATCTCGTCGGTGGAGCAGAAAGAGCGTCTCATGGCCCGGCTTGATGATCCGACCAAGCACTGGAAGTACAACCCCGGCGACGTCGATGAGCGGGCCAAGTGGCCCGCGTACATGGAGGCGTACCGGGCTGTGCTGGAGCGATGCAATACCGAGCATGCGCCGTGGTATGTGATTCCAGCCGACCACAAGTGGTATCGAAATTGGGCCGTTGCCCAGCTGCTCACCGAGCACCTGCGAGCACTCGATCTGGACTGGCCCGCCGCTGATTACGAGGTCGAGCAGGAGAAGGCGCGGGTCACCGCTAGCTGATAAGTCAGGCTCCGACGACCGACAGATGGCGTACCGGCGCCGGCTCGGCGTCAGTGGCCTCGACCTCGTGAAGATCAACGAGGTCCATCGCGGCGATCACGTAACGGATCAGGGCGACCTCAGCGATTTCGGCTTCGCCACCCATGGGAGCAGAAACCGCGACGGCGCCCGCCTGCCGAGCAAGCTCGGCCTGCCGGGTGTAGAGCAGGCCGGGTGCGAGGAACCAGCTGCCGACGGCGATGTGCCGTCGACCTTGGCCGCGCAGGGTGCGAATCGCTTCCGCTGTTGACGGTCCAGAGCCGGTGGCGAAAGCCGTTACGCAGGGCAACCGGTGATGAGTTGCCCACTGCCTGGCCCGTCGCGCAACAAGCGCATTGCTCCGGATATCGCTGCTACCGGCGGCAGCGAACACCAGCCCATCGAGCTCTGAAACATGTCGGGCCCGGAGCGCGTCACGAAGGCGCCGATCGATGATTGACAGCAGCTGCGCCTCGGGGCCAATGGGTCGCGAGGCGATGACGCGCAGTTCCGGGAAGCTGGCTCGCACCTGAGCAAGCAGTGCCGGTACGTCGGCGTGCACATTGAAGGCATCCGACAGCAACAGCGGCACGAAGACAATCTCCTTGATCCCCTGCCTGACCAGCTTCGTGACGATTTGCATGCCACTGGGGGCGCAGTGATCAAGGAAGGCGACGTGGATGTCGAGCTCAGGTCGGATCGCAAGCAGACCGTCTCGAATCTGATGACTGGCTTGCGGCACCTGAGGGTCGTGGCTTCCGTGGCCGAGGAGGATCAGTGAAGGAGCAGTCATGATGGCCCCCTTCCTTGTTGTGCTGGGTAGTGCTGGTCAAATTGTGTGGTGAATGCGGTCCGGGCGGTAAGCGGTGTTGAGCCGGCAAGCCCGGCTCCAAGGGTCCAGCCGTCGGCGTCATCGACGATGATGAACGCCCCGGTGGCACGATGCTCGCGGTAGGAGTCGATCGGTAGCGGGGAGGCCAGAGCCAGCCGGACCCGGCCGATGTCATTGAGTGTCAGGGTGGCGGTCGGCCGCCAGCAGGGCACGGTTCCGGACTCGAAGTCAAGATCGAGTACGCCCTCGATGGACTTCACAATGGCCTTGGTGATTGAGGTTCCATGCTGGACGAGGACGCGGGCCCCAGTCGTGAGGTCGCGCTCGGCTAGCCAGCACACAGTCGCGGTGACATCGCGAATCGGTGCTGGCGGTGCGTCGGTAGCTGCCAGGACGTCGCCGCGAGAGACGTCGTTGTCGCTGTTCAGCCGGATGATCACCGATTGGCCGGCGACGGCGAGATCGAGGGGACCGTCAGGCGTGTCGATCGCCTCGACCACAGCGTGAGAGCCGCGTGGCAGCACGACGATCTCGTCGCCAGGTCGTACCCGGCCAGATTCGATCTTGCCCGCGTAGCCGCGGTAGTCCCCATTCACCTCGGGCGCCCGGGATGCCCACGGTGCCCGGGCAGCGGACTGCGGGCGTACCACATGCTGCACGGGGAATCGAAGCTCCGAGCCCACTGCGAGTCTGGTGTCATCGACGTTTTCCAGATAACCCAGCACGGTCGGTCCGTCGTACCAAGGGGTGCGGTGCGATCGGGTCACCACGTTGTCACCCTCGGTGGCCGAGACTGGGATGCAATGGGTGTCCAGTACGCCGAGGCTGCGCGCCAATAGGGCGAAGTCGGTTGCGATAGCGGTGAAGACGTCCTCGGAGTAGTCCACCAAGTCGATCTTGTTCACTACCAGTACGACATGCGGAACCCGGAGCAAGGAGGCGACCGCGAGATGGCGGCGGGTCTGTTCGATCACGCCTTTGCGCGCATCGACGAGCAGCACAATGACATCCGCTGTGGAGGAGCCGGTCACTGTGTTCCGGGTGTACTGCACATGTCCCGGGCAATCGGCGAGGATGAACTTCCGCGCTGGTGTGGCGAAGTAGCGATACGCCACATCGATGGTGATGCCCTGCTCACGCTCGGCACGCAGGCCGTCGGTGAGCAGGGCAAGATCAGCTCGGTCGAGGCCCCTGCGCTTGCTCACCTGCTCGACATGATCAAGAGTGTCGGCGAGCACAGAGTTGGTGTCGAACAGCAGCCGACCGACTAGCGTCGACTTTCCGTCGTCAACCGATCCTGCCGTGGCAAGCCGCAGCAGCGTACGGCCACCGGTCAGGTCGGCATTGGGGGACATGACCGAAGAACGCTGGGGCATTAGAAGTAGCCCTCCCGTTTCCGATCCTCCATGGCGGCTTCGGACAGCCGGTCGTCGGCGCGCGTCGCGCCACGCTCGGTGATCTTGCTGAGCCCCACTTCAGTGATCACATCATGTGCGGTGCTGGCGGCGGAGAGTACGGCGGCCGTGCAGGACATATCTCCAACGGTTCGGTAGCGGACCGAGTGCAGCTCAACAACTTCACCGGGGCGCGCCGGAGTGACCTCGGTGATCGCGATCCACATACCGTCCCGAAATGTCACGTGGCGTTCGTGGGCGTAATAGATCGTCGGCACGCTGATCTTCTCGGCGGCGATGTAATCCCAGACGTCCAGCTCGGTCCAGTTGGAGAGCGGGAAGACCCGCACATGCTCACCGGGAAGGTGGCGCCCGTTGTATAGCGACCACAGCTCGGGGCGCTGGTTCCGGGGATCCCACTGGCCGAACTCATCGCGCATACTGAAGACCCGCTCTTTGGCGCGAGCCCGTTCCTCGTCGCGGCGGCCGCCACCGAAGACGGCATCGTGTCCACCTTTAGTGATCGCATCCAGCAACGGCAGAGTCTGCAGTGGGTTACGAGTACCGTCCGGTCGCTCGCGGAGCCGACCATCGTCGATGTAGTCCTGGACCGACGCGATCTTGAGGGGCGCGCCATAGAACTCGACGGCCTCATCGCGGAACTGCAGCACTTCCGGAAAGTTGTGACCGGTGTCCACGTGCAGCACGCCAAAGGGAATGGGCGCTGGCCAGAACGCCTTTGCTGCCAAGTGCAGCATGACAACTGAGTCCTTGCCGCCAGAGAAAAGCATGATCGGCGAGCTGAAGGTGGCCGCCACCTCACGAATGATGTGGATGGACTCCGACTCGAGCGCCTGCAGCTCGGTCAGCGGTCGTAGTTGATCAGTCGTCACCCGAAATCCCTCTCGACGATCGCCGCGAGCAGGGCCTTCGACATCTGAACCGACGTCTCAAGATCAACACTGGCTGTATCGACGACGAGCTCGGCCTGACTTGGCACCTCATAGGGGTCATCGACGCCGGTCAGCCCCTGAAGGTCGCCGCTGCGGGCTCGTGCGTAGAGACCTTTGACGTCACGGGCCTCGGCGACCTCGAGCGGGGTGGCGACATGCACCTCGGCGAACGGGACGGCCAGCCGGCCATGATCATCTCGAACGGCGTCGCGGGCAGCGGCGTACGGGGCAATTACTGGGACCAGCACGATGACGCCATGCGAGGCCAGCATCCGGGCCACCCAGCCGATCCGGGTGACGTTGATATCACGATCTTCGCGACTGAAACCCAAACCGGCCGACAGGTGGGGCCGCACTTCATCGCCATCGAGGACCTGGACGCGCTCGCCTGCCGCATTGAGGTCTTGAGCCAGGGCGTGGGCGATGGTGGATTTTCCGGCCGACGGAAGGCCGGTGAACCACAGCGTGGCGCCTCTCCTGGCGGGATGCACTGGGGTTCTCGCCACCCGCTCATGCCGGCTCACCCTGTCGGCAGTGGCGATCCGGCCGCTCATAAGTTAATCCCGCATTCGGTCTTAGCGAACCCGGCCCAACGGCCAGCCCGCGGATCATTCTTGGATGCTTTGGCGGTGCAGGGCTCGCAGCCGATGGAGGTGTAGCCGTCTTCGAGCAGCGGGTTGATCAGAAGGGAATTGATTTCGATATAGCGAGCCACATCTTCATCCGTCCACGCCGCTATGGGGGCGACTCTGATCAACTTCCGGTTCGCGTCCCACGACACCAGCGGGGTGTTCGCCCGGGCCGCGGAATCGGCGCGTCGCACTCCGGTAGCCCATGCAGCGTACGGCTGCAGTGCGTTGCTAAGCGGGAGGACCTTGCGAAGCGTGCAGCAGCGGTCAGGATCCCGCGCGAATAAATCCTTGCCCCAGGTTGCGTCCTGTTCGGCAACCGTTTGCTCAGGGGTCACGTTGATCACGTTGACGTTGTGGACCAGCTTGACGGCATCCCGGGTGCCGATGGTTTCCACGAAGTGGTAGCCGGTGTCGAGGAAGATCACGTCGATCCCCGGAGCGACCTGCTCGGCGAGGTGAATCATCACCGTATCCGCCATAGAGGATGCCACCACAAGCTTCGAGCCGAATTCGTTGTAGGCCCAGGTCAAGATCTCCAACGCGGAAGCGCCTTGAAGGTCACGATCGGCCTGTTCGGCCAGGTCCGCCAGGTCCAGCGTCGTGCTCATGCGGACTTGCCTCGTGGGGCCAAGCCCAGGAAGGTCACCGAAAATGCTCGCCAGCAGCTGCGGCACTCCCAGCCACCGCCTTCCAGCGGAAATAAGGTTTCCTCGGCGCAGTACGGGCAATACAGCACGGTCTGCCGGGTGGCGTGTGAGGTCTCAGCAGTCATGACAGCACCAGCTCATCGGCTCGCGCCACCCATTGGGCAAACCGCTCGCCATCGCGGCGTTCGGCGACATAGTGCCGAGCCAGCCGCTCGACGTAGTCGGGCAGCTCCGCTGCAGTCACCTTGTGTCCTCGCAGCTTGCGACCGAATCCTGCGTCGAGTCCGAGACCACCGCCAAGGTGAACCTGGTAGCCCTCTACCTGGTTGCCGTCCGGCCCGACCACAATCTGGCCCTTGAGACCGATATCGGCAACCTGGATGCGGGCACAGGAGTTGGGGCAGCCGTTGATGTGGACGGTGATAGGGGAGTCCAGCGCCCCCAGACGCCGCTCCAACTCGTCCACGACGCGGGCGGCTTGGGCCTTGGTCTCGACGATGGCGAGCTTGCAGAACTCGATGCCCGTGCAGGCCATGACAGTGCGACGCCAGGCATCGCGGCGTGCGGATAGACCGCATTCCTCAACAGCAGCTATCAGTGGGTCGACCGATGATTCCTCAAGGTCGAGGACCAGCAGCTTCTGCAATGGTGTGGTGCGGATGCGATACGACCCGTGAGCCTCCGCGACCTCGGCAAGTCGTACTAGATCGCTCCCGCTGATCCGGCCGGCCACTGGCGAAAGCCCCACAAAGCGCTTGCCGTCCTTCTGGAGATGGGCCCCGACATGATCGCCCGGCTCGGTCGGTACCGCAGGAGCCGGCCCATCGACGAGGGGCCGCTTCAGGTACTCGGTTTCAAGCACGTCGCGGAACTTCTCCGGGCCCCAGTCGGCAACCAGGAACTTGATGCGGGCCCGGCTCCGAAGCCGGCGATAGCCGTAGTCGCGGAACACGGCGACAACCCCAGCCCAGACTTCGGCTACCTCTTCGCGCGGCACCCAGGCGCCCAGGCGTACGGCGAGCATCGGGTTTGTGGAAAGGCCGCCACCGACCCAAAGGTCGAATCCGGGTCCAAATTCGGGATGCACGACGCCGACAAAAGCGACGTCATTGACCTCGGGTGCCACATCGTGCACTGGGTGGCCGGTCAGAGCAGTCTTGAACTTCCGCGGCAGGTTGGCGTACTCGGGGTCGCCGATGTAGCGGTCCACGATGTCGTGGATGGCGGGTGTGGGGTCGATGATCTCTTCGGCAGCGATGCCGGCGACCGGGGAGCCCAGAATGACGCGCGGGCAGTCACCGCAAGCCTCGGTGGTTTGGAGTCCGACCGCCTCCAGCCGTCGCCAGATCTCAGGAACGTCCTCGATGCGAATCCAGTGCAGCTGGACGTTTTGCCGGTCGGTCACATCGGCAGTGTCCCGAGCGAACTCAACCGATATCTGGCCGATCACCCGGAGTTGTTCGGTGGTTAGCGCACCGCCGTCGATCCGGATGCGCAGCATGAAGTACTCGTCGTCCAGCTCCCACGGCTCGAGGGTCGCCGTCTTGCCACCATCAATGCCGGGCCGGCGCTGGGTATAGAGCCCGTACCACCGGAAACGGCCACGAAGATCATTGGGATCGATGGATGCGAAGCCCTGCTTGGCGTAGATGTTCTCGATCCGAGCACGGACGTTCAGCGGGTGATCGTCTTTTTTCGACTGCTCGTTGGGGTTGAGAGGCTCTCGGTAACCGAGTGCCCACTGCCCCTCGCCCTTCTTGCGGCGCGGATTGGTTGCTTTCGGTCGCGGCGCAGTGGTAGCGCGGCCAGTGCCGGTGGTCTTGGGGGCAGTCTCGGTGGTCATCGGGTCCTCGTCTGATAAGCAGCACGAGCCGGTCTGGCAGGGGCAAGCGATTGTTGCCAGGCGGAATGCTGCGGGCCAGTTACGTTAGGCAGCGCAGCAGTGACACATCATCGACTTCGTCCGGCCAAGATCGACGAAGCGTCGCGCGGTCAGATCCAATGTCTGAGCTTCCGGGGCGATGCGCACGGACCAACACTCCGCTAGTCGTCGTGATCGAATCAAATCCATTCCCACAATGTGAGAACCGTGTCCGATTATTGAGATTTCAGACGGCGGCGGGCGCGTACCCCAGCGAGCGTACGACGCAGCTGGTTTTTCTCGGCCGGGAGCGGCTGGTCCGTCTGGGCAGCCTCGTGGTTGATTCCGGAGAGCCGCGGGAAGAACTCGTCGAGACTGGAGTTGAAGGCAGCGCCGATCAGAACTGCGATGGAAATCACATAGAGCCAGATCAGGAAGGCAATAGGAGCCGCCAGTGGTCCATAGATCGTGGTGCCGCCGATGGATTTGGTCAGCACATAGCGCAACAGCACGCTGCCGGCGACCCACATGACCATAGTGACGGCGGCACCTGGCAGATCGGCCCGCCAGCGCGTACGGACAGGAACCGACAAGTGATAGAGCGTCGCCAGCATGCAGACCGAGCCGAGCAATACGACCGGCCAATAAAGATCCCCGATGATTTCCAGACTCGGCGGTAGCACTCGGTTCACCAAGGTTGGGCCGGCCAAGATCAGCGGAAGCAAAACGATCCCGGCGACCAGGAAAACCAGATAGAGCAAAAAGGAAAGGGCTCGGGTGCGCACAATGCCACGTTTGCCCGCCATCCCGTACATGATCGTGATCGTTTCGACGAAGACGTTGAGCGCGCGCGAACCAGCCCACAAGGCGAGGATGAACCCGATCGAAATGACTGCGGCCTGGCCGCGCGAGAGCACGTCATCGAGTGTGGGCTCGATGACGCTGTGTACGACGTCGGGAGTCAGCGCGCGTGAGGAGAGGTTGATCAGCTGTTCGCGAAAGTTCGCGATAGTGCGGATATCCAAGGTGCTAGTGACGAAGCCAACAGCACCGACCAGTCCGAAGATCAGTGGCGGCAGCGAGAGGACGCCGAAGAAGGCCGCCTCAGCGGCGAGTCCAGTGACTCGATAGCGCACGCAGATTGCTGTTGTTTCCGCAATCACACGCCAGGTTCGGGCGGCCCAGGTGAGTGCCTGAGGGGCTGGCTCCGAGCGCTCGGCTGCGCCATCTGGATCGGCGCCGGCACTCACTCTCTCAGCCTAGGAGAAGGCCTAGACACTAAGTAGTGAAGACGCGATGTGAAGATCGGCGCATGAAGGACCTCGTCCGTCTGGCGATGACATTGGTTGCAGAGCATCCCGCGGTAGAGGACATCAGACTTGCTGGGTCGCGGTCACGCGGCACCCACGAGGAGCTCTCAGACTGGGACTTTGCGGTAACGACCTCAGACTTCGCAGCGCTAGCACTCGACATGCCGGCTCTCGTGGCGCCTCTCAAGCCATTGGGCGAGCAATGGGAGCCCTTGGGTCACTTTCCTGTCTATCAAGTACTGCTAGCGGGCCCCACCAAGGTGGAATACCTGTTTCTCGACCATTCGCAGGAAGCAGCGCCATCCGTGACGCCCAGCCCCGCGACGCTGCGCGCCATCGACAATCACTTCTGGGACTGGATCTGGTGGATCTCGACCAAGGCCAGCATCGGTCGCGTCGATCTCGTGGCCGATCATCTTCGGCAGCTACATGAACATCTTCTGCGTCCTATGGGTGTTGAAGCTGTGCCCGAGAGCATCGACGCAGCAATTGATCAGTTCGTGGCACGCCGCGACGCATTACAGCAGGCCTACGGCGTCTTTGTTTCCCACGCGTTAGAGAGGGAGGTGCGCGCGGGGATTCGCCGAAGTCTTGGGCTCAACGTCTGATCATGGTGGAGATCCAAGGCGCGTCGATAACGCCCCATTTGACAGGATTGGGCAATGGCACCCAACTCGTCGGCCCTAGTAACGGGTGCGGCAGGAGATGTGGAGAAGTCAGTGAAGCTCTACCTGGACACCGCCGATCGTGGAGCGGCGGAATCATTGCTAGCGACCGGCCTGTTTCATGGCGTCACCACGAATCCAACGATCTTGCAGCGTGCCTCGATGGGCGTTGCTGATCTTCGGGACATCTATCGCTGGGCAGTTGAAGCTGGGTCCCAGGAGATTTTCTTCCAGGCTTGGGGATCCGATGCCTCGACTCTGATCGAACGCGGCCAGCAGCTGCGTGATCTTGGTCGTGAGGTGGTCGTCAAGTTCGTTGCCACCCGAGCTGGTTCGACCGCATGCGCAGCGCTGGCTGCCCGCGGCATACCGACTCTCCTCACCGCGATCTATGACCCAGGGCAGGCGATCATCGCCGCAGCTGCCGGCGCGACCTACATAGCTCCCTATCTGGGACGCATGAATGACGCCGGTCGGGAAGGGATTGCCGAGGTAGTTGCCATGCACGAAGTGCTGGTCGCGACTGGCAGTACGACCAAGGTGTTGCTGGCCAGCATTCGAAGTGTTCCTGACATGGTTGCCCTGGCGCGCCATGGCGTCGACTGTTTCACCATGGCGCCGGACGTCGCCGAACAGTTCTTTACCGATCCGACTACAGCTGAGGCGTCGCGTACCTTCGAGGACGCAGTCCGGGCAACCTCAGCATGACTCTCGAAGCGCCAGCCGTCGTTGTCGCGGGCGATGCGCTTATGGATCTCACACCCACACCACGGTCCGTGGCCATCTCGCGTACGAGCCTCATCCAGGCGGATCGTGCCTCAATGTTGCAGTCGGCTTAGGACGCCTCGGCGTACCGACGGCATTCCTGGCTCGGCTGTCCACCGATGCCTTTGGGCAGATGCTGCGCGATCACCTTGCCGCCTCGGGGGTGCAGCCCAGCTATTTCGTCGACACAGATGACCTGACGACGCTGGCTGCGGTTCATCTGCGTGACGGCCAGGCGACGTACTCCTTCCATGCACAGCATGCGGCCGATCGGGGATTGTTGCCGGAGCACCTCACACCGCTGCCACCCGGAGCTGCCCTGCACCTTGGCTCAATCGCTCTGGTGCTCGAGCCCGTGGCCTCCACGCTTGAATGGCTGCTGCGGCGCGAAGCCGGGCGACGGGTCGTAAGCCTGGATCCCAACATTCGGCCGGGACTGATCTCGGATCGTGTTTCCTACCTAGACCGCTTTGAGGGATTGATGCGGTTGGTCGACATCCTGAAGGTAAGCCGGGAGGATCTGGCCTGGCTCTACCCACGCCTTACCGAGGATGAGGCCATATCGGTCTGGCACGCTGCTGGTATCCCGCTCGTCGTCGTGACGCACGGCGAGCATGGCGCTGTTGCCAGTACGCCCTTGGGATCGGCGATCGTCGACGCTCCGAAGGTCGCCGTTGTGGATACCGTCGGCGCCGGTGATGCCTTTATGTCAGCTGCGTTGGCTCATCTCTACGAACGAGAGCTGCTGAACCGGGATGCCGTGCGGTCGTTGGATGCCGAGCGCTTGGAGCAGATGTTGCAGGCGGCCTGCCTGGTCGCGGCGCATACCTGCACTCGAGCTGGTGCCGAGCCTCCTCGTCGGCGCGATGTCTATGCCGGTGCGCAG
>DATLQC010000106.1:0-9540 GCA_035535395.1 Propionibacteriaceae bacterium | reverse complement strand
CAAGAGCCGAGGGCGAGTACGGATGACCGTACGGAGAGGCGGAAAAGGAGGGCGGCGGCGACTGCGAGCCGTATGGGGTCGGCTCGAGACGACGAAAACGCGCCTCTACATTCGCCGAAGCTGACACAACGACGAACGCATCCGGCCGTGATCTACAGCACGCCGGCGGGTGAGCGCGAGCGCCCACGGGTTCGTCGATGTCACGAGGAGAAGACTAGGGGTCGAGCGCACTGCATCCCAACAAGGGGTCTCACAAAACGAGACGACGTTTCAAATATTGGACGCGCTGCGCTAGCACAACCGGTTGGTATCTCTTCGTCATGCTTTCGTTATCGTGACCTTGGCCACAGCTTGCACCGCGGCTCACCCACCGGCAGATTTATGCCCGATCAGGCAGTTAGAGCGCGCTATGCGCCACCGGCGAAAGGCGGCAAAACTTCAATTTGTACGGCCTCAGTCAGCTGCTGCTCAAGATCTTCCTGATGGGCCGTGCGTCCGTCAATCAATACAGAGCTCATCTTGATAACCCTGTCGAAACGCGGATCGGACCGCTGCTGGCAGGCAAGCCGCAAAGCTTCAGCGACCGATTGAGCCTCTATTGCTTCCTCGGCGACGCCTGCTGCGGCCCGGGCCCCAGCCCAGTAATGAAGGGAAACGGACACCATTGCGTTACTCTCAAGCATGCACTCAGGCCATATCGGGGTGGCTGAAGGCTAGCACCGGCACTGCATCCTTTACCCCGTGATTGCCAGCTTTGGGATGCGCGAGCAATCACCATATCTAGTGAGGGAGACCTCAATGGCCACCTTGCTGCTGCTAACCAACGATATGCACGCCTCCGCGGAAATCCTGCCCGCGTTGGAGCTCCTTCCCCATCAGGTCAAAGTCGCCCAGGCCGAAGCAACGGCGCTACTCGACGCACCGGCAGCCGACGTGATCTTGCTCGACGCTCGTCGAGACCTCGTCGGCGCTCGCTCGCTGTGTCGGCTCATCGAGACGACAGGAAAAGAAGCGCCCCTGCTGGTCATCGCCAATGAAGGCGGGCTGGCGGCGCTCTCAGCCGACTGGGGCTTTGACGACCTGCTGCTCGCCACAGCCGGCCCTGCCGAGGTAGACGTGCGGCTCCGGCTAGCCATGAGCCCCGCCATGTCAAGCAACGTCGACCCGGTAATCCAGTCCGGCAACATAGTGATCGACGAGGCCGGCTACAGCGCGAAGCTCAACGGCGTACAGCTTGATCTCACCTATACCGAGTTCGAGCTCTTGAAATATCTTGCGCAACATCCCGGGCGCGTATTCAGCCGCCAGCAGCTACTCAGCGATGTCTGGGGATACGACTACTACGGCGGCACTCGTACGGTCGATGTGCATGTACGCCGGCTCCGCGCGAAACTCGGACCGGAGTACGAGTCGGTCATTGGCACTGTCCGCAACGTGGGATACCGGTTTGTGACGCCGGTTGATGAGTCAGCGCGGCTCTCTGGCTAGTCCGGCCGACGACTCTTGGGGTCATCGGTCAGTCGTTGCGCCAACGCGACTGCTCTCTGAGGCGCCGGATGTGTGCCGGAAGCGTCCCCGGAGGGCCGCTCGGACGCAGAAATTGCACGCCCGCAAGTACCTGCGCAGCAATGACAAGAAACAAGGTGACTGTCAGCAAGACAGCCGATGCGGTGACCCAGCCGGCGCCGGCACTGCCTTCCATGCACGTGAAGAGCGCGGCTAGGGCTACGGCGTAGGACACCAGATGGACGATCCAGGAAAGTCGCGCCTCGCCGTGTAGATCATGTACCCGCCGACCGCTCCAAGAGGCCAGCGCGCGCCGCCAGACGAGGACCTGGACGACACAGATGATCAGCATGAGGGCAGCCGAGACGAGCGCTCCGATTGCCCAACTGCGGCCTGCACCAGCACCGGCAAACGATGGGAACAGTGCGACCGCAACGGCTGCGGCAACAACCGCAAGCCCAGCGCACACTGCGCCGATCTGTGTCAGCCGCAAATGAGGCGCCATCCGAGCGGCAATTGCCGGCTGAGCGGTTGCCCCGTACGCGACGATCGGCCTCGAAGGGTCCTCATACTCGCTCATGGATGGCAGCATAAGACCGAGATGCATGCATCCGTTGGGAGCGATCGTCTTCGCTCGCGCCATCGTGAGGAGCAATCAAACTCAGACCACTAACGTGGGGATATGTCCAGGCTGCTGACCATCTCGGTAGTACCGAAGCTCACCGAAACTGAGATCAGCGGCGTACTGCGGTTGCTGAGCGATGCCGAGGCAGTCGACCAGCTACCCGCTCTCAATGAGGCGGCGCTGCTACGGCTGCGACGTCCGCATCCGACTACCCAGCATTTCGTGATCAGCGAGAATGGGGACCTGGTGGGCTACGCGCAGCTCGAGTCAGGGACCGAATGGACCGCCGGTCAGCTCGTGGTGTCCCCCGGCCATCGGCAGGAAGGCGTCGGCACGCTGCTGCTGCAGCGCTTGATCACCGAATCCAGCACCCCGCTGCGAGTCTGGGCAATGGGTGACACTCCTGCGGCGCGAGCTCTCGCCACGAACGTCGGCATGGTCCGCCAGCGAGAGTTGCTGATCATGGAACGCCGGCTCGATGATGAATTACCGCAGCCGGTGATCCCGCCCGGTGTACAGATCCGGACCTTCGTGCCCGGTCAGGACGAACAGCAATGGTTACGCGTCAACGCTGCAGCGTTCGCAAACCACCCTGAGCAGGCACTGATCGACCTTGACGACCTCAAGGACCGCATGGCTGAGCCGTGGTTCAACCCCGAGGGCTTCTTTGTCGCTACGCGCGACGGCACCTTGATCGGGTTCCACTGGACGAAGCAACATCAAGATCAGCTCGGGGAGGTCTATGTGCTCGGTATCGCACCTTGGGCCGCTCGGCAGGGACTGGGCAAGGCTCTGTTACTCACCGGGCTGCGCTGGTTACAGCAGCAGGAAAACTCCCGGGTGAAGCTTTACGTGGAGTCAGACCACCAGGCCGCAATCGAGCTATATCTGAACTATGGATTCGCTATAGCGAGCCGTGATGTGATGTACGCGCAGGGTTGAGCCCGCGGTAGAGATCACGGAGCAACTCAGGAGAAAGAAATGGAAGCAGTCGAGGTCTCGACCGTGATAGAAGATTTGGTCCCTCCTCCAACCCAGGTGGAGCTGCCCCCCGATCGTTTCCTGGACAGAGAGCTGTCCTGGTTGGCGTTCAACAGCCGGGTCCTCGATCTGGCTAAAGACGCCCAACGCGTACCGCTGCTCGAACGGACCAAGTTCCTTGCCATCTTCTCCAACAACCTGGACGAGTTCTTCATGGTCCGGGTTGCGGGGTTGAAGCGCCGCATCGCCGCCGGCGTCGCGGTGCCAACGGTGAGTGGGCTCATGCCTCGAGAGGTGCACTCTGCGATCCTGAACCGGACCCGCGAACTGGTTACCGACCAGGCCCGAGTCTTTCAGGAGGACATCCGCCCCACCCTCGCGAAGGAGGGTATCGAGATCCTTCGCTGGGACGAGCTCACCTCCGCCGAGCAGGATCGGATGGACGAGCTGTTCGCCGAGCGCATCTTCCCGGTGCTCACGCCGCTCGCGGTGGACCCCTCGCATCCATTCCCTTACATCTCAGGGTTGTCGATCAACCTCGCCGTACTGGTACGCAACCCCGCGACCGGCATTCGGCAGTTCGCGCGGGTCAAGGTGCCAACGATGCTGTCCCGCTTCATCTCGCTGGCTGAGGGTCGCTACGTCGCGCTGGAAGACGTCATCGCTCATCATCTTGATCAGCTGTTCAGCGGCATGGAGATCGTGCAGCACCACACCTTCCGGGTAACCCGCAACGAAGACGTTGAGGTCGAGGAGGACGACGCCGAAAATCTGCTGCTTGCCCTGGAAAAGGAGCTACTGCGTCGCAAGGTAGGTCGTCCGCCGGTCCGGCTCGAGGTCGAGGACGACATGGACCGCCGGATGCTCGAGCTGCTGATCAGCGAGCTGGACATCAGCGAGAAGGAAGTCTTTCACCTGCCCGGGCCCCTTGACCTGACCGGCCTGTTCTCCCTGGCCGACATTGATCGCGCCGAGCTTAAGTACCCGGCCTTCCTGCCCTCGACCCACCCCCATCTGGCCGAGGTTGAAACTGCAAAGCCGGCCGACATGTTCGCGGCCCTGAAGCAACGCGATGTGTTGTTGCATCACCCTTACGACTCGTTCGCGACCAGCGTGCAGCGTTTCATTGAACAGGCAGCCGATGACCCGCACGTGCTGGCGATCAAGCAGACCCTTTACCGCACGTCCGGAGACTCGCCGATCATTGACGCATTGATCGAGGCCTCCGAGGCCGGTAAGCAGGTGCTCGCACTCGTGGAGATCAAAGCCCGCTTTGACGAACAGGCCAATATCGCTTGGGCCCGGCGGCTTGAGCAGCACGGCTGCCATGTGGTCTATGGGTTGCTGGGCCTGAAGACCCATTGCAAGCTCTCCATGGTGGTCCGGGATGAGCCCGACGGCCTGCGGCGCTACGCCCACATTGGCACGGGCAACTACAACCCCAAGACCGCCCGGCTCTATGAGGACATTGGGCTGCTCACCGCCAACCCGATCGTCACCGAGGACATCGGCCGGCTGTTCAACCACCTCTCGGGGATGGCCCAAGAGACCCAGTACAAGAGGCTGCTCGTCGCCCCACACGGCATCCGCAACGGGCTGGTCGACCGGATCAATCACGAGATCGTGAACCACGAAGACGGAAAGCCTGCAGGCATCAAGATCAAAGTCAATTCGATCGTGGACGAGGCGACGTCCGATGCGCTTTATCGCGCGTCGCAGGCCGGCGTTCCGGTGGACCTTTGGGTACGCGGCATCTGCACGATCCGACCCGGTGTGCCCGGGCTCAGCGAGAACATTCGGGTACGCAGCATTCTGGGCCGTTTTCTGGAGCACAGCCGGCTCTTCTGGTTTGCCAACGATGGATCGCCGTCTGTTGGGATCGGCTCTGCCGACTTGATGCACCGCAACCTCGACCGCCGGGTGGAAGTGCTGGTCTCGATCACCAACCCAGCGCATGTCGCCGAGATTGAACAGCTCTTCGATATAGCCTTCGACGACGGCACGGCAACCTGGCATCTGCAACCTGACGGCACCTGGATTCCGCACACCACCGATGCGGAGGATCATCCTTTGCTGGACATGCAAGAGTATCTGATCAACACCACGAGCCGGCGACGCGCCGGGATGAAGTAGCTGTTCAGTGCCTTCGGTGAGCCCTACCAGCACAAGTAAGAATGCTGTGCGGTCTCCCAGCCGACCGGTCCTTGCTGGCGGCGCGGTGGTTACTCGGGAAGATCCGACGCGCGGCACCGAGATCGTGATCATTCATCGGAAGCGCTACGACGATTGGACGCTACCGAAAGGAAAGGTCGAAGCCGGCGAACCACTACCGGTGTGTGCCGTACGGGAGGTGCACGAGGAGACCGGCGTCACCATCAGACTGAGCGTGCCGTTGGATTCGATTACCTACGAAGCTGGCAATGCTGGCCTCAAGAAGGTCGACTACTGGGGCGGCGTCGTCTTGGCAGCGGTCCATCGCGAGCCGGATGCCGAGGTCGATGTCGTCTCTTGGCTGCCCGTACGCGCCGCACTGGGCCGACTCAGCTATTCTCATGATCATTTTCTGGTACAGCAATATCTTGACCAGCCACCAACGACGCCGTTGATCATCTTGCGACACGGCAAGGCAATGGATCGCAAGGATTGGTCGCGAAAGGATTCCGCTCGGCCCATCAACTCTCGCGGGCGGCGCCAATCGAAGCTGCTGATCCCTCTGCTGGACGCCTATGGAGTCACCAAGCTCGTCAGCTCGACCTCGACTCGCTGTGTGGCAACCGTGCTGCCGTACGCCCATCAGCGCGAGCTTGCCATTGAGACGTACGGCCTGCTGACTGAGGAGGAGGGCGAGGACGATGCCAAAGGCGTGGGGAAGCTGATAGGTAAGATCCGCAAAGCGACGCTGGACAGCGGTGGGCCCACTGCTGTCTGCGTCCATCGACCGGTGCTGCCGCACATTCTTGACGCCCTCGGCATCCCGCTGACGACCCTGGCGACTGGGGAGTTCTTGGTCGCCCATCTCCTGGCCGACGGTTCGGTTCACGCTCTAGAACGGCATCGGCCTCAGGTCTAGCCTCCCCGTTGGCCTTGGTCTAATTCGGCGTGGACGCGCTATCTAGGCATCACGGGTCACCTGAACAACGCTCGGTCGCGGTCCACGCCACGCTCCTGTTGAAGGCTTTTCATTCGCTGGGACATAGTCGGGGAAGAACGAAAGTTGGGCGTCCCAAGATCCGTGCTCACCGGGATGCTGTACGCAGACAAAGACCGATCCGTCGCGGTCATGGATGACCGGTCCGCAGGTTTCGGCCTGCTGGGGCACAGCGAGAAATTGCACCAGATGACCGCGTTCATCGCCTTCGAGAGGCACCCGGAACAATCCGTCGGCCTTGGAGATCGAACCCGGAGCACCATCGGTGGCAATCCAGAGGTTGCCTACCGAATCGAACGCGAGATTGTCCGGACACGAGATGGGGGCGACCGGACCGTCCCAACCGCCGAAGTAGGTGCCCGCCTCGTCGGTGTCGCCACAAACCAGGAACAAATTCCAACCAAACGAAGTGGCACTAACGCGACCGTCCCGCTCGGTGATCTCGATCACGTGACCGTTCTTGTTTCGCTCCCGAGGATTCGCAGCATCAGGACCCGGCTCCCCGTCGACACCCCGGTCCCGGTTGTTGGTGCAGGCGACATAGACCTTGCCGGTTTGCGGGCTGGGCTGGACATCCTCGCAACGATCCATTGGCGTGGCCCGAACAAGATCAGCTGCCATTCTGGTGAAGATCAGGACCTCATCCTGGCTCATGCCAGGTACGGCCGACTCTCCGTTGTGAGTAAGCGGGATCCAGTCACCTTGGCCCAGGTTGTTGTTGCCGGGCTGCTGGCTACCGCTGAATCGCGCGACGTACAGGTCGCCCGCAATCAGTAGTCGTAGATTGTGCCGCCGCGCGCTAGGTGAATTGCCTGGTCGGTACTTCTCCTTGGCAACGAACTTGTAGAGGTACTCGAAGCGTTCGTCGTCACCCATGTACGCGGCAACCGTTCCCTCAGCGTCGATGCGGATGTTGGCACCTTCGTGCTTGAACCGGCCAAGTGCAGTGTGCTTACGCGGAGTCGACTTGGGATCGTAGGGGTCGATCTCGATGATGTAGCCGAACCGGTGCGGTTCAGCCGCGTAGTCGGGCTCGGTCGCGTCGAAACGCGAGTCAACGGCTTCCCAGCCGTAGACGCTGGGTCGGTTTCTCAACCCGTAGCGCTCGCTTCCGACTGCGGTGGAGTCCGCGACGAAGTAGCCGTGGAAATTCTCCTCACCCGACAAGATCGTGCCCCACGGCGTCGTACCCCCGGAACAATTGGCGAAGGTGCCGATCACCCGGCGTCCGCTCGGGTCGTCCGCGGTCTTGAGGAGATCACTGCCCGCAGCAGGGCCGGTCATTCGGAACGGCGTACGCGCTGTGATCCGGCGGTTTCGCGCCGCTCCTCGGACGTAGTGCCAGGGTTGCCTGGTAGCAGCGCGTTCCAGCTCCACCACGCTGAAGCCCTGCGCCGCCATGGTCGCCCTGAGGACTTGGCGCTCCTCCGCTGGAGACTTTGACGGCGGGAACATGATCGCCCGATTGGTGAATTCGTGATTGCAGCACAACAATGCTGACCGACCGCTGCGATCGGTGACGATAATCGCCAGATAGTCATTGTTGTAGCCGAACTGGAGCTCTTGGGCGTGCGCGTCCGGCGACTCGGGATCGAAACGCGGTGACTTGTCGAAGAGCGGATCGCCCCACCGCAGGATCGGCGTCCAGCGGTAGTGGGCTGGCACGCTCAAGGCGTCGACGTTGTCGAGCACAGGCTCAATCGGTTCGAAGTCAAAGCCGTCGGATGGAACGGGGGGATTCTCTCGCTGATCCGGGGAGTTGCGCTGTTGATCAGGCGTACATCCGCCCAAGAAGATCGGCAGACCCGTGGCGGCAGCCAGAGTTCCCGTGGCGACTAGCAATGAGCGACGGCTGAGCTGCCGGGAGGCAATCTCGGCGAAGGTCGGTTCGGTGCTGGCGTTCGGAGCCGGATATGCACAAGCACTGTCGCATTTGAGGTGGCATGTCAGCGGACTGCGGTTGCCGTGAGCACGGCCCAGCATGGGGAGAGGCTGATCCATAAGTCTGCGCGCGAGTCTAGGGCAGTCAATGAGCCAATCTCGCATACCCTGCAGCCGCTGATCATTCACCCGTTGTTCATCTTCGCAGGGCCATCAGGACACGTCATCCGCGTACGTTCGCCGCATCGGGAGGGCGAGCATGCCGCACCTTCCGAGCCAAGCCCAGTGCGCAGTGTGGCGCGGGGTTCGCCAGGGGGAGACGCCCCTCGTTTATGAAGGACACGGATGACGAAACAGAACGATGCGGCCCACAGCGATGCGGCAGGGGCAGCGAACCGCCTTGTGAGCTCCCGAGTCAGCCTGCGCCGTATGCGGCGGCAGGCGATCGGACTCGCCGCCCTGGCTGCGCTGGCTACCCTCAGTCTTGCCGCATGCGGCTCCGACCCGACCAGCGCAACCGAGCAGCCTGGCGGAGCCGAGCCCGGCAGCAGCGCAAACGCGTCAGGTCTTGCCTGCCCCGCGGGCAAGCTGTCTGCGGAGGGCTCCAGCGCCCAGGGCAATGCCATCACCGAAGTCATCGTCGACTACAACGCCGAATGTGGTGACAAAGCGACGATCGAGTACAACCCGACCGGCTCAGGCGCCGGGATCAAGTCGTTCTACAACGGCCTGGTCGACTTCGCCGGCTCCGACTCCGCGCTCAAGACCGAAGCAGTGGATGGCGTTGTAGAGGCCGACAAGGCCAAGGAACGCTGCCAGGGCAATCCCGCATGGAACCTGCCGATGGTGGTCGGCCCGATCGCCTTCGCCTACAACGTCGATGGCGTCGACAAGCTTGTGCTGAACGCTGAGACGCTCGCCGAAATCTTCAAGGGGACGATCAAAACGTGGAACGACCCGAAGATCGCGAAGCTCAACTCAGGGGCCAAACTGCCCAGTGCGGACATCACGGTGTTCTTCCGCTCAGACGAGTCCGGCACCACTGAAAACACCACGAAGTTCCTCTCCAAGGCGGGCAACGGTGCTTGGAAGGACGAGCCGGCCAAGGCGTGGACCGGCACTGGGGAGGGCAAGAACAAGTCCTCCGGTGTCGCTGAGGCCACGGCCAACACCAAGAACTCCATTACTTACATCGAGTGGAGCTACGCCAAGGACAACGAGCTCAGCATGGCCCAGCTGGACAGCGGCAATGGCCCGGTTGAGCTAACAGGTGACTCCGTCGCTAAGGCCGTCGATGAGGCGAAGGTGAAGGGCAGCGGCAATGATTTGAGCCTCGACCTGAAGTACTCCGGTAACAAGTCTGGTGCCTATCCCGCGCTGCTAGTCACCTACGAAATCG
>DATLQC010000105.1:0-9025 GCA_035535395.1 Propionibacteriaceae bacterium | reverse complement strand
GCGACTGGTAGCGAAAGTGCGGGCGAGTGGCAGATTTTCGGGCGGGAAACTTGTCACTCGCCCACAGTTTCTGACACCTGTTGACGAGCAGGCAGCCTATCCACAGATCCGCTCCGAGGCGATCGAAAGCGGCTGTGCGTACGCATGCTGCGAACATGTCGACAGTTGAGTGCCGCACCGTAGCAGGATCTATCAGGGGCGGGATTCGCTCCTCGGCTTCGCGCGCTGTTGCCGCTTCTCGACGACCGCAGCGAATCCCCGTGGGAGTCGGTGATGTGGGTTCTGCATTTGGCAGCAGGAATCGAGGTTGAGCCGCAGAAAGAAATCTTCGATCAATGGGGTTGCTTCGTCGCACGTGGTGACTTAAGGCTCGTGGGCACTCGACGAATTCATGAGTACGACGGCGACGTCCATCGCGACCGGCAGACGCACCGCAGCGACCTTGGGCGCGACCGTCGACTGGTCGAGATTGAATGGCAACGGATGGGTTTCACCTCATACCAATTGCTCAATGAGGGCGCCTCCATCAGCGCCAGTGCCGACCGCCTGCTCGGGCGGCGCTGGAATCCGCAGCGACTTTGTGCGCTGGGAAGCGTTATTAGATGACTCGCCTTTTCGGCCGGCCGGCCGCGCCAAAGTCGCGCGCCACTGGGAACGAGCGCTCACAAACTGCGGGCGAGCGGCAGTTTTGCCGCACGGAAATGTGTCACTCGTCCACAGCTTCTGCGGATGAGTATGAGCGGATGACTACAGGATGGCTCCAGGGTTGAGGATGCCAAGCGGGTCGAGGGCGTTCTTGATCTTGTGCGAGAGAGCCATGACATCGGGGCCAAGCTGGGCCGGCAAAGCCGCCTTCTTGGCTCGGCCGACTCCGTGCTCGCCAGTAATGGTTCCGCCAAGCTGGATTGCCAGTTCCATGATCTCGTTGAAGGCGAGATAGGCCCGCTGCTGCGCCGCGGGGTCTCCGCGATCGAAAACGACAATGGGATGAGTGTTCCCGTCTCCGGCATGAGCCACGACCGGGATTTCGACGGTGTGCCGCTCCGCCACCGCAGCGATGCCTGAGAGCAGCTGGGGGAGCGCGGGCACCGGCGCCCCGACGTCCTCCAGAAGTATGGAGCCGCGCGCCTCGATCGCTGGAAATGCGGTTCGGCGCGCAGCGACGAAGAGTTCGCCTTCATCTGGATCAGTGGTGATGAAGACTTCCTTCGCGCCGGCTGTGGTACACGCAGCCTCCATGATTTCGATCTCTGCTGCGGAGGCGGCGCCTGGGGCATCCGACTGGGCGATAAGCATCGCACCGGCAGAGCGGTCGAGGCCCATCGAGCGATAGTCCTCGACCGCATTGATCGAGGTCTGATCCATGAGCTCCATCATGGAGGCGCGCAATGTCTGGCCGATCGTGACGACAGTGTCAGCGGCGGCCTGCACGGTGGGGAAGTAAGCAACTAAGGTCGACCGCGGTCCCTGGCCGGGAATCAACCGGAGGATGACACGGGTGATGATGCCGAGCGTGCCTCCGCTGCCAATGAAGAGTTTGACGAGCGAGAGTCCGGCTACATCCTTGATGCGCTTACCACCCAGAGTGATCAGTGTTCCGTCGGCGAGCACCACATCGAGCCCCAGCACATAGTCAGTCGTGACGCCGTACTTCACACAACACAGGCCACCGGCGTTGGTAGCGATGTTGCCGCCGATCGAGCAAATCTCGTACGACGACGGGTCCGGTGGATACCACAGACCCTGCTGCGCAGCTGCCGCTTTGACCTCGGCATTGAACGCGCCTGGCTCGGCAACGGCGACCCGGGCGGCAAGGTCGATCTCGATGGCACGCATACGCTCCAGGCTGACAACGATGCCTCCGGAAACCGCCGAGGACCCCCCGGACAGGCCGCTGCCAGCGCCGCGTGGCACAACGGGCACGCGATGCTCGGCTGCCCATCGAATGGTGGTCTGCACCTGCCCGGCATTAGCCGGGCGGACAACCGCGATCGGGACTCCCGCCGTTGGGTCGCGGGACCAGTCGAAGCGGTAGTTCTCACACGTGACCGGATCGGTGCGTACCGCGTCGCCTAATGTCGCGACGAGCTGCTCCAACGCAGTGTCCATGTCGCCAAACTAGCCCTCAGGTTTAACCAGCGATCTCGGCCGCCTGCAGCCATGCCGACTCCAGCTCATCCTTATCGGCAGTGATCGACTCCATCTCACGCTGCAGCTCGCTTAGCCGTTGATGGTCGGTAGCCGCGCCTGCCATTTGCTCATGCAGCAATGCGAGTTGCCGGTCGAGACGCGCGATTTGCTGTTCTAGACGAGCGAGGTCCTTTTTTGCCTGTCGCGCCGTAGCGCTGGAGGTGGCCGATTGGCTCTTGACCGAGGCCTTGACAGGCCGGTTTTCTGCCGGCGGCCGGCGGCGCGACTCTAGGTATTGATCAACACCACCTGGCAGCAGGACACATGAGCCATCACCGATTAGCGCGTAGCTCACGTCGCAGACCCGCTCTAGGAAGTACCGATCATGGGTGACCACGAGCAGGGTGCCGGGCCAGCGGTCGAGGTAATCCTCGATCACCGTCAAGGTATCGATATCAAGATCATTTGTAGGCTCGTCCAGCAGCAGCACGTTTGGTTCGTCCAGCAGCAGCCGGAGAATCTGAAGCCGGCGCCGTTCACCCCCAGAAAGGTCATCCAACCTGGCAGTCAGCCTGTCGCCGGTGAACCCAAAATCCTCCAGCAGGGAGCGGGCACTGGCCTCGGCGCCCGTGGCAAGCCGAGCCTGCCGACGCAGTCGATCGATCGACTCAAGGACCAGTTCGGTGCCATCTAGATCATCCAGGGCCTGGCTTAGATATCCGATGCGCAGCGTCTTGCCACGCTTGATGGTTCCGGAGTCCGGCGCGAGGTCACCAGCCAGCAGCCGCAACAGCGTCGTCTTACCCGAACCGTTGACACCGATCACGCCAATCCGCATGCCGGCGCCAACGGACCAGGAGACCTCACGACGTAGTGGCCGGTGGCCCAACGTCACGCTCACCCCGTCAAAATCGAAAACGTCCTTGCCCAATCGCGCGCTGGCGAATCGTTGTAGCTGCAGCCGATCGCGCGGCTCAGGCTCGTCGGCGATCAAGGCGGCGGCCGCATCCATGCGGAACTTTGGCTTCGAGGTGCGCGCCGGCGGGCCGCGGCGGAGCCAGGCCAGTTCCTTGCGAAGCAAGTTCTTCCGCCGAGCGGCAATCACCGCGGCGCGTCGTTCCCGTTCGGTCCGGGCCAGCACGTAAGCCGCGTAGCCGCCCTCATACGCATCGACTCGGCCGTCATGGACTTCCCAAATGCGACTGCAAACGGCGTCTAGGAACCAGCGGTCGTGGCTAACGATCAACATGGCAACATCGGCTGCCCGAAGATCATTCAGATGCATTGCCAGCGAGTCGATCGCCTCTACGTCGAGGTGGTTCGTCGGCTCATCCAAGATCAACAGGTCATGATCGGCCAGCAGCAGCTCCACGAGCGCGACTCGGCGACGCTCGCCACCGCTCAACGTGCTGACTTGGGTATCAAGATCGACATCGGCCAACAGATGACTGACAATCGCTCGCCGACCAGCATCGGCAGCCCATACATGGTCTGGCGCACCACCAACGATGTGCTCGCGTACGGACGCATCGGCGGTGATCTCGTCAGCCTGAGGCAGGAAGCCGATCGAGAGGTGGCTCGTGCGCGTTACCCGGCCACCGTCCGAGATCAGCATCCCGGCCAGAATCCGCAGCAGGGTGGTCTTGCCGCTTCCATTGCGGCCCACGATCCCAACCACCTCGCCCCGATCCAGGCCGAGACTGACGCCGGCGATGAGCGTACGAGTGCCGTAGCTCATCGTGACGCGCTCGGCGTTGATCAGGTTGCCCATTGATCAATACGCGCTGCGGAAGTCTTTGGTAGGCGCTGCGATGTGCCTAATCAGCGACCGCGCATAGCCTGGCGGACGCCCTTCACCTGGCGTGGGTTAGTCGGCATCGGGCCCTTCGGAATCGGCAGTGGTGGACGAAGCGCATCAAGCGCTCGAAGCCGCTGCTTGATGTCGGTGATCTGGTAGGGCTGAAGCACCTTGGGCAGTTTGCGGATGTGGTCGGCGAGCTTCTCCAGCGGCACCTGGCCTTCTTTGTCACCCATCACGATCGTCGTCACGGTGATCCCGTACGCGACCCTCTCGTGCTTCTTCACCTCGCTGGCCAGCAGTTGCCGAACCCGACCAGATTCGCCCTCACCGATGAGCACCAGACCACCCGGACCAAGTGTGCGATGCACCACATCTCGGCTGCGATTCGCCGCAATGCCGGGCGTCGAGATCCACTTCTTGGGCAGCATTTGCAGGGCTACCTCGGCCGAACCGGCCCTTCCGGCGTAACGCTTGAAAGTGGCCCGCTTTGCTCGGCGAACCAGCATGAACATTGCCGCCAGGATCCCGAGCAGCAGGCCGATGAAGATCAAGTTGAATGCGTGGCCCCAGAGCACGCCAATGACGACACCGAGCACGATTGGCAGCAGAAAGGCGCCGAGCATGAGGTAGGGAAGGGCCTTGTCGTACTCATGGGTGACCTGGTACGCCCGGACGATCTGCCGAATCCGGCCCATATCCTTCGGATCGTTGCTTGCCTTCTTGCGCGCCTTTTCTGCCTTCTTGGCGGCCTTGGCCTGAGCTTTGACGTCTTTGGCTGCAGCCTTCGGGTCCTTGGCGCCGCTCTTAGCGTTTCTGGCCGCCGCGTCAGCCATTGCTACTCACTTTCAAAGTCTCGATTCACCTTTGCCGCTGTTAGACCACCGAAGCACGGTTCGACATGGCTTGGCGGTTCTGGATCGCCTGGCGGTAAAGCCGACCGGCACGATAGGAGGAGCGTACGAGGGGACCGCTCATGACACCAGCGAAACCGATTGCGTTTGCCTCCTCCGCGAGTTCGACGAACTCCTCAGGCTTGATCCAGCGCTCAACCGGATGATGGCGCGGCGACGGCCGGAGATACTGCGTGATCGTGACAATCTCGGCGCCGGCGTCGTACAGGTCTTTGAGCGCTTCGCTGATTTCAGAACGGGTTTCGCCCATGCCGAGGATGAGGTTGGACTTCGTCACGAGACCAGCTTCCCGTGATGCTCGCAAGACATCGAGGGAGCGCTCATAGCGGAAGCCGGGGCGGATTCGCCGGAAGATCCGCGGGACGGTCTCGACGTTGTGTGCGAAGACCTCAGGCTCGGTTTCGAAGACCTGACCCAGATACTCCGCATTGCCGGAGAAGTCCGGTGCCAGCATCTCCACGCCTGTATCGGGGTTGAGCTCATGAATCTTGCGGATGGTCTCGGCGTAGAGCCAGGCGCCCTCATCGGGAAGATCATCGCGACAGACACCTGTGACTGTGGCATAGCGAAGACCCATCTTCTGTATCGAGTCTGCGACACGGAGCGGTTCGCTCGCGTCGAACGTGGTCGGCTTGCCGGTGTCGATCTGACAGAAATCGCAACGCCGGGTACAGACATCACCGCCGATGAGAAAGGTGGCCTCGCGGTCCTCCCAGCATTCAAAGATATTCGGGCATCCAGCTTCTTGACAGACGGTATGCAGCCCCTGGCTTTTGACCAGCTCATGCAGCTCGCGGTACTCCGGCCCCAGCCGCGCGGTCGTCCTAATCCACGACGGCTTCTTCTCGATCGGCGTGCTGGCGTTGCGAACTTCTAGTCGCAGCAGCTTGCGGCCTTCGGGGGCGATGGTCACCCGCCCAGCCTACTGTGTTGCATTGCTCCGCTCGCTACGCTCGTTCCGCGCGGATCGCGCCTTGGCGCCGCCTACCTCGTCGTCGCTCCGGGACGAAAAAGCATGTCCCGTCGCTCCTCCTCGGCACAGCGGCGCGCGATCCGGAGTTGCATTGCTCCGCTCGCTACGCTCGTTCCGCGCGGATCGCGCCTTGGCGCCGCCTACCTCGTCGTCGGGGCGGAGCTCATGTCACGTCGCGGCGCCGGAAGATCAGTAGTGAACCCGCCACAACCACCACTAGAAGGATTGCCCAATACACAAGCCCGTGGGTGAGGCTCAGATTGTGCGCGGCGAATTCAATGTTCATCCCGTCCGGCGTGATCTTCTCCACCGGCACGTAGTACTTGTAGCCTCGCTCGACAATTGCCGCCAGGTTTCCTTCTGGAGTCCACGGAGTGATGCGTTGGGCCCACGCCAGCGAGCTCAAAGGTCCGATTCGGACGAACGAAACGACGACGAATGCCAGCAGGACGCCCATGGCGCCAGCTGTATGTCGAGTCACCACACCGAGACAGAAGCCAAGCACCGCGAGCCCGGCGATGGCCAGCGTGCTTCGTGCTCCCATTTCGGCAACATCTCGTAAGGACTCGATTGGAGAGTTATGCAGTCGGGCCAGCACAAGGGCGGCTGCGACGACCAGCGCGGCACCTAACGTGCCAAGCAGGGCCGCGAAACCGATCAACGTAAGCAATTTTGACCAGAAGACAGCCCCGCGTCGGGGGACGAAGGTCAGCCAGTTGGAGATGGAGCCGGAGCTGTACTCCGCGCCAATAAAGCTGGCAGCGATCATGAAGGTCACGAGCGAGATCAGAACGGTCGACAGCTGGAGTGATGTTCTAGCAGCCTCCGCGAACGGCGTTGGTTCCACACTGAAGTCGTTCAGCGTGGGCTCTGGGACGGTGCAGTCCTCTGCTGTGCCGCCGCCCGTGTCGCGACAGTCTTGTTCGTATTTCTCGTGGTTCTCCACCCAGTCCTTGTGTGACTGCTGGTAGGCCTGCTCGGCAGTTGCGAGTTGTTCGCCGGTTATCGGTGAAAGGGACTTGTTGACCACGAGCTGATATGCGCCTAGCCCGAGCAGCAACACTAGAAGGGCGATGCCGGTGAATCGCCGGCTGAGAAGCCTGGTGGCTTCAGCCCCGAGGAGCCGGATCATGCCCGCCGGCTCCGATCGGGCAACTCCGAGCGATTGGACCGCTGCGGCCGCCGCCGCCTTTCCTGCTGGTGCTGCCGCCCTTGGCGCGTACGTTGTTCGGGTTGCCGGCCCCGCTGTTTGCGGGTTCCCGGATGATCACCGCCAGTCAAATTCAAGAAGACCGATTCGAGGTCCGGTTGGATCGGGGCGAGCTCAGAGACGTACAGACCTTGATCAGCGAGCAGTCGGGTAATAACCGCGAGGTCCAGCCTGTGATCACTCAAACTGACCTTCAGCAGTCGACTCGCTAACGGCTCGACGGTGAAGCCAGCTGCGGTGAGCACTTCGGCGGCCCGCAGATGATCCGAGACGCCGACACGTGCCGACACCTGTCCGTTGGCAGCAAGGATGTCACTGACATTGCCTTCGGCAAGCAGCCGGCCGCGGCCGATGATGGTAACCGTGTCAGCGATCTGCTGCACCTCGCTGAGGATGTGGCTGGAGACGAGGACTGTCTTTCCGCGACGCGCGAGGCTTCGCATCATGGTGCGGATTTCGTGAATGCCCGCTGGGTCCAGGCCATTGGTCGGCTCGTCAAAGATCAACAGATCGGGGTCCTTGAGCAGCGTTGCAGCTATCGCAAGCCGCTGTTTCATGCCGAGTGAGTAGTTACGGAACTTGTCTCCGCCGCGGCGGCCTAATCCCACTTCGTGAAGCACCTTGTCCACCCGCCGGTGCGGTGCACCGATCGCGCGGGCGATCAACTCCAAGTTCTTCTGCCCAGAGAACCCGGGAAAGAACTTGGGCTGCTCCACGATCGCGCCCACCCGGTCGATGATCTGACTAATGGCCAGCGGCACCTCGTGGTCGAAGATTCGGATATGGCCGGAGTCCGCGGCTATCAGTCCGAGCAGCATTCTGATGGTTGTTGTCTTGCCGGAGCCGTTGGGACCGAGGAAGCCGTGGACCCCGCCGACCGGCACCCGTAGGTCCAGGCCGTCAACAGCGGCGCGTTTGCCGTGCCGAGCGCGATACACCTTCGTCAGGCTGTACGCCTCGACGGCGTAGTCGACGACGTGCGGCGCGACGACGGCCCGACGGCGAATCCCCGAGGCCGACGTCAGCGGGTCAGGCGGCACCGACGGCAACCCTGGGAAGGGTTGTGTCGGGTGCTGGCCCGATGTCGGGCGACTGGACGTATTCCTCGAAGGCCAGATAGCGCTGCAAGTGTGGGACAAGCGCGTGGGCGACATCGGTGATCGTGACGTAGCTGCCGAGCTCCGCAGTCATCGATGTCACGCCAACGCCGGTCAGTCCACAGGGAATGATGCGGTCGAACGCGGTGAGATCAGGATCGACATTGAGCGCGAAGCCGTGCATCGTGGTGCCAGCCGCGACGCGGACCCCGATGGCAGCGATCTTGCGCTCCAGTTGATGATCAGCTGCGGCAAGCCAGACCCCCGAGCGACCACGGATGCGACCGGTGCTCAGGCCGTACTCAGCAAGCATGGCGATCATGGCCTCTTCAAGCCGACGCACGTAGTCGACAACCAGTGCCGCCTCCGGCAGTCGAACGATCGGATAGCCCACTAGCTGGCCGGGCCCGTGCCAGGTGATCTTGCCGCCGCGGTCGACGTCGATCACCGGCGTACCGTCAAGAGGCCGTTCCTGAGGCTCCGTCCGCTTACCGGCGGTGTAGACGCTGGCGTGCTCCAGTAGCAGGACGGTGTCTGGTCGGCTGCCGGCTGCTACCTCCGCGTGAATGGCGCGCTGTAGATCCCAGGTGGCTTGGTAGTCGAGCCGTTCGCTACCTAACCCAAGATCGAGGAAGTCCAGTGCCATGGCGCTGAGTCTAATGTCGTGTCGCTAAACCCAGGGCGGAGGCAACAACGTCCTTCACTGTGGGATCACTGAAGATGAAGCCATCCTCGGTCAGTCGCTCGGGGATCGCGTACATGTCGCCGACTATTTGATCTGCCAGCTCGCCGAGCGCCGTGCGGATGATCGGAGCTGGTACGCGAAGAAACCGAGGTCTATGCAAGGTCGTCGCCAAAGCGTCGCTGAATTCTGCATTGGTAGCGGGCTGTGGAATGGTCAGG
>DATLQC010000104.1:0-3137 GCA_035535395.1 Propionibacteriaceae bacterium | reverse complement strand
CACGATCTGCATGGCATCGACGAGGTACGGGATATGGGTGCCAAAGCCGTGCATGACGTCGACGGCGCCGCTTACTGCCGCGGCTTGCCAGCCTGCGGCCTCAGTCAGCTCATGCACCACGAGATCTGGTTGCCAGTTGGTAGCCAACGGAGTCAGGTCGCGCGCTCGGGCGATACCGGGACGGCCGAAGAGCCTCATGCCGCCTCGACCATCTGCCCAAGCTGATCCATTGGCGGATCATTATCGGTCGTCGCCGACTGCGCTCGCACCTGCTGCGCCGACGGCCCTACTGACCAAATCGCGAATCCGTGACGCTCCACCTCTGGGGCAAAGTTGGCGCCGGTGGCGACGATGACCTCATGATCGGCCCGCCGCGCCGCATTCATCAGCGGCAGCATCGGATAGAGGTGACCGTAGAGCGGGTTGGTGGTGAACAGGATCCGCATATTGGCCAGTCAATCAGCGGGTACAACTGAGATGTGCCGAGGCTGAGAAGGGTCTCACCACGAGATCCGGGATGGACCCGGCGGCGCGCCGGGAAGGGATTCGTCTATCTGGACGAGTCCGGGAGCCGCCTTGACTCCGAACAGATTCAGCGCTGCAAGCTCCTTGTCATCCCGCCCGCCTGGGAGCAGGTATGGATTTGCCCGGTACCCAATGGACATCTGCAGGCCGTCGGCATCGACGATGCCGGCCGCCGGCAATACCTCTATCACGAGCAGTGGCGGCTGAAGCGTGACCGACTCAAGCACGACAGGGTGCTAGAGGTTGCGGCCCGACTGCCGGAAGCGCGGCGCGCGGTCGCACAGGATTTACAGCTGGAGGGCATGCCGTACGAACGCGCGCTGGGCACGGCGTTCCGGCTTCTTGATCTTGGTTTCTTTCGAATCGGCGGCGAGGCGTACGCGGAGGCCAACAACAGCTACGGTCTGGCAACGATCCACAAGGAGCATGTCTCCGTCGAGAATGGCTCGGTGATCTTCAACTACGTGGCCAAGTCCGGTCAGGAACGCTACGTGGCACTTGCTGATGATCTGGTGTTGCGAGCCGTACGGGACCTGCTGGCGCGACGTAGTGGTGGGCCGGAACTCCTTGCATATAAGGATGGACGGCACTGGCGGGACGTTAGCTCCAACGACATCAACAGCTATATCAAGACCCACGTTGGCGATGAGATGTCGGCTAAAGACTTCCGCACCTGGCACGGCACAGTGATCGCCGAAGTGGTGTTAGCCGAAGCGAACGAGAGCGCGAAAACGATCAGTGCCCGTAAACGCGCCGTTTCGACGGCGATGAAGGAAGTGGCTGGTTACCTCGGTAACACGCCCGCGGTCGCCCGGGCATCCTACGTAGATCCCCGCATTATCGATCTTTTCAACGATGGCGTGACGATCTCTCCAGAGCTGGCCGCGACCGATACCGATCTTTCTGATGGCACAACGCACGGCAAGATCGAAAGAGCTGTGCTCAATCTGCTTGGATCCGCGCCGGACGAATCGTGATCAAGGGTCTCAGCTCGGCCGCATAGCGGCTCCGATACCGCTGAGGACAGCATCCACCACTGCCTCGGCGTGCTGGTGGGTGAGCGGCGCCGCCCGCAACAGGTACCGGTAATAAAACGCGCCGTAAAGCAGATCAATGGCAAGATCCAAGTCAATGGCCGCTGCCAATTGACCGTCGTCTTGCGCCGCTCTGAGGCGTTCCTTGGCAGCCTCGACTCGTGGCCAGAAGATGCGTTCCAGCAGCTGAGTTGCCAACGTCTGGTCATGCTGGCTCTCGGCGACCAGGGCTCGGAACGACGGCCCGAAGTTGGGATCGTTGCTGAGGTCGCTCGCCGACTTGAGCTCCGTCTTAAGGTCAGCTGCCAGATCTCCGGTGTTGGGAAAGCTGAGGTGTTGTTGCACTTCCGGGGCCCACGCGTCCAAGACGACCGCAGCCTTGGACGGCCACCACCGGTAGATCGTCTGCTTGCCGACGCCAGCGGCGGCCGCAATGCCCTCGATGGACATTCGGTCGTAGCCGATTGTTTGTATCAGCGTCCGAGTTGCGCCAAGAATGGCGGCGTGCGCCCTCGCATTGCGTCGAGTCGGGTCGGGTTCGCGTCTAGCCACCACGGTTTCTAAGAATAGCAAAAGACGAACCGTTGCGTCTTGTGACGCAACGAGACGTATCGTATCGTCCATTAGGAACTACTCCGCCGAGGAGGCAACATATGTCGAGCACTACAGATCCCCATCCCATAAGGGATTCACGCCGCCTTGTCCGGCTTGGCCCCGCCGCGCTCACGGCGTCTGGTGTCTTGTTCCTTCTGTATCCGGCGGTTCGGCCCTGGCACGACGAGTCCACCGTCGGAGGCGCCGTGGCGTCGATGAGCTCGAATGCATGGGTGGCTGCGCACTTGTTCGCCATGGTTGCTTTGATCTTGATGCCGCTGGGCTTGCTGGCCATCTGCCGTGTGACGGAAGGAAGCCGTGGTTTTGGTCTGAGTCTCGCCGGTACAGTCGCTATCTGGCTTGGGGCTGGGCTGGCGCTTCCGTACTACGGCGCAGAGGATTTCGCGTTGCACGCCATCGCTCGCAAGGTGGATTCCGGCGCATCGCTCAACCTGCTTGAGCTGGTCAATGCCATCAGGTTCGGCGCCGCGGCAGCTACCACCTTCGCACTCGGACTCGTCCTGCTGGGTGTAGGCGGATTGCTCCTCGCAGTGGCGATCTGGCGCGCCAGCATTTTGCCACGATGGAGTGGAGTGCCGCTGGCTATCGCGCTGCTTTTGCTGATCCCGCAGTTCTATCTGCCGGCCTGGGCTCGCATTGCCCACGGAATTTTGGTCGCGCTTGCCTTGCTCTGGCTCGCGGCCAGCCTTTGGACTACGGCGTCTCAGAAGGACTCGCGTCCCGATCGCTCTCCCACGATCAATTCCGTCACTGCCGCAATGTGAGGAGCATCATGACCGCACCGACCGTTGTCCGCCAGATCCAGGCTGGCGCGGATGCCACCGTGAGCGGCATCCAGCACGTCGGCCACGTGGTTCGCGACATCGAGACCGCCATCGCGCTTTATCAGCGGATGGGTTTTCTGGTGCCACCGCCGTCGTTCCCCGCTCTTGCTCCGCATCCCGGAGAGCCGCTGCGCGCCTT
>DATLQC010000103.1:0-6713 GCA_035535395.1 Propionibacteriaceae bacterium | reverse complement strand
CTTGCAGCGCTCCTGCCGGATACGCAAGCCGTCGACGCCGCGATCAAGGATTTGCAAACTGCCAACGTCGACATCTCGACAGTACGCGTTTTGCACGGTGAGAAGGGTGCAGACATTCTTGATCCAACCGGAGCGGAACACGGTTTCGCGACGCGGGTCGTCCGCTGGCTGCAGACTCGGGGCTACGACCGGAACATCCTCGACGTTTATGAGGAGGGGCTGGAGAAAGGTGAGGCGCTTATCACCGTGCCCTGTGTCCCAGCGGATAGCCGACCGTTGGCTCGGCTGATGGTCCCTCATGGCGCACACGGAGTCATTTACTTCGGTCCTGGCACGGCTGAGACGTTGACGGCGCCCTAGCCTCGCTCGAACGTCTTGGCGCGCACAGTCTGCACGGTGCATGCCGTCAGTCATTCGGGCAAGGTGTAGCGAGCACGAATGAGCTCAAGGATGAGTACTCGTGTCTCGGACGATGTGAGGTCCATGCGCTGCTCGATGCGCTCCGCCTGGTCGGCGAGATAGCTGTCTCGGATCGCGTCCCGGAACCAGCGCGAATAGTCGCTGCGGCGCAAGTGGAACATCCATGTCGACTCACTGATACCCTCGGCGATCTGGGCGAAGACCTCGAGGTTCTGGGCTTTCAAATTGTGCCGATCGTCCGGTCCGCGAAAGTAGAAGCTGTGCCATCGCAAGTCGCCCTCAGCGTACTTGCGATGGTGGCGAATGCGCTCCGCACGGGCGGGTTGAGCCTCCATCGAAAAAGGCAGCTGGTCATCGCCGACGAACCAAGCAACCAGACTGCCCGGTACGTACCCGAGGCCTTCTGGCCAGGCAAAAAGCTGAGCCGCCGCGCCGGCAAATTGCTTGAGCGTCTCCTCAGGTGATGGCCCGATCGCAAACACCACGTCGATCGGCGCCAGCACCGCAGGTGCAAGGTGATCCGGGTGAACGGTGACCAGGATCGTCTCGCCGACCTTGCGGGGAAGCGTCGATGACACATGGCCCCAGGTTTGCGGCAACATGTGGTGCGCCTCATCCAGGACAATCCAGTGCGGTCGGCCGGTGCGCGCACGCAGTGCCTGCAGACCCGGTATGAGCTGTGCGAGAAAGAACGGCCGATCCTCGTGCGATAGACCCAGGAGATTGACGTTCAGGTTGATTGTGGGATCCTCCAGAATCGCTAGCACCTCGTTGACAGTTGGTGCGCGCTGCTGGTTGCCGAGGCATATCAGTGCCTGAAGCGTGCTGTAGTCACCCTCCGGATCGATAATGCACACCTGGTACGCCTTGTCGATCAGCCGCTCTATCAGACCGGCCGTCATGGTCGATTTGCCAGTCCCTGACGGGCCGGCAATGAGCAGGTTGCGGCCATACGGTGGAATGCGCACCTCCGTGCCGTCCGGGCGCTTCCCCACCAGCACAAGATGACGCTCCAGCTTCCCTTCCATTCGGTGGAGATCGTTTTCGATGAGCTCATCGACCAACTCGGAAACGCCGGTGCCGTTGGCTCCGCGTGTAACGAATGCGGCGATCTCCTTGAGCGAGTCGACTGCATTCCCGACCGCCACTCCGCACTCGCAGTATTCGAGTAGCGAATGGTCGTTTTCACCGTCACCGATTCCAACGACTTCGTGTCGCGACATTCCAAGTCTGCGCACTGCGACGTCAACTCCGGTCGCTTTGTTGATTCCAGGCGGTAGCGCCATGACTGCGCCGCGATTGAAAATCACATGGATCTCGAGTCCAAGCTCGCGGATTACTTCTAGCATCACTCCGCCGTGCGGGTCGTGGGTCGCGACCAGCACCGCACCCTCTTCTAAGGGAGCAACCCCGCGTTCACGCAATCGTTCTGCAAATCGTGGGGGTAGCGGAGCTGCGAGCGGGATCTCTTCGCGACTCTGGGGGTCATAGATGACGGCGCCGTTCTCCGCGACGATCATGTCGAACAATCTGACTCTCGGGAGTACCTGTAGCAGGTCGCCTACGCGCCGGCCAGTCACCAGCACGACGCGCCGTCCCGAGGTGCGCAAACGCTCGATCGCCGATGAAGCCACGTCGGAGAGCTTGCCGTCACTCGCTGCCGTGCCGTCGTAGTCGAGAGCGAGCGCAAGGTAGCGCATCCACCGCTCCTCATATCGAACCGCTGAGGATTTCATCGTGCACCATGACCCGCACAGCAAGCGAAGGCTGAGGGGCGCTTGCAGTTCAACCGCGAGCTGGAACAGAAGCGTTGATCAGGTCCAGAGCCGAAGTTGATCTTGGTTGCCTGCTCGGGCTGCGGCGGGCGTGGTTGGCTGTCGCGTAGCGCTGGCGGGCGGTTCTCCCAGGTCTCCGGTCGAGCACAGCTCAGCCCGGCTCAGCCGATGCGGGCGGCGCAGCTGGCTCCGACGGCTACGACAGCATCTGGCGGGGAAGGTCGGAAGCTGGCCAGTCGAGTAGCCGGGCTCCGACGACCGCCATGTGCAGTGCCAAGCGTTGGGCTGGGTCGGCGGGGTCGGTTCCGGTCAAAGTCTTCACCTTGGCGAGTCGATAGGTCACGGTGCGCACCGACATGTGGAGTCGACGGGCCGTTTCGGTGGCCACGGCTCCGGTCGCGAAATAGGCCTCCAAAGTTGCGAGCAGCGGCGCGGCACCGCCTCGGGACCGGGTGAGCGGCTCGAGAAGAGCGTGCACCAGGTCGACCAAAGCCGCCTGATCACGGCCCAACACCCGGAACATAAGCAAGTCGCGGGCCTGTACGACGTCGTCCTCGAGGTGAAGTCGTCTGGCCAGCAAGAGGGCCTCGCGAGCCTCCTCATAGGAACGCGCGATCCCGTATGCGCCCGGATAGGGGCGGCCCGCAGCTACCTGCCATCGGTCGTGCTGCGCGGACTGCCTCAACCGGCTGCGAGCAAAACCTGATGGATCAGTGACGTCGGTGTCCGACACGACATCGCGCAGTTCACCGGGGACGAGCATCACCAGCAGGTCGTCCTTGCTCGCAATCAAGACGTCTCTATCTCCGAACCGCTCAACGATGGCCCGTTCCATGACCACCACGGCTTGGTCCACACTGGCAGACGACCTGACCGGCGCAGCGAGCAACACTTGGTGGCTCCGCCCGAGATCAAGCCCGAAGGGTTCTGCCCGCTCCACCAGTCGGGATACGTCGGTGTCTCCGCGCAAGAGATCGTCGACAAACTCTCGCCGCGCCGACTCCTCTTGCCTAATCATCTGCCGCCGCGCTGCCTGATGGCCCTCGACCAACACCTCCACCGCGTCGTTGATCACGCGCAACACAGCTTCCGCAGCCGCCCGCACCTTCTCCCGGTCCCGCGATCGCACGATCGTCGGTATCTCCTGCCAAAGCCGCCAAGCTGCCGAGAGGTACAAGTCGACCGCCTGATTGGCGTCGACACCTTGTTCGGCTGCGCGCCGTCCAAGTCGCCGAACGGATTCCAGCTCCCGCTTTTCCGGCCGCCGCCCAGAAAGAGCAGCGTCAGCGAGAATGCTCAGATACTCACCCAGCAGCTCGATCGGCGCGTTGGCATCAGCCGCCGCCGTACGGGCCACTACTGCCAGCCAATCATCCGGCCCAGCAACGCGTGGTGCGTCGCCGTCGACCAGTTGCTCGTGAGCATTCCCATCTGAGGGGCCATCGATGCCTTCACCATCGACCGGCGGCGCCTGGGCCCCTCCACCGAGGTGATCGCTGATCATGATCGAGATTTCCTCTCCTGCGTCATCCACCACTATTACGTTGCCGATGCTCGGCAAGCAACTCGGTCCGAATGTCTCCGACCTTGCCAATAGCAGCGCAATGCACTTGTGCGCCACGATGGAGTAGTCCCGGACACAGCGCCAGTCGAGATGTCGATCAGAGGAGGTGCCAGATGGACGGTCGAACCGATACCCGACGGCGCCTAGACCTGCACAACATCAGCATCGACTTCGCTGCCGCCAGTGCCGGTCGATGCGGTTTCACCCATCTCGACACCGGCCGGGTCTGCCAGCTACCCCACCGGCACCCCGGCCCGTGTCAGCTGCAGAACCAGCGACATAACGCTAAGCGCGCAGCCGGTTCCTTGCTGGGCTAGGGACCGCCACCCATTCCCGCCGGAAGCCGAACCGGCGATCAAGCCACGCCTTCAAAGATAGATAGGAAAGACGATGCGCCAAAAGATCGACACGGTGCGGACCACCACCGAGTCGGCTGCTGAGTTGGAGAGTCAGCTCTCCACCCTTCGGGAGGAGTTGGACCAGCAACGATGCTTCCGCACCGAACAGTTGGAGGAGCTCGCGGCCGAGGCTGCGGAGGCGATGGCGACTGCGGATCAGAACCGGCTCCAGGTCACTCGCGTCCTTACGCTGGCCGCCGAAGCTGCATTGTCGGAGATCGACGCCGCGCTGCAGCGGCTCGAGGAGGGCTCATACGGAGTCTGCGAGCGCTGTGCCGAGCCGATCCCATGGGAACGACTAGAGGTGCTGCCGATGAGCAGACTCTGCACTCCGTGCCAGTACCTCGCCGACTCCGGGCGGTCCAACGACTTGCTCGGTAGCCATCCCCGGTCGCACAGCGGGATCCGGTGACAGGGGCCGTGATCATGATCAAGAACTGCGTTCTCGTCGGACTGGACGACTCGGCAGCCTCCCGGGCAGCTCACCGGTGGGCGGCAGCGTACGCGCACGCCACTGGGAAAGACCTACGCGCGGTCCATGTCTTAGATTGGCCGATCGGGCTTAACGCCTCGGCAGTCAAATCGGGAACCCGGCTATGCGTTCCAAAGCAGGAGATCGCCGAGCCCTACTGGCGGGGAATGCATCATGTCTTCGACTGCACCAGCTCCCCGCAGAGGTCGGTGCTCCAGTTCGCTCAAGGGGACGTCGGTGATGTCTTGGTGCGCCTCAGCACCAACGCCGAACTGCTGGTCGTCGGCACCCGTCAACCGGTCCGCGGTCGCCCCTACCTGACCGGATCGGTTGGCCGCTACTGCATCAGCCACGCCAGCTGTCCTGTAGTCACGGTTCCCGATCTACTGGCAAAGCCTCTACACGACCTGTCGGGCAATAGCACCCGCGACAACGACACGGCCCTCGCCGCGGCGAGGTAATGCCGTAGCGGCTGTTGGGCATAACTGGCGTCAGTGCACAGTCCCACCCACACCCGGAAGTAGATAACCATGCGAATGTTGAATGACCGTGACCGTCACCCGCTGCGGGACTTGGAGCGCCAGCTTGAGCGGGAAGACGCCGCCTGGGTGCGCCAGTTCAAGGACCTCAAGCCACGCCGCCGGGCACGCGGCCACCTGCTTGCCGAGACTGCCATCGGCCTGTTGGTGCTCCTTGCCGTCCTCTGTCTCTTGCTGGGCGCGACCGTGGCCGGGGTGATCTTCGGCATCGCCGCCATAGTTCTCGCGCACATCCGCTAGCGCACATAGCGCTTCCTGAGCCAACCCGAGGAGTTCGCGGTGTTGCCACTCTGGTTGACCGAGATCGGCAGCAGCACCTGCGCGCCAATTACGTCGAGCACAGCGGTCATCCACACCACGGGTTATTTGGGCAACGTCAACAGCAATTTTCTGGAGAAGAACGATGGAGAAGATCAACTACCTACATGAACAGCGGTCCCTAGACGACTCCGGCCGAGAGAAACCTCGCTCAACGGCCGGGGTGGTCACTACCCGTCTCCTGGCTGTGCTTGTCGTGGTCATGGTCATCACCTCGATCGTCGGTTTCATGATCTTCGACCGCGAGGGAGGTAACTCGGCAGCGGCGGTCGCGAGCCTTGCCATCGGTGGCGCCTCGGCCGTACTCGGAGTACTTTTAGGCTTCCTCAAGGCGTATCTCGCGAGCTAGAGAGATGAAGCACGACCCCGCTCGAGCGACCCGGCGTATCAACGGAGACTGGTCGTGTGACGTCTGACCGTCCCGAGAGATTCGCCATGTCGAAGGCTCAGCCACACTTGCCCGGTATTCTGCCGGTGCTTTCTCGAGGAAAGCACCGCAACCCCGTAAGGGCGCTTGTTTCATGGGGTTGGCGTCCTACCTCGCTGGTGAACGATGGGCTGCAGCACAAAACTGCAGCAACAATCGCGCGATCTGGCCGTTCGGGGTGCGCCTATTAGCGGCTGGCCAGGTATGAGCGACGCTCAACGAGGGCGGCTCCGCCACTTTGCAAGCAAGGGGTTAGGGGTTCGAGTCCCCTTGGCTACACCTATCTGCCCTTGTCAGAGGCACTTTTGTCAGCCGAAGAAGCCCTCAAAGGACGCAAGTGTGAGGTCGACTCGGGGCGCCCTGCCGGTATTTCGACCGGTGGGTTTCCCCGAGTCGCCTCCCGAACCCGGCGTGCCGGTCGTCCCGGCACCGGGCTCTCCACAAGTCCCGTTACGACTGCTGTGATGGTTCATCCTGTGGCCGGCCATGGAGTGGGGATGGCGGCTCCCCGGTAGCGGTAGCGCGTGGTGCGCACCTCATCCGGGTTGAACAGCCCGATCTCCGGTGTGGCCGGCCACCATCCGCCGTTGCAGTAGCGGCGACGGATGGTCTTCACTGTGATCCGGCGGTGTTTGCGCCGCGCCCACCGCAGGAACCGTTCCAAGGTGTAGTTGGCCAGGTCCGAGAAGGCGACGGAGGACACGCCGGGTTTGAAGTAGGCACACCAGCCCCGCAACGCCGGGTTGAGCCGGCGGAGGAGGGTCTGGAGTGGCTGGTTGACGTTGCGCCGGCAGATCGTC
>DATLQC010000102.1:0-5721 GCA_035535395.1 Propionibacteriaceae bacterium | reverse complement strand
AACGCTTACCCAACGCGACGCACGCCTCGGTCTGTGGTTGATGTCGCCGACCCTCGTGGTCGTGTTGCTGATCGTGATCTTCCCGCTGCTGTGGTCGATTTTGCTTTCCTTCCAACGGATGCGTCTGATCCAGATTGGTCGCGCCGACTTCTTTGAGCCGCTAACGGTGGCCAACTACGAGCGGGTGCTTGGCTCAAGCGCCTTCTGGTCAAGCCTGGTGATCACTTTCATCTACACCTTTGGCTCGGTAGTGCTGGTGATCTTCCTCGGCGTGCTTGCGGCAATGGCGGTACGGCAGCCGTTCCGTGGCCGCACCTTCGTTCGTGCCGCCTACCTTCTGCCGTACGTCGCGCCAGTAGTGGCCGTGACCTTCATCTGGCGCACGATGCTCAATCCGCAGTTCGGGATCGTCAATGTGATCGGCCAGAACGTCTTCGGTTGGGACGAGCCCATTCCCTTTCTGTCTCAGGCGGTCGGAACGTGGAATGTCTTCGGGCTGGAGATCCCGGTTCCCACCGCGCTGTTAACAGTCATTGTTTTCGAAGGATGGCGCTACTTCCCCTTTGCGTTCCTCTTCCTCATGGCGCGGCTTGCCGCCATGTCTGACGAGCCGGAAGAGGCCGCGCTTGTCGACGGAGCAACGCCGTGGCAGTCATTCCGGTTCATCGTGCTACCGCAACTCATGCCGATCATTGGCCTGCTCGCGGTGCTCCGTACCATCTGGACCTTTAACGAGTTCGACGACATCTTCCTGCTGACCGGCGGCGCCGCAGGGACCAATGTCGCCAGCGTGCAGATTTACAACTTCCTCACCGTTCAGCGCAACGTCGGCGCGGCCGCAGCGCAATCGGTGATCATGGCATTGGTGCTGGTCGCCATGCTCGCCGTCTATCTGACGATCTTGCGCAGGAGAGGAGAGCGGCTATGAGCGCCGAAACCGTTATCACTCCGCCGAGTCAGGTCGCCGCACCGCCGGAGCCACGCCGTATGGCTCACGGGACCCGGCACCGGGTACAGAGCCGCGTTTTCCGGATCGGTCGCTGGGTGGTGATCATCGGGTTTCTGATCGCGACACTGGTGCCGTTCTACTACATGCTCTTGCTGTCGGTGAAGCCGATCGGGTCGTTGCTGCAGAATCCCGCCTCCTTGTGGGTCAAACCTTCCGAATTCACTCTGCAGACCTACGTTGACGTACTGTCCTCAACCGCTTCCGGAGGCCAAGGCTTTGGCCGCTTTCTGGCGAACAGTGGCGTCGTGGCCCTAGCTTCCGTGGCGCTGGCACTGCTTATCGGAATCCCCGGTGCGTACGCCATCGCCCGGTTGCCGTTCATTGGTCGGCGCTACATCAGTGGCATCTTCCTAGCCGCCTATCTTTTCCCGGCAATCTTGATGGCCATCCCGCTATTCGTAGGATTCACCCGTCTGGGACTGCGCGGCAATCTCGTCGGACTGATCATCGTTTACACCGCACAAACTGTGCCGGTGGCGATCTACATGCTGCGGAACTACTTCGAGACAGTGCCAGAGGCCATCGAGGAGGCTGGCCTGGTGGATGGCCTGAGCCGGATGGGCGTACTGCGTCAGATCAGCTTGAAGCTGGCCATGCCGTCAATCATGTCCACGGGGTTGTTCGTGTTCATGATCGCCTGGAACGAGTTCTTGTTCGCGCTGCTGTTCCTGGTGGATCGCCGGGAGCGCTGGACCGTTTCGCTCGGACTCTCGCAGCTTTCCGGCAGCGTTGAGGTGCCGACCACGGTCTTGATGGCTGGCTCGGTCGTACTCACCTTGCCGATCATCATCATCTTCTTTGCCACCGAGCGACTGCTCACCGGCGGACTCACCGCAGGGGCCGAGAAGGGGTAGGCCGTGTTCGATCCGCTCAGCATTGCCGATCTTGTTCAGAACGAGCTTCGGCAACGCACCGAAAGCGGATACGACGTCTCGAGCATTGAAGCTGATCTTGCTACGACGCCCGATGATGATCTTGACCGGCTGGAGGCCCGCTATCTGGAACTGATCAATACGGAGCGAAGGTCAGATTGGGCGTACGAGGAACCGGAGTTCCTTGACGACATTCTTGAGGCGATGCCCGCCCGCCCGCTGGATGGCACTGCGCTCATGCAACCGACTTCTGCGGAGCTAGCCAACCGGATCCTCGGCGGCTGGCTGGGCCGCATCGCCGGCTGCAACCTCGGCAAGCCTGTGGAGAATGGCGACTTCTGGACCCCAGCTCGCATTCGCGCGTACCTTGAGCTGGCGGACGCCTATCCGTTGCGTGACTACATCCCGGCACTGGATCCCATGCCCGACGGATTTCAGTTTCACCGGAGCTGGCCTGAGACCACCCGTGGCCGGGTCCGAGGCTCGGCTCGAGACGATGACATCGACTATTCGATCTTGGGCGTGTGGCTGTTGGAGCACTACGGCTTCGAGCTCACTGCTGATCGCGTCGCGAACGCCTGGTTGTCCTTTCTGCCCTATCTGCAGGTGTTCACAGCCGAACGGGCTGTGCTGGTCAACCTGCTGCACAATGTGTCCATTGCGTCGGCGGGCGAGACGAGGAACCCCTATCGGGAGTGGATCGGCGCATTGATTCGCGCCGATGTCTTCGGCTGGACGCTTCCCGGCCGCCCCGGCGCGGCTGCCCGACTCGCCTACTCCGATGCATCGCTTTCCCACCGATGCAACGGGATCTATGCCGCCATGTGGGCGGCAGCGCTCGTCTCATTGGCTGCTGTGGCGGCCACGGTTCAGGAGGCGGTCGAGAAATCGCTGGACTACGTTCCCGCCCGCACCCGGCTCGCCGAGGCGCTGAACGGGGTTCATGATCTCTACCGCACTGGTTACACGTGGGAGGCGGCAGTTGAGGACATCCGCGCTCGCTTCGGTCGCTACAGCTGGGTGCACTCGATCAACAACGCGTGCTTGATTACCGCCGGCCTCCTGTGGGGAGCGGGCGACTTCACCGCTACGGTCGGCCTGACCGTGCAAGGTGGCTGGGACACCGACTCAAACGGCGCGACCGCCGGCTCTGTGATCGGTACCGTCTTGGGCGCTGACCAGCTGCCCCGCCATTTCATCGAGCCGCTCGAGGATCGAACCCGATCGGCAGTCTTCGGCTTTGACAACTCTCGCATCTCTGAGCTGGCGCGCCGCACAACGGCTCTAGCTCAGACTGGCCTCAAACCGCGTCGCCACCTTCACGAATCGAGCGCAGCCTGATGGCATACGTCGTCGAGCTGACCGCACCACGAGCCGTCCAGATCCGGGAGTACCCGAAGCCCGAGCCGGGTGCCGGGGAGATCCGGGTCCGTACGCTCTACTCGGGCATTTCGGCGGGGACTGAGCTGGCCATGTATCGGGGCACGAACCCGTATCTGGAGAAGCAATGGGATGCCGAGGCGGCGCTCTTCCTGCCCGGGCAGTCCACGTTTCACTATCCCGTTGATGTCTGGGGTTACTCCGAGGTCGGCGAAGTCGATGCACTCAGCGAAGGCGTCACCGACTTCCAGCTTGGCGACCTGGTGTGGGGATGCTGGACTCACCGCTCTCATGCGGTGCTGTCGGCTGAGGAGTTCCGCGGCCATGTACTACCGCCTGGGCTGGATCCCATTGTGGGCACTTTCGATCGGGTCGGCGCCGTCGCCTTGAACGCCGTCCTCGCGTCAGGCGCCTACGTTACGGAGACTGTGGTCGTCTTTGGCCTGGGAGTGATCGGGCTGCTGACCACGCAGCTGCTCGTGGCGCAGGGCGCCGATGTGGTGGCCGTCGATCGGGTGCCGCATCGGCTGGAGCTGGCACGAAAATTCGGCGCTACCCCGCTGTCGGCTGCGGATGGTGATCTTGCTCTGGCCATTCGTGATCTCACCGAAGGACGCGGCGCTGATCGCGTGATCGAACTGACCGGTGCCTATCCGGCACTGCACCAGGCGATCCGGGTTGCCGGAGCCGGCGGCACGGTGATCGCGGCTGGCTTCTACCAGGGTCCAGCGACTGCATTGGCCCTCGGCGAGGAGTTTCACCACAACCGCGTGACGTTGGTGTCCTCCCAGATCGGCGGCCTGCCGCCGCGGCTCCAAGACCGGTGGAGTCGGGAGCGGCTGCATCAGGCGGTGATCAAGCTCTGTGCTGCTGGCCGGCTTGATCCAATGCCGCTGGTCAGCCACGTCATTCCAGCGCCGTCGGCCGCCGAGGCGTACCGGTTGGTCGACTCTCCGCCGCCCGATCTGCTTCAGGTGATCTTGAACTTCACTGACGAGGCAGTGCCTGAGCCGACATGAGGCACAACGTACGGCTGTCAGCCCAGGAGCAGTATCTGCGCGGCGCAACGGCTCTAGAGAAATGGGAACATGCGCAGCGATTGGGTTTCGACGCCTTGGAGCTCCGCGCCGCCGGGGAAGGCCGCTTTGCCGCACGACTGCCGGAACTCAAGGCCGCTGCCGCTGCCGGCGTGCCCATGCCGACTGTCTGTGTCGAGATGCTGCACTTCGTCGGTGACTTTGATCCCGTAAAGCGAGCCGACGCTCTAGAGCAGATGAAGTCGCAGCTCTCGGTGATGGCTGAGATTGGCGGCCGGTTGGCCATGACCCCAGCCTCGTACGGGATGTTCAGTAAGCGGCTGCCACCGTTCGTGCCGCCACGATCAGAGGCGGAGGATGCCGAGATCTTGCTCGACGCCTTCGGGCAACTGGCTGCGCATGCCGAGGCGGAGGGAGTGATCATTGCACTCGAGCCCCTGAACCGCTATGAGAACCACCTGATCAATACGCTCGCAGACGCGCAGCAGCTTTGCGAACAGATCGGCTCGCGGCATCTAGGGATTGCGGCCGACACGTATCACATGAATATTGAAGAGGCGGATCCGCCCAAAGCGCTGATCGAGGCGGGGCCGTGGACCCAGCATGTTCAGCTGAGTGACAGCAACCGGCTCGAGCCCGGCGCAGGCCACATTGACTGGCCGGTGATCTTGGATGCAGTGTGGGCCACCGGCTATGACAAGGAGCTCGCCTTCGAGTGCCGGCTGTCGGGCGATGTGGATGACGTGCTGCCGGTCTCCGTGCGACGGATGAGGCAAGCGGCATGGTGCTGACCGCCGCGCCCGAGACGGTGGCGCGTGGCGAGCAAGATCGGCTCCTGCGGGAGGCCGTCCGAGTACTGGTGCGGAACTGGCACGGGTACGCGACCGTGCCGTCACGCAGCCTGTATCCCCATCAATGGAGCTGGGATTCGGCCTTTATTGCGCTGGGCCTGCAACACATTTCGGCAACACGCGCGGCAACCGAGCTGCTCAGCCTGTTCGGCGCCCAGTGGGCCGATGGTCGGATCCCACAGATCGCCTTCAATCCCGCGGTGCCCGACGACGCCTACTTTCCCGGCCCATCAGTGTGGCGCTCGTCGGCGATCGAAGGCCATCCGCCGATCGACACCTCGGGAATTATTCAGCCGCCGCTGCACGCGGTCGCCGTTGCCTCGATCGTGCGGCGAATGGGTGATCAAGCTCTGTCCTTTGCCGAGCGGGCCTATCCCTGTCTCGTTGATCAGAATGCCTACATCCGGGAGCGGCGTACGGTCGATGGCGGCTTGGCTGCGCTGGTGCATCCCTGGGAGACCGGCCTGGACAACTCGCCGGCCTGGGATCGCCCACTGGCGGCGGTGCCGGCCGATCTCAGCCTCTTCGACACCTATACGCGGCGAGATGTCGCACACGCCGGGGCCGGAGAG
>DATLQC010000101.1:0-3133 GCA_035535395.1 Propionibacteriaceae bacterium | reverse complement strand
GGGCCATTGTCAAGAAGCTGTCCTCTGTGGAGACGCTGGGCTCTGCCTCGGTGATCGCTTCGGACAAGACCGGGACGCTGACCAAGTCGGAGATGACGGTGCAGCGGGTGATGACCGCCTCCGGCCTAGCCCACGTCACAGGGGTTGGATACGCGCCGGAAGGCAGTGTGATCGCCGAGCATGGGTCCGAGCTCACTGGTGGCCCCCAGCTGGCAGAGAACATCGTGGTACTCAGCGGCGGGAGCCTGGCCAGCAACGCCGATCTGCAGCAGCGAGACGGTGACTGGCAGATCCAAGGCGACCCGACCGAGGCTGCTTTCTTGGTCGCCGAGCGGAAGCTAGGCGTCACCGAGCGACGCGTACGGCGGTTCGAACGCCTTGCCGAGATTCCGTTCACCTCCGATCGCAAGCGCATGTCCACGATCGAAAAAGATCATGAACATGGCGACTCGCTGGTATTGATCACCAAGGGTGCGCCGGATGTGCTGTTGGGACGCTGCACCCGGGCCCGGACGGGAACCGATGTCGTCGAACTGACCGATGACATCCGGCAGCGGATCCTTGCCGATGTAGCCGAGCTCTCCGCGGACGCGCTCCGTACGCTGGCGGTGGCCTACCGACCACTCGTCGAGGGCGAGACCGCCGAGCCGTCGGAGAACCTGGAGCATGATCTGATCTTCGTCGGCACGGTGGGGATCATCGACCCGCCCCGCCCCGAGGCTGCCGTGGCCATTGGGGAGGCGCACCGAGCTGGGATCAGGGTGATGATGATCACCGGTGATCATCCGCAGACCGCAGTCCGGATCGCAGAGGACCTAGGCATCGTCGAACCAGAGGCGGTCGCACTGACCGGGCCAGAACTCGACCGACTCGACGAGCACGCCTTAGCCGTGGCAGTACGCGAAATCTCGGTCTACGCGCGAGTGGCGCCCAAGCACAAACTGCAGATCATCGATGCCCTTCAGTCCGACGGGAAGATCGTCGCCATGACCGGAGACGGCGTCAACGACGCGCCGGCCCTGAAGTCCGCCGACATCGGGATCGCCATGGGCCTGACCGGCACCGAAGTCACCAAACAGGCCGCCAATATGATCTTGGCCGACGACAACTTCGCCACCATCGTCGAGGCGGTCCGGGAGGGCCGGGGGATCTTCGACAACATCAAAAAGTTCCTCCGTTATCTCCTCTCCTCGAACATGGGTGAGGTTCTCACGGTGTTCCTCGGCGTGGTTTTCGCTGGGGTGATCGGACTGACCGGCGCAGGTGAGGCGGTGGTGTTGCCACTGCTCGCCACTCAGATCCTTTGGATCAACCTCATCACCGACTCCGGCCCAGCCCTGGCAATGGGCGTCGATCCAGAGACCGAGGACGTGATGGCGCGCCCGCCGCGCAAGCTGACCGACCGAGTGATCGACGCGCAGATGTGGGCCAACGTGCTGGAAATCGGTGCAGTCATGGCAGTGGTCACCCTGCTGACCATTGACATCTATCTGCCCGGCGGACTGATCGACGGGACCCAGGACCTGACCGAAGCCCGCACCGCGGGCTTCACGGTGCTGGTCTTCTGCCAGCTGTTCAACTGCTTCAACGCGCGCTCCGGCACCGTGAGCGCGTTCCGCCATCTATTTGTCAACCGGTGGTTGTGGGGCGCCATTGCACTCTCCGTCCTCCTCCAGATTGCCGTGATCCACCTCGAATTCCTCAACACAGCCTTCGGCACCGTGCCGCTGAGTTTGGATCAGTGGGTCGTCTGTATCGCGATGGGCAGCGCAGTGCTCTGGTTCAGCGAACTTCGAAAGCTACTCGCCCGCTCGCTCCGCCGCTCCCCAACACGATCTCTAATCCAAGGCCGACAGGCTTAGCCAACGATCTGGCCAGTAGTGGTCGCATCAGCAATCCTCGAACGGTCAGTCCGGTTGCTATGAAGGCCAGCTTCGGCGCTGGTCAACTGCCTCCATACGGAGGGCTGCTCGCGGGAGTACTGCGGCGGCACGGGCTATGCCGTCCCTCTTGTCACCGGAGATCACGCGTTGGGTGGCTCCTGGTCCGAGTCGCGATGAAAGGCGCGGTGTGCTTGCTCCGGGCCCGTTCCCGCGAAGATCATGACGTCGATCGCGATCATCCGAACGGCTGCATAGGCGGTAGCCAACGCTGAATGCACCGGTACAACGGCGCCGTGCACGATGAGCCAGGAGGCGAGGTCGAGTGCTCGGTCGGCGGCAGCTTGTCGGGTGGCACGATCGCCCGGATCCCGGGCCATCTCAGCCAGGGCGGTCGCTAAGTGCCGCGTTGCCGGCGCTAGTGAGGGACGCTCCTGATCGGTAGTCGCCATGGCGGTGCGGGCGAGCATGACGCCACTGCCTGCCAGCAGGTCCAGCTCATCGGCCCGCTCCTGTTCGAGCGCCACCGGCGCAGCCCGCATCCGCCAGGTCAGGAGTGACGGACGATCCGGCCGCTGGCCGTGCGTACCGTGTGAAGAGCGGCCAGCTTGTCGCGAAGCCCGCGCAACTCGCGGGTTGCATGGTCAGCCAGCTGCTGGTTCTTGTGTTCCAGAGCGTCGGCGGTGAGTTGTAGGCCGTCGGCCAGACTTGAAAGCACTGCACTTTCAGCGCGGCGGAGCAGCCGCAGCGGTTCGGGGACGAACAATAGTTGGCTGAAAACTAATGCCACTCCTACACCGATCAGTGCGTCCAGCAACCGCTCCCACCCTTGTTCTTGGTTTCCGAACGCAGTGATCAGCACGGCACTGACAGCCGCTTGAGCCACGACGATGGGTTGATCGTCCACCGCTCGTGCGATCAGCATTGCGAAGAAGGTTGCCGCCGCCAAGGTCCAGGCTCCACCACGGGCGAACTCCACCACCAACTCCGCGACCGCAATGCCGACGATTACTCCGATCAGCAGCCGTACGGAGTTCGATCCTCTGCCTCCCAGGGTGGCGTTGAGACCCACGATGGCCGCGATCGGCGCAAAGAAAGGCTCGGGGTGGCCAGCCAAGCGCACCGCGATCACCCATGCGGTAACAGCCGCGGCGGTCTGCTGCGCAATTGGCCAGACTAGGTACGCCCATCGGCGAAGCACCGTTCCTATCATCCGTTGCACCCCTGGTCGATCCGCCGCCTAGTGGTCTTAT
>DATLQC010000100.1:0-5560 GCA_035535395.1 Propionibacteriaceae bacterium | reverse complement strand
TTGCCACCACAACTGCAACGATGAGGGCGCCCAGCCACGCTGGAAGCACGAGGGCCAGGGCGAGGATTGCCGTGGTCAGGAAGCAGCCAAGAGCGAACCAGCCGAGCACCGCAGCGGCGCCGAAGGCGCCGATGCCGGCCCCGGCGGTCTTGGCTTTCTCTGTCATCTCGGCCTGAGCAAGCCGCAGCTCACCGCGGAGCAGCCGGCTCGACTCCTCCGACACTTGTTGAATCAACACCGCGATCGACTGGTCGCTTTGATCACGGCGGGTCGTGGCCAGTTCGGCCGATTCATCCACAGCAGACATGGTCATCCCTTCGTTGTGCTCGCTACTTTCTTCCGTAACCCGACTCCTGCCCCGAGTCGGTCGGATCCGAACCGAGAACAGAGTCAGCCTTGACCGCTCCACGCTGTCCGAGCGGCTGGTCCGGCCTCTCGTGCCGGCACCACTCTTCTCTTGGGACGCCCCGAGGTGCTTCCTGTCCGCGTGCGTATACAGCGTAAACTCTAGCTTCCGATCACGAAACACCGCGAGGCAGTCCGCGGGTCAGTCGGATGATCGACTTCCCTTAACGGTGACCTGCCCGCCTCCTGGCGTCGGTCTGGCCGAGCAGCTGAACAGCGGAGGACACCGCGTGCTTAAGTTTCCCTTTCCGATTGATCTGGCAGAGACTGGTTCTCTTGGTGGGCGACGAGGACCTCAGCCAGGGATGGGTGCGTCACCAAGCTGTTGATGAAGCCGCCGCGAATCGCGGCCTGGACGGCTGGACTTCTGGCGATGCTGTAGGCGAGCCCGATGACTTCGGGTATTGCGCGTAATTGGGCTGCGCTGATGCCGATCATTCGTTCAGTTAAATCCGACTCGGCAGGGCGCCCGTCGGCGTCGATGAGCACTCCGGCGATCTCGCCACAGACGCCGCGCCGGTGCAGCTCACGCCGAACCTTCTCGTTGGCGGCGTCGTAGACCGTTGATTCGCCGAGTGCCCAGAGGCCGACGCCAACAACAGCCTTGGTAACCGAGCCGAACCGCCCGAATGTCCGCGCGACTTCGGGCTGCTTACGGAGAGCGCGTGCGGTTGCTGGGTCGGGCACGACCGTAGGGGCGTAGAAGAAATGGGCGGCTCCACCGGAGATGCGGGCGGCCTGGCGGACTAAGTCAACGGAGCTGTCGGCCATGTCGGGCTGGACTAAAGCCCCGGTGAGCTGGACGACGGGGATAGCGGGCAGTCGGTTGAGCGCGTTCGTCATGGCGCTGACTGAGCGGGACCACGCCAGTCCCAGGACATCATCAGCTGTGACGATCTCGGTCAAGAGTTCGGCTGCCGCGTTGCCCAGACCCTCTCGGAGGATGGTCGGGTTGTGATCCGGGGTGTCGACCACTACGGCGTGCTGTAGATCGTAGGCGTCCCGCAGTCGTGCAGACAGGTCGACGTCGATCATGTCAGGATTTGCAATCTCTATGTGCACCAGACCGCTGGCGCGCGCGGTCTCCAGCAGGCGGGCTACTTTGAACCGGCTGAGGCCAAGCTCCTCGGCAATCTCAATCTTGGATCTGCCCTCGAGGTAATAGCGGCGGGCGATCGACGCGATCAAGATCAGCTGCGCTGGTCTACCAGTGTAGTCCATCGCCGTCCTATTTGCTCGTTTGAGCGACAACCTTGCCCAATTGTTGCATGAGCCTTGACACGACTCAGATAATCAAACGAGCATTATTCTTGCTCATATGTGCACTCTTGACTAGAGCGCTAAGAGCGCCAGCCGCACGCGCACACCGATCAAAGAAGGAACGTCATGGCAACGATGAACGGAGTCGTCCTTCCCGGCGATAGCACCGTCAAGCATGTCGAGGTGAATGTCCCAGAGCCGGGACATGGTCAGGTGTTGCTGCAGATGAAGGCCTCGTCGATCTGTGGTAGTGATATCCGCGCCATCTACCGGGAGCATCTGGGTAGTGGGCCGGAGGCGTACCGGGGTGTGATCGCTGGGCACGAGCCGTGCGGTCAGGTGGTGGCCGTCGGTCCCGGTTCTCGTCGACTCTCCGTGGGGGACCGTGTTGTGGTGTACCACATTGCCGGCTGCGGCGTCTGTGAGGAGTGCCGTCACGGCTACATGATCGGCTGTACCTCTCCGTTTCGGGCGGCCCACGGCTGGCAACGCGACGGTGGGCACGCTGAGTTTCTGCTTGCCGAGGAAGCCACCTGCATCCTCCTGCCGGATGAGCTGTCCTACGTCGACGGTGCGCTTGTGTCGTGCGGGTTCGGCACGGCGTACGAAGGGCTGCTCCGCCTGGAACTGTCCGGACAAGACACGCTGCTTATCACGGGGCTAGGGCCGGTCGGGCTGGCTGCGGCCATGCTCGGTCGGGCGCTTGGCGCGAGCCCCATCATCGCCACCGATATCTCCCCGGAGCGACGCAAGATGGCCGAGGACCTCAACCTGGTCGATCATGCGCTGCCGGCCGACGACACCGCCGGATCCACTATCACTGAAGTGACCGGCGGTCGGGGTTGTGAGGCGAGCATCGACTGTTCGGGCAGCGGCGTTGCCCGGTTGTTCGCACTGGAAAACACCCGGACCTGGGGCCGCTGCGCCTTCGTCGGCGAGGGCGGACAGATTACATTCGCCGTCTCGGAGTTGTTGATCCACAAGCAGATCACCCTGTACGGCTCCTGGGTCACCTCATTGCGTCACATGGAAGAACTGCTTGAGCACCTGGTGCGCTGGAACCTTCACCCGGAACGCATCGTCACGCACCGCTACTCGCTACAGCAGGCCGACGAGGCCTACCGCGTCGCCGATCAGGGCGCCGCCGGCAAGGTCTGCATCGTGTTCGATTGATCCTCGACGGGGAACGGTTGCGCGAGCCCATGGGCAGATATCAAATATGCGTTGCGCTCGACGAACATTTTGGACCCAACGACGTCAGCGTTGACCTGCTTACCGATCAGCAGCATCCGCTCCACATGCACGAGGTGCAGATCGCCACGAATCCCCACGGTCGCGCAGTGCTCGTACTCACTTTCACAGCCGTCGATCTGTGGACCGCCATCCTCACCGGCATGGCCTTGGTTCGGCAAAGCGGCTACCTACCAATCGCAGTCCAGGCGAGCGCAGCCACTGGACGATCCCGTATGGAACGGCTGGCACGAACGGCGTCCGTCAGCGACCGACAGACCGGAGCATTTGATTGACTAGCGTTTCCGCTATGTGATGCTGTCCTCACGGGGGACGACTCGCGGCGACCTCTGCGTTTCTTCGCAGTGAGGCTGGTTACGTGCTGATCGTGGCTTTCGGGGATGATCGGCAGGCCTGTCGAGAATGGCTCTTTTCTTCGCTGACTGTGCTGTAGCAGTGGATGTCTAGCTTGTGATCTGTCTTCTCGGCGGCGTTGGTGTCAACCGACCGGTCGTGGCTTGATAGGAGCTTGTCGAATCGCTCGTCACTGTGCTGTCCGACCGGCCGGCTGACACCCAGACTCCCTATCGGTTGAGAAGGAAGGCTGTGGTGCCAACCATGCCAAAACGAATCGCGTTGTCCAACCCCGACCGTGCCGGGGAGCCGCTGCTGGTGTTCGGCGGTGTCGATACTCACGCCGACACCCACACCGTGGCGGCGATCAGCCATCTCGGCGCGATGCTGGGCCACCAAAGTTTCCCCGCCACCGCTAAGGGCTATCGGCAGCTCTACGGCTGGCTTGCCGGTCACGGCACCTTGATGCGGGTCGGGATGGAAGGGACCAGCTCCTACGGCGCCGGGCTGGCTGCGGCCTTGACCGGCCACGGGGTGGAGCTGGTGGAGGTGAACCGACCAGCCCGGACCACCCGCCGGGCCCGCGGGAAATCCGACCCGATCGACGCCGAAGCCGCCGCCCGGGCTGGCTTAGCTGGTGTCGCCACCGCGGTCCCGAAGACCCACACCGGTGTCGTGGAAGAGATCCGGGTGATCTTCGTGGCCCGGCGAGGCGCGGTGCAGGCCCGCACCGCAGCAATCAACACGCTGCATCAAATGATCATCACCGCCCCGCTGCAGCTTCGCGCCCAGCTGCAGCCGCTGACCCGCACCCAACAGATCACCGCCTGCGCCGCGCTGCACACCGGCGACATCACCAGCCCAACCCGGGCCACCAAACTCGCCCTGCACCGGCTCGCCCGGCGTATCCGCCACCTCACCGCCGAAATCACCGACGCCACCAACGACCTCACCACCCTGGTCCAAGCCCACGCCCCCCACCTGCTCACCCAAGTCGGCGTCGGATCCCTCTCCGCGGCCCAACTACTGATCACCGCCGGCGACAACCCCGACCGGATGACCAGCCCCGCCAGCTTCGCAGCCCTCTGCGGCACCAGCCCCATCCCGGTCTCCTCCGGCAAAACCAACCGGCACCGGCTCAACCGCGGCGGGGACCGGCAAGCCAACTGCGCGCTGCACACCATCGCGCTCAGCCGGCTCCGCTACCACCCCGAAACCCAGGCCTACGCCGCCAAACGCCAAACCGAAGGCAAAACCGAACGCGACATCCGCCGCAGCCTGAAGCGCTACCTCGCCCGCCGCCTGTTCGCGCTCATTCTCACCGCCAGCCAGGCCACAGACAACACCCTCATCGCCGCTTGACAAACCATAGGAGCATCACAAGTCCACGTAATGAGAGCGCGTGCCCCGGTTTCGAGACGTATTCGTGGCCATGTGCGGAGATACGACTCGGTGAGCGGGTGATTTTCAAGCAAATCGGTCTGGTGTAGCCGTGAGTTGGCGGATGGATACTTGACCTGGTCTCGGATCGGCGCGCCACCCCGGCGTCGCCTCGACTCCTAACGCCTGAGCAGCGAACCCGCATTTCTCGTTCTATCGAGTCCGACCGAGGACACACATGCCGTTGGTGGCCGGGGTTGATTCATCAACTCAATCGTGCAAGGTCGTGATTCTTGACCTGGAGACTGGAGCGCTGGTCCGACACGGACGCGCCCCGCACCCTGATAGCACCGAGGTGCACCCTGACATCTGGTGGTCGGCCCTCAGCCAAGCGATCGAGGCGGCGGGCGGAATCCATGACGTGTCCGGCATTGCGGTCGCTGCCCAACAACACGGCATGATTTGCCTCGACGAAGTCGGAGACGTCGTTCGACCGGCGATGCTATGGAATGATCCGCGTCCTGCAGAAGCTGCTGCTGAGCTGGTGGCCGAGTGGGGTGCCGGTGAGACTGGCCGACAGGAATGGATCCGCGCCGTTGGACTCGTACCGCAACCCTTCCATACGGTGGCCAGGCTGCGATGGCTTGCCGAGCACGAAACAACAAACGCGGCCCGCACGGCTGCGGTGTGCCTCCCCCACGATTGGCTCACCAGCGGGCTCGTCGGCTCACGCAAGATTGACCGGCTCGTAACAGACCGCAGCGATGCCAGCGGAACTGGCTACTGGTCCGTCCTTACAGGTGAATACAGAATGGACCGGCTCCGGTGGGCGCTCGGCCACGACGCTGTCGTGCCTGGCGTCCTCAAACCCTCCGAGCCAGCAGGCCTCACCCACAGTGGTGCGGTGGTCGGCCCAGGCGCTGGCGACAAC
>DATLQC010000099.1:0-4683 GCA_035535395.1 Propionibacteriaceae bacterium | reverse complement strand
TTGAGGTAGCCGGCGGCCATCTGGGATCGGCCGGCGTTGTGGACGCAGACGAAGAGGACGGTCGGCTTGTCTGCCATCGGCACTCCTTAGATGTCCCAATCAGTAGCCGGCCTTGATATAGGCGCCGACTGCCCAGCCGATCAGCTGCTGCCGCCCGGTCCGGCAGCCGAAGGCTCCATCATTGCCCGCCGGTCGACGCCGACCCAATCGGTACCCTCTCGCCCTCCGCCGTGGTGACTTTCTGGGAAGCGTCCTGGTACGGCTTGGTCGCTTGGATGATGGCGCTGTGCATCCGGTCGGCAGCCTGATGGGTGAATCGTACGGTGATGTCGACAAACCCGGCGGCTGCCAAGCCTTCGAGGTATTCAGCCCTTGAAAGGGCACCAGCAATGCACCCGACGTAGGAGCCGCGGGCCGCCCGCTCGGCCGCCGTGAGGTCATCCTCCGCGACAACGTCGCCTATCCCAACTCGACCGCCAGGGGCGAGGACACGAAACATTTCAGTCAGCACCTTTGGCTTGTCGACCGACAGATTGATCACGCAGTTACTGATCACCACATCCACCGACCCGTCTGGCAACGGAATGTCCTCGATGGTTGCCTTCAGAAACTCGACGTTGGTCGCCTCGGCCTTGGCCGCATTGGCACGGGCGAGCTCGAGCATTTCATCGGTCATATCAACCCCGTAGGCGAACCCAGACGGCCCGACGCGCCGCGCCGACAGCAGCACATCGATACCGCCACCTGAGCCCAAATCGAGAACCCTCTCGCCCTCCCGCAGCTCGGCGACCGCGATCGGGTTCCCACAACCCAGGCTGGCCGCTACGGCGGCGACGGGCAGACTGGCACGCTCGCCAGCGGTGTAGAGGGCTGAACCGAACGTCTCATCGACCTCCACAGTCGGACCGCAGCAGGCGCCCGAGTCGGCGCAGCACGACACCTCTTCAGTGCAGGATGTCCGGCCGTGACCAGACGTCACCATGCTCGCCGCCGCTGCGTAGCGTTCGCGTACCCGCTCACGCAAGGTATCCGCCATCGTCTCTGCCATGATCATTCGCCCTTCGCATTGAGACTCGTCGATGCGACCGAGTGTAGCCTTCTCCCATCGACATTTGTCGATGTATGCCAAGATGGTTGACGTGCCGAGCGCTCCGACGCCAACGGGAGCTGAGCTGCCACTTCTAGCGGAGTGCTGTTCGCCCGTGGTCCGTGAAGTAATTCAGCCCACCGAGGCCCAGATGCTGTCGGAGGGGTTTAAGGCACTCGCCGATCCCACCCGGCTCCGCATTATTTCCCTCGTGGCTGCCCACGAGAACGCTGAGGCATGCGTATGCGAACTGACCGACCCGGTCGGCCTCTCTCAGCCGACTGTTTCCCACCACCTCAAGATCCTCGTGGAAGCCGGCATTTTGACCCGCGAGCAGCGAGGCAAATGGGCCTACTACCAACTAGTTCCGGAGACCCTGAATTCCTTGGCGACATTGATCGCCTCGCCGGGTTCTTAAAGGGACACGACGGTCCGGTTGTCCGCACTGTGAGTCAGCGAGCCGCAGGACATCAAGGTCAGTAAGCCATTAGGACATTTACCCAGCGAGCGGATGCGGGAGTCGAACCCGCGCGGGGGAGAACCTAACCCGCCTGCAATGGTCCAAAATCAGCGTGGGCGTCAATGGTGACTGTCTGCTGGAAACAGGATTGTGCTGAGCAGATGGCATCGGCGCGCAGGCGCCGGGCCATGGCCAGCTCGAGCACGGATCGCAGCGAATACCTCGTCGATGAACTCTGCCTTCTCCGCTTGGCTGAGCCACAACACGTACTGCCGGTACGACACACCGTCGGTGAACGGGTTCGCGCCGTCTTGATCAAGGTAGACATCGAACTCGGCCAGTAATGAAGCGACCGCGGCGGCAAAGCCGCGTCGATGATCATCGGTAGTCATGGCCGCAACCTCATCGTCCTTCAGGACTGCCCGGGTGGGCTCTAAGCGGTAGGACCGCTCCACCGCACCACGGACCCGTTCTTCGCCCACGATCTTGAATAACCCGCCCTCAACCAACGTCGCGACGTGTCGATACATCGTGGCCTTGGAGATGTCGGGCATGCGCGCACACAGTTCCGATGTAGTAATGGTTGCTCCGTCCATCGCGGCCTGCACGATCCGTATCCGAACCGGGTGCAGGATGAGCTCTGTCATGCGCATTGACCTATAATCTCATGACTGATACCGTTCTCACTTGTGAGACAGGCGGAGGATCTTGCTGTAGGGCATCATGTACCCGTCCGCGGCCGAAAGCTGTGGATGGACCGCTCTGGCGACGGTAAGCCCGCTGTCGTGTTCGTCCCGGGTGCCGGTTCGGTTGGGCTTGATTTTCTCCTCGTGCACGAACAGGTCGCTCAGTTCACGACCTCGGTGCTTTACGATCGCGCGGGCACTGGTTGGAGTGATGACACGCACCTTCCACGGTCAGCCGACGAGGTGACCGATGAGCTTCGCGCTCTGCTGCGCGGGGTCGAGATTCCAGCGCCGTACCTGCTCGTTGGCCATTCGCTCGGCGGGGTGTACGTCCAACGCTTCGCCCAGCGTTTCCCCCGCGAGGTCGCCGGGCTGCTACTGCTAGACCCTGCCCACGAGGACTGGGACCTCTACCAGCCGGAGTATCTGCGGCTAGCGTCCAACCGGTCGGCGGAGATGCAACTGCCGGAGGTCAGCGACGAACTGCTGGGCCAGATCCGTGCCTCCTTCGACAGCATGCTGGCGTCATTTCCCGCCCCAATTCGCAGACAGCTGATCGACAAGCGACTGAGCCCGGAACGCCTGTTCACCGGTTTCCAGGAGGGCGGCAAGCTCCTCGATGACCTCGATGATCTTCGCAACGGCGGCGCCCGGCCGGATGTGCCATTGATCGTGCTCAGCGGTACCGACGTCGACTCGGCACAAATGATGTTCCAGCCGGAGGAGTGGATCCGCGAGCAGATCCGCGGCAGTGAACGACTGTTCGACGCCATCGCAGCAGCTGCACCGCGCGGGCAACATCGCTCCCTGCCAGACGCGTCCCACGCCACGATCCCGATGGCTCGGCCCGATGCCGTAGCCACGGCCGTCAAGGAACTCCTCGCACAGGTGCATTGAGTCCAACCCGCTCCGGCCCGTCCACTCGCCGCAGGCTGCGCAATCTGGCGGACAGGTTGGTGTGTCACCACCAGCCCTGCTTGCGAGCCCAACGTAGCAAGATCAGCGACATGATGATCATGATCAACAGCAGGATGGCGAGCGATACCCAGTGCGTCTGGTCGTTGACGATGACGTTCATGCCCATGACAGAAGACAGCGATGTAATCGGCAGCGTCAGCACTGCGATGACGGCGAGGCGTTCGGCGGCAATGGTCATCTTGGTGTCTGTACGTGCCCGATAGAACTCGGTGACCCCAACCAAAAACACGAGCTGGGAATCGCTGATGTGGGCGACAGTCTCGTACTGGTCGAGCACGTCCTTCATCAATGCCAAGCCTTCGGGTGGTGCGAAGGTGGTGAGCTTGATCGCCCTCCGATAGATCTCGCTGCCCTGAAGGGCCATGGTCTTGATCGTTAGCAGCTGATGTCGGGCCGCGAAAAGCTCGCTGAGAAAGTGCTGCGGATCCTCCTCCGCCTCGGCCATGACCCGCTGCTCCAGCAAGCCGACTTCACGCGCGATGTCGGCGACTAATTCAGACTTCCGGCGGGCGATCGCGGAGACGATCGCATAACTGAGGCTGAAGGGCGACGCGGGGTGCAGCCGACCGCTCTCCAGCCGCGCTGCCACTGCATTCGTCTCGCGCAGCGCCGACTCCAGCGGCACCTTTGGGTTGATCGGCCCGTGCACAGTCACCAGGAAGTCTTTCCCAACAAACTGGTCCAGCTCGAGATAGTGCACGTGCCCGCCCGAACCGAGCTCAGGCGCGTGCAGCACGAGAAATACGTGGTGCGGATAGACGTGGACGCGGGGAATGTGGTTGCGGTCTTGACTTTCACTGATTGCTCGCGGATGAAAGTGAAACTCATTCGCGAGCAGTGCCTCAGCTTCGCTAGTCCATTCGGGAATGTCGAGCCAGAGGAAGCCGTCAGTGCGCTTGCGCAGGTCCGGCAGCTCCGCCAAATCATGATTGCTCACTCCTGTGGAGTCGATCATGCGCAGCGTCATGGCCACTCTCCCTTCCACGCTTTCTCGGCCTACGACGAGTTTGAATGGTCCACGCCAGTTACGTCTCGCGGGTGGGTGAGTGAGGCTAGATCTGGGACTGCCGTCTGGCCGACCCGGCGGCTGCGGCGTCGCGTGCGGGTCTAGGTTTGAAGCCGTGCGTGTTGCCATTGCCGGAGGCCACGGTCAGATTGCCCTACGCCTCGCCAAGGTCTTGTCAGAGCGCGGGGACGAGGTCGTCGCCTTGATCAGGAACCCCGACCAGACGGACGACGTGAGGCACGCCGGTGCGGAGCCGGCAGTGGTCGATCTGGAGCATGGGAGCGAGGACGACGTCGCGCAGGCGATCGCCGGGTGCGATGCCGTGGTGTTCGCCGCCGGCGCGGGTCCCGGGAGCGGGTCGGAGCGCAAGGAGACTATGGACTACGGCGGAGCGGTGAAGCTGATCGCGGCGGCGAAGCAGGCGGGGATCGGCCGTTACGTGATCGTCAGCAGCATGGGCGCGAAC
>DATLQC010000098.1:0-2728 GCA_035535395.1 Propionibacteriaceae bacterium | reverse complement strand
GGACCCCCGGCTATGGCCAGGCGTGCTGACACGCTTGCTCACTGCCGGGGCAGCCGACGCATGGTTAGTGCCGATCACCATGAAGAAAGGCCGACCGGCCCAGACGCTGACCGTTCTGGCGCGACCCGATCAAGCAACTGATCTTCGCGAGGTAGTGCTGGCTCAGACCAGCACCATCGGTGTGCGGGAGACCACTGTGCGCAAGACAGCACTGCCAAGGGGTTGGATTGATCTGACTGTCGCCGGCCACGACTTACCGATCAAGATCGCGCATCGGGACGGCACGATCAGGCAGGTGACGCCTGAGTTTGATGATCTTGAGCGGGTAGCGGTTGAGCATGGCCTCTCCCCTCTGGAGCTGCTCGAGCAGGCCACCGCGGCGGCGGCCGCTGCAGGTCTGGTGAGCGGCGCCGCTGTCCCCGAAAAGCTGCGCGCGAGCCGGACGACGTCGTCGCCACCGCAATCTCCCACCGCCTCCTCCAATGCCGCGATGTGATCGGAGAGGAGTGTCGTGCGTTTCCCACCAAACCGGCGCAAACGCCCGCGTCCGGGGCGCGTACCTCTTCCACCAAATGTGCGGAACGTCCACCTGCCACGACACCCGAGGATCGTGGAGAGAGTGATCGCTACGTGAGCTCGGCTTGTTGCAACCAGCGTCGAGTAGATTTGCACGTCATAGCCCGAAACGCGACCAGCTTGCGATAGAAACGCAACGCGCGCCCAAAGCCTGCGCCCAGAGAGGAAGTCGATGACCGAGCCTACGTCGTCCGCCGCGGCGCCTGCGCCGCTCACTCCGCCCGAGGGCAACCCGCTGACCCTGACCGCACCGGCTCCGCCGCCACCGGTCGTAGCCACGCAGGCTCCTGCGATGGCTCCGCAGGTCGATCCGGCCATGATTCCGTCCCTCGACAGCAAGGTGGACGGCTTCCTGAGTGCGTTGATGACGGCTCAGACGCGTTCACCTGAGTTCGCCAAGCAGGCAGCCGACGTTCGTGCCATTGGAGACGCCGACATTCGCCGAGCTGCCGAGACCTCCAACCGCCTGCTGCAGACTCCGGTGCGGGCGCTCAAGGAAGGCGCAGTTGCTCAGGGGTCCAAAGTTGGTAACACCCTGCTCGAGCTGCGCCGTACGGTCGAGGATCTGGACCCGAGCCGGGCCACTGGGACGCGCAAGTTTCTGGGGGTGATTCCCTTCGGCGACAAGATCGTGGACTACTTCCGCCGCTATGAGTCCGCCCAAGGCCACTTGAACGGGATTTTGCATGCCCTACGGAACGGCCAGGACGAGCTGACCAAGGACAACGTCGCCCTCAATCTGGAGAAGCAGAACCTCTGGGGAACGATGGGTCGCCTGAACGCCTACATCTACGTAGCCGAGAGGCTCGACGCACGGCTCGCCGCCACAATCTCTCAGTTGGAGATCTCCGACCCTGAGCGTGCGAAGGCGCTGAGCCAGGACGTGCTGTTCTACGTCCGTCAAAAGCACCAAGATCTGCTGACCCAGCTCGCTGTGTCGATCCAGAGCTATCTCGCCATCGACATCATCATCAAGAACAACATTGAGCTGATCAAGGGTGTCGATCGGGCGTCGACCACGACAATTTCGGCCCTCCGCACGGCTGTCATCGTGGCGCAGGCGCTCGGAAACCAGAAACTGGTTCTCGACCAGATCACGGCCTTGAATACAACGACCTCCGACCTCATCCAGCGCACCTCGGAGATGATGCGTGACAACTCGGCACAGATCCAGCAGCAGGCGGCCTCGGCCACGATCGGACTTCCCCAGCTGCAAGCGGCATTCCAGAACATCTACGCGACGATGGATTCCATCGACAATTTCAAGATGCAGGCACTGGACACCATGGCAGCCACTATCGGCACATTGGAGACCGAAGTCGCCAAGTCCCGCGAGTACCTCGATCGGGTGCAACGCCAAGATCATCAGCTAGCCTCGGGTGCCCTGGACCTGGAAAGTGGCGCCGCCCCCGGCGGGCTGCGCTGACCTCGAATCCAGCTTCTCGATCATCGTCTGCATCTCATGGGGTTCAAGGACTGGATCGCCGCCATCGCTGGGCGGCGTCCGCAACCCTCCCCCGAGCCGCCGCCACCACCACCTGCGGCACCGACCGAATCCGACATCATGCGTGCACTGGACCACGTCGAGGAAATGGTCGACGGCGGCGTGGTGCCGGCTCCGGTTCAGTCCAGAGTCCGTCGTGTTGCCCAGACCGTACGCGGCACCATGCCCAGGCTCCGCAACCTCGGACTCGGCAGCCCGGACGCCTACTCCGTCATGGCAACAGCTACCGACTACCTGCCCGAAGCGATCGGCGCGTACACCCGGCTGCCGCGGCAGTGGGCCGACTCGCGTCCGATCGAAAACGGCAAGACCTCATTGATGCTGTTGATCGATCAGCTGGACCTGCTGAGCGCCACGATGGACAAGATCTTCGACGCGGTTGTCAGAGTCGACGCCGACGCGCTGATCGTGCACGGCCGCTTCCTGCAGGAAAAGTTCGGCCATGCCTCCACCGGAGGGGCGTTGAACATCGGCGACCAGCCCGCGCCGGAGGCACCTCGCAGCACATTGGACTTGCCGTGACAGAGCCGTCGACACGCACCCTTGCTGCAGCCTTGGATGAGCTCCGCAGCGCAGCCGCCGCAGCCGGTCTGGAACCTGAGGCTGCAGTCCGCGAAGGAGAGGCGCTGGCCGCTGCCGTCGCGGAGT
>DATLQC010000097.1:0-37848 GCA_035535395.1 Propionibacteriaceae bacterium | reverse complement strand
GCGCTGTAATGGACGAAAACGTCCGGACCGCCGCCGTCCACGGCAATGAAGCCGTAGCCCTTTTCGGCATTGAACCACTTAACGGTTCCCTGCGCCATGAAACATCTCTCCTAGCATCTGCATTCGAAACCGCACCTCACGGTTTCGACTGCTGTTGGACGCCAGGTTCTTCCTCACGCCCACGCAAAGTTCTGGGGGCGTAGCACTTACCACGACACCGACCACTTGCAACAGCGTCCCTAGCCTGTCATAGATCACGGCGCAATGTGAACCCTGCCAATGTCGTGTCTCGACAAGTAGTTGGCGATCACGGCGCGTCAGATGGGCCTTCTTCAGCCAGTTAGCTCATCGATGCTTGAACCGGGCCCGCGCCATGTCGACGCGATCACCGTTGATCGGAGTCTGGTCGGCTTTGAGCAATGTCAAGCCGCGCTTCTCGAGGCTTCGGGCGGGGCGCCCATCCGCGCGCACCACACGCCACCAAGGCACGCCGCCACCGAACTGTGCCATGACGTGGCCCACCTGGCGGGGTCCACCTCGTCCCACCATCTCGGCAATGTCTCCATAAGTCGCCACCTGGCCAGGTGGTATCTGCTCGACCAGGCTCAGCACCAATTCGGTGTAATCGTCATCCACCGGGTCACCAGTCCTTGGTGCCGGGCCCGCCCTTGAACGGACCGGTCACGCTTGAGGTGATCCAGCCGCCATAGAAGCCGCCAGCCTGCGGTACCACTCGTTCGCCGTCGACGAGGCACTGATCCATTTCAGCGGCATAGATCGCGACATGATCAATAATTGCCGAATAACGGCCATGCGGGTGTGGGTAGTACCACGCTGCCCGAGATGCGATCTTGCTGCCACCGGTCACATCGAGGTACGCAGCCCGTCCCTTCCACTCGCAGTATGAGAAGCCGCGAGCCGGCCGCAACGAGCCTGCAATGAAGGCCGAACGAGGTAGGTAGTAGGTCGGCGGGTGACCAGTCTCCAGAATGCGCCAGCTGCTCCACGTCTCGCAGATTTCCACGCCGCCCAAGATCACGATGAGCTGTTCATCACTAGCTCGCATCGCGGGCGGACGAGGATAGTCCCAAACCGATTCCTGCCCAGGCGCAATGGGCTCAGGGGTGGGGCGAGCAGACACGAGGTGAGCGTACGCCGGTGGCAGCTTCCAGATATTCCACCGGCCGCGATACTGAAGTCGTGACTACGCCGAGGATCGATACGTCAGGTGTTGAGCTGCGTCGGGCACGACTGCGTTTTCTAACCCGAACCGACTGGGCCGAAACTCACCACAGCTTCTCCTTTGGCGAGCACTACGACCCCGGAAATGTGTCCTTCGGTCGTCTGCTGGTCAACAACGACGATGTGGTACGCGCGGGGGCCGGCTACGCCGATCATCCTCATCAGGACGCCGAGATCATCACCTGGGTGCTCTCCGGGTCCCTCGTCCACGAGGACTCACACGGCAACTCCGGGTTGATTTATCGAGGACTTGCGCAGCGCATGAGCGCAGGCTCGGGGATTGTGCACGCCGAGCGTAATGATGCCTATCGAATCGATCCCACGCGGGCCCCCGAGCCGGTGCACTTCATCCAGATGTGGGTCACACCGGATGAGCCGGGCGGCCCTCCCAGCTATCAGCAACGCGAACTGGTGCTAGCTGATCTTGCTCACGGCTGGGTACCGATAGCCTCAGGCCGTCATCCCGATGCGGTCGTGAGCCTCGGTAGCACCGGCTCCACCTTGTGGGTCAGCGTGCTGCCAGCCGGCGCGTCACGCACGCTGCCCGCCGGTGACCTACTGCACGTTTATCTGGCTCGTGGAGTTATTGATGTGGAGTCGATCGGTCGACTGGAGCCTGGTGACTCGCTTCGGCTGTCAGGCTCTGCTCAGCTGAGACTCTTCGCAGAGACGGAAGCAGAAGTCCTGGTTTGGCAGATGAATAGCGAACAAGGAGACCTCGCATGAGCAGCACGCTTCGAGTGGCCGTTGCCCAGATCCTCAGTGGTGCCGATCCTGACGAGAATTTGGAGCTTGTCGCAACACGAACCGCCGAAGCTGCCGAGAACGGCGCCCAGCTGGTGATCTTCCCGGAGGCCACTATGCGTCGTTTCGGGCTGCCGCTGGCCGAAGTTGCTGAACCTGTTGATGGACCGTGGGCGCAGCAGCTGCGAAAGATCGCCGAGTACCATCAGCTGGTTGTCGTGGCTGGAATGTTTACTCCAGGAGACGCCGGCAGGGTCCACAACACGCTGCGTGTCGTTGGGCCGGGCGTTGATGCGCACTACGACAAGATTCACCTCTTCGATGCGTTTGGGTTTCGCGAATCCGAAACGGTGGCGCCTGGTACGGAGCCGGTCATGATCACGGTGGGAGAGACAAAGATCGGGCTCACCACCTGTTACGACGTACGGTTTCCAGGCCTCTACATCAGACTTGCCGAGCTGGGTGCCCAGGTCATTTGTGTGGCTGCGTCCTGGGGATCGGGGCCTGGCAAGGTCGAGCAGTGGCAGCTGCTGACTAGGGCCCGTGCGTTGGACAGCACCTCGTATCTGGTCGCTGCGGGCCAGGCGGATCCGGCTGCGGCCGGCGTCGGCAGCGAGCGGAGCGAGCAATCAAACACTGCACCCACGGGCGTTGGTTATAGCGCGGTGATCTCTCCTCGGGGTGAGGTGTTGAGATCATTGGGCGCCGAACCTGGCTTGCTTGTCGGCGACCTCGACCTCGATGCCGTGAGTAAGACCCGCGCTGCTATCCCGGTGCTGGCCAATCGTCGGTTCTGACGCGATAAGCCATTAGATACTTTCCGCATGCCACGCGGCGAGCGTAGCGAGCCATCGCATATCGACCAGCCATGGTCGCCATTTCCCGTCCAAGACTGGTCGACGCTGCCCCCGGACCCGCTCGGCAGTGTCGCGATCAATCCCACATGGCCGCAACCGATAGATCCACGGCCATGGTGGCGGCCGCTAGTGGTGTTTGGCGTCGTCGCGGCACTCGTCGCTGCTGCCGCATTCGTGGCCAGCTCGGTGGGCGTGGCCTCCCGAGCCACCGCAGCCTCCCGCTATCTGCCCGCAGATGGTGCAGCGTCGTACGAGCGGACTGCCACCACGCGCGAGCTCAAAACCACTGCAGGAATTGCGGTCACCGAATCGGCACGCTTCGCGGGTGTTGTCGGTCTGCTGAGCACCGATGGCGCCTTCGCTACCAAGATGCTCGGTGAGGCCTATGGCGACCGGGACCGGATTCGAATTTTGCGGACCACCACCACGCCAATCAACGATCCAGCCGCGATCGCCCAGACCATCCGCTTCTATCGAGTGAATGCCGGCATCGAGCTCATGGGTGTAAGCACACCGTCGGAGGGTTATGTCTATAGCCCGGCGCTCCTGTTGATACCGCCCGATGTACGTGCGGGGAGCCAGTGGAGCACGGCGGGATCTGCGGGGGACACCTTTGACTATCGCAGCGAGCTACGAGCCGATGCTGTCGATGGTGATTGCCTGAGGGTGACCGGAGAAGTCCGCTATCTGTCTAAGGCAGGCCAATTGGGTCGGGTGGTTGCCATGGCCCAGACCTGGTGTCGCCGCGAGGGGATGTTGGCGGAGAGCCAGAGCTATGCCGACGTACGCACCGACACCACCCGTATCGATCCGCCACCGCCAAGCATCCAGACCACCACGAACGCACCCATTCATTGGACAGTTCCGCAGCACTGGAGCACCAAGAACCTAGGTACGATTTCGATCAATCCGACATTTGGTGAAGCCCCGATGAGTGGTTCGCCATCCGCGGTTACGCCGGTGCGTACTGAGTCGGGTCTCGTGGTCCGCGCCACTGTCGGTGGCGACCTGGTCGCCACTACTCCCAAATCACCGACCGCATGGACTTCGGTCTGGCGAGCCCATCCCGGCGGCACCCTGATGACCTTGAGTGCGTTTGGCAATGTCGTCATCGCAACCACGAGCAACCGCCAGATGGTTGGCTACTCCGATGTTGGGGTGCGCCTCTGGCAGGTGTTACTTAACGATCTTGCACCCACGGCACCGGCTCGGATCAATGATCAGGATGCGGTCCTAGTCGATCTTGCCGGGGAGATGCGCAGGTTTGATCTTGCCACTGGTTCTGTGCTGTGGCGGCATGAGGTTGGATCAGACGTCAACGTGCCGCCTGCCACCGGCTCCGGCGTTATTGTGATCATGGACCGCGGTGGTACGACGACTGCCTTTGATGAGAACACCGGGGAGCGTCGCTGGGATACAGAAATGCAGGGTAGTGCGGCCACCGTGATGAACGACACCGTCGTCGTCATTCAAGATCAAACAGCCCATGCGCTGGCGACGGATTCGGGGCGGCACCGATGGGTGCGACCGATGTTCGGGACGCTAACTGACATAGCAACTTTCGCTGATCACATTGTGGTGGCAACGAAGAGTGAGTCCGCCATCTTGACTAGGGACGGTGTGGTCTCCAAGCAGCTGGCGGCGGTATTGACGCTCACACCTTCTCTAGATCATCTCGTGGCGTGGGGTCCGACCGAGGCCTCGGTGATAGCTAGAGACGGCACCGTGATCTCTGGCTGGGACCTGCCGCCGCTGACCCAGTTCCAACAGGACCGGCCGGCGTTGGCGATCGAACAAGGAGTGTTGTTGTTCAACAACGACTGGACCTTCCAGGCGCGGGACAATGCAGTCTGAATCGGATTCGGCGACCGGTACCGAGATGGTGGTCAGCTCAGGCCCTTCGACAGGCTCAGGGCCGATAGCCCTCCAGGGCCGGACGCGGCTTGGCCGATTCGTGGCGGCTCTGTACCGGCAGACGCTGGTTGATCCGATTGAGCAGGGGCGGCTACGTGACGTGATGTGGCCGTACGGGCTGCGCGCTATCGTGCTAGTCGGCTACCTCGTCTTCACTATCGCCGCGTTGACGGTGATCTTTTCCGGGTTCGTCCGTCAGCACAGCACCTTGATCGTTTTCGGCTTTGGCTCTGGTCTCGGGTTGCCGGCACAGGCCGTATGGCCACTAGTTCTCTTCCTTTCTTTCGGAGTCGCCGCACTGATGGCGGCGGCCCAACACGGACCCGTGTGGCTAAGGCTCTTGGGCCTGCTGTTCACGCTCATAGTGATGGGAACTTGGTCGCTGCGCAGTCCATCGCTAGTCGGATGGGCAGGCTGGCCGATCCTGGCGGCCGGTCTCATGCTCGCGATTCTGGTGCTCGTCATCATTCGATGGCGGCGCAGCTTCGCGTGGTGGGAATTTGCTGTGATCTGGACGCTGATCGGCGTCACGATGACCATCGGAGTCGCCGAGACCCGCGAAGCCAAGGTCTTTGGCCAGGACTTCAACCCGCTCAACCTGCAACAAACTGCGGCATTACTCGGCTACCTTGCGCTGCCGGCAGCAACGCTCGCGGGTGCCTCAGTAGCTGAGGTCTCGGTGCGGGCCACCGTCTCGGCAACGCAGAATGCACAACGGCTTGCCAGCCGATCATGGCCCTACGTGATCTTGGCCGCCATCAGTGGCATCCGGCTGGTACAGGGCGGATGGCAGATCGCGCAACGAGATCCCGTGGTCGAAGGCCTAACAGCGCTGTTGTGGGCAGGCGCGCTGGTTGCCGCCTTCGCCGTGATCGGCCTCGTGCTGCTACGACTATCCCGTCGACGAGAATCGGCCCCCGTGGTCTCAGAGCTGGGGGATGAGCTGGGCCGCTTGGGGTTTGCCGTGGCCGCCTCCCTGATCGCCATCACGATCCCGGTTCAGGTCTTCCTCGCCGCCATCCAGGTAGTTGGCGCGCTTCAGCCGGGGGGTGCTGTGGCCCGGTTGTCTTACGACATCACCCCGCTCGTCACTCGACTCGTCGACCCGAGCAGGGTGCTCATCGGAGTGGTGTTAGTGATCCTCGCGGTGCGTGCGGCTCGCCGCGGACAGGCTGGCCGAGCTCTCGTCATGGGTTGTATCGGCGTCATGTTGGTTGCACTGGCGCGCCAGCTGCTGTTTGGCAATCGAGTAGCGGCGCCGATCAATCCCGATGCGCTCAACCTGGTTGCTTCTGGGGTGGTGATTGTCGCGATCGGCATCTTGCTCATTCGCCGGAAGTTGACGCGTCAGCGGGCGCTGGCATTCGCCGCATTGTTGATCTTGTCCGCACTCTTCTCATATCGCGACTTCATCTCCGATCCGCTTGGAGCGGTGCTGGGTTTCTCCGGAGCCGCTCTGGTGCTGTTCGGTCTGACGTGGGACCTTCTGACGGGTTCGGGTTGGGCCAATGGAGAGAGCCGGCGTTTTCCACGCCCGACCCGAGTGCTGCTGGTATTGACCAACTACGTATTGAGCATGAGCGTGCTCGCGTACGCGGCCCTGATCCGAGACGGCAGCACCACGATCTACTTCGATCCGTTTGCTGAGTTCGGCGACTTGATCTTGGGCACCGGACTTGTCGCGGCAGCCGCAATCGCGATCTTCGACTCTGCCAGGCGGAACCGACCAATTTGAATTGCTCCACTCGCTCACGCTCGCTCCGCGCGGATCGCGCTTGATAGCCGCCTACTTCGTCGTCCCTCGCCGACGAAAAGCGTGTCGGCTCGTTCCTCCTCAGCACGGCGGCGCGCGATCCCATTTGAATTGCTCCGCTCACTGACGCTCGCTCTATCTAATGGCTCGCTTCGCTCGCTGCGATCTTCGCGGAAGCCGCCGTCTTCGTCGGATCCGACGAAACGACCATCTCCGCGGAATTAGCTCTGCTCTGGAAGCGTTTCGTCGGCTCCTCCTGCAGATCGGCGGCGCGAATATCGCGGGGCGGACCGCGCTTGGTGGCCGCCGACTTCGTCGTCACTCGGGGACGGAAAAGCGTGTCCACTCCCTCCTTCTCAGCACGGCGGCGCGCGATCCGAGAATTCGTCAGTCGACTCTGATCCAATAACTATGAATGAGTTGATCAGGTTCTAGACCAGGACTGACGCGATGTACCGCTTAACTCGGGGGGCGGAGAAGCTGCCCACACCTCCAGTGCTCGACCCGTCGCAGCGCGCCGTGGTCGAGCATGCCGGAGGGCCACTACTGGTGCTGGCAGGACCCGGCACCGGCAAGACCACGACTCTGGTGGAGTGCGTGGTTGACCGAATCGACCGCCAGCGCGCCACTCCCGACAGCATCCTCGTGCTGACCTTCTCCCGAAAGGCCGCGGCCGATTTGCGGGCGCGTATCGCCGCCAGATTGGGGCGTACCACGGTGACCCCGATGGCAATGACCTTCCATGCCTTCTGTTACTCGCTGGTGCGCCGGTTCGGCGACGAGCTGGGCGTGGAATCAGATGACCTTGGGGCGCCGTTGCGGCTGCTGACCGGCCCTGAGCAAGAGTTCCGGGTCCGGGAGACACTTCAGGGCAGCTTGGAGACCGGACGAGCCCAGTGGCCGGACTCACTCGCTCGCGCGTTTCCGACCCGGGCCTTCGCCAGCGAGGTTCGTGCCGTCCTTGCTGGGGCACGACAACTTGGCATGGATCCCGATGACGTTGCTGCGGCGGGCCAGGCCACCGGGCGAGAGGAGTGGGTCAGCGTTGGGGCCTTCTTTGATGAATACCTCGACGTACTCGATGCCGAAGGCGTCCTGGACTACGCCGAGCTGGTGCACCGCTGCCGGATCTTGCTGACCAAGCCGGAGATCGTCGCAACTCTGCGCAGGGAGATCGGCTGCGTCTTTGTGGATGAGTATCAAGACACCGATCCCTCGCAGGTCCGGCTGCTGCAAGTCATCGCCGGTGATGGCCGCGACGTGATCGTCGTCGGAGATCCCGACCAGTCGATCTATGCCTTTCGCGGTGCCGAGGCGCGCGGGATCCTGGACTTCCCGGAGCTGTTTCGAACCCGAGAGGGCGCGCGGGCGCCGGTACTGGCACTCAACCGGACTCGCCGCTTCGGCAGCGCCCTGCTTACAGCGAGCCGTCGTATCGTCAGTCGTTTGGGTCTGCCCCGGTCGTTGCCGGCCGACGTGTTCGAGGCGTTCCGGCATCCGGCCGCGGATCCGGAACTTGCCAAGGGAAAGGTGGAGATTTTCACCTGCAGCAGTGCCGGTGCGGAAGCAGAGCACATTGCAGACATCCTGCGGAGCGCGCACCTTCGCAACAACCTGGCATGGAGTGAGATGGCAGTGCTGGTGCGTGCCGGGCGCGCCATGATCCCCGGACTCACCCGAGCACTCGCCGCTGCTGGCGTCCCGGTCGAAGTGGCCGGTGACGAGATCCCGTTGGCCGCCGACCCGGCGGTGCGTCCCCTCTTGCTTGCTCTCCAGGTCGCCACTCGAGGTTGCAGGCCGACTGCCGATGAGGCACAGCTGCTGCTCACCTCACCGGTTGGTGGCATGGACAGCATGGCGACGCGCCGACTGGGACGCGTCTTGCGTGAGGTCGAGCGTGCGGAACTGGCTGGTACAGCCCTACCGCGGCCTTCTGCCCAGCTGATCAGTTTGGCACTGCATCAGGCGGACCTATTGGATGACTGCCCACCGGGCCCGGATGTCGATGCTGCTCGCGGCTTGGCCAAATTGCTGTGGCGCTGCGAACGCGCGATCCAAACCGGCAGCACCGCGGAGGAGGCCTTGTGGCTGCTGTGGTCGCAGACGCCCTGGCCCGAAAGGTTGCGACAACAGGCGAGTCGAGGCGGTGAGGCTGGGCGTCGGGCCAACCGTGATCTTGATGCGATCTGCGCCCTCTTTGAGATCGCGGCTCGCTCGGAGGAAGTCTCGGGCCTGCGCGGGGTGACCGGCTTCTTGGCGGAGGTAGAGGGCCAGCAGATTCCCGCAGATCCGTTGCGGGAGTCAGAACTGCGCGGATCGGCGGTCCGCGTGCTCACTGCGCACCGGGCTAAGGGATTGGAGTGGGACCTCGTTGTAGTTGCGGGTGTCCAGGAGGGTCGCTGGCCAGACGTACGTCGGCGCGGATCACTGCTGGAGCCGGATCGTCTGGGCCGCCACGAGGTGATGGCACCGGTTCCGACGGCCACCCGGATCGCGGAGGAGCGGCGGCTCTTTTACGTCGCATGCACGCGCGCTCGTTCGCGGCTAGTGGTGACCGCGGTTGCGGGCACCGAGGGCGAGGCCGACCAGCCTTCCCGCTTCATCACCGAGCTTGGCGTGGCGCCTCGCGAGCTGCCTGGCCGGCCGCAAAGACCTCTGACGCTGTCGGCTCTCGTCGCCGAGCTGCGGAGCATCACGGTCAACCCCGAAGCCCCGCCGCAGCTTCGGGAGGAAGCCGCCGTGCGACTGGCGCGGTTGGCCGATGCAACCGATGCTGATGGTCAGCCGTTCGTACCGGCTGCTCGACCTCAGCACTGGTGGGGGATGCGCCAGCTAACTCGATCCGACTGGCCTCTCGTCGCCCCTGAAGAACCGGTGCACCTCTCCGGCAGTCAGCTGGCGGGCGTGCTGGCCTGCCCGCGACAGTGGTTCCTGGCACGAAAGGCGCAAGCAGAGACGGCGCGCTCGGCTGCGGCAAGCTTTGGCTCGGTGGTCCATGTGCTGGCCGAGTACGGCGCTCATACTCAGGTCGATCACGACGAGCTCTCCCACCATCTTGAGTCGGTATGGCACCAGCTCGACTTCGACGCCCACTGGCTGTCCGCGGTGGAGCGGGTGGAGGCAGAATCCGCGCTCGAGCGCTTCCTGACATGGCAAGAGGCCAGATCGGATCACACGCTGATCGGCACCGAGGTGGAATTCTCCTGCGAGGTGGATCTGGGCACGGATCGGATCCACCTCACTGGCAGTGCTGATCGGGTCGAGCGCGATCCTGATGGGCGGATTCGGATCGTGGATTTCAAGACCTCAAAAACAGCGCCGACGGCCACCGATATTGCGTTGCACGATCAACTCGGGGTTTACCAGCTGGCGGTCCAGCAGGGCGCTTTCGCCGCCGTCGTGGGGGAGGGTGCCCGGCCGGCTGGCGCGGAACTGGTGTATCTGAGGCTCGCCGACGGGGATGGCGGCCATCCGAAGACCTTTCTGCAAGCCTCGATTGATGATGTTCCGTTCCCGATCAAGCCGCTGGACGTTGCCGATGAGACCTTGGCTCCCGAACAGCCGACCTGGGTGCATCATCGCTTGGCCGCGGCCGCGCAGATCATTCGTAGCGAACATCACGACGCCCGCATCGGACCTGGCTGTCGATACTGTCCCTTCCGCACCAGTTGTCCCGCACAGCCGGCTGGTCAACAGGTGGTGAAATGACACTCCCTGTGTCAACCTCATGCTGCGAGGTTGATCGAAGAGTGCGCGGAGAGCGGTTGGGCGGCTCGGTGTCTGGTGGGGTCGTAGGGCGTGTTGTTGTGCCAGCTGCGCCAGATCACTCGGATCCAGGCACGGGCGAGGATGCGGACGGCGTGGGGGTGGTCTTTGCCGGCTGTGCGGGCGTCGTTGTAGATCTTCGCGGCCCAGGGGCTGGCGTTTCGGCTGTTGTCGGCGAAGGTTGTGATGGCCACCCGAAAGCGTTTGTTGCAGGCCCAGCGGAAGTGGACGGCCTTGTGTTTGCCGGAGGCCTTGGTTACTGGGGTGCAGCCGGCGAGCGCGGCGATGGAGTCGGGTGCTTCGTAGGCTTGGCGGCAGTCGCCCCACTCGGCGAGCATCTGGGCGGCGTTGATCTGACCCGACCGTGGCAGCGACGTGAAGATCTTCCCGTCCGGGTGCTCCCCGAGCCGGGCGGCGACGGATTTGTCGAGGTCCTTGATCGCAGTGTTGACCGCTTTTACCACGCCGACCAGAGCCAGAACGGCGTCGTGGAGTGCGACCGTGAGGTGGGGCTCGGTGGTGCCGGCTGGCGCTGCCCGGAGCCGGGTGAGCAGCTCGGCGGCGGACCGTTTGCCGGAGTAGCCGCGCGCGGCGCAGAACCCGGCGATGCGTTTCTCGCCGAGGTGGGCGGCCGCGGTCGGGGTCGGGTAGCGGCTGAGGAACTCCAGGGCGATCTTGGACTCCAGGTCGGCGAAGATTGCGGTGGCTCCGGGCCAGTAGGCGTCCAGCAGCGCGGCCAGCTGGTTGACCGCGGCTACCCGCATTTGTACCAGGTCGTCGCGGGTGCGGACTACGGTGCGGACCGCCTTGGTCTCAGCCGAGTATGGGGCGGCGGCGGTCAGCCGGTGCCGCCGCAGCCGCAGGTATTCCGCGATCACCGCGGCGTCGGCGGCATCGGACTTGGCACCAGAGAGCACCTCGCCTTCGCGCCAGGTCTTGATCGCGTTCGGGCTGACCGGTACCACCGGATGCCCGGCCTCCAGCAGCAGGTCGACCAGCCGCCCGTCGCGACGTTCGATCCCGATTGGGATGTCGATCGGCTCACCGAACTTGGCCAGCCGACGCAGCAGCAGGGCGATCCCATCGGCGGAATGCGCCACGGTGAACTGCGACAGCACCTTCCCTTCGATGTTGATCACGCACACGGCGTGGACCTCAGCAGCCCAGTCGACGCCGACGAAGAACTCAGCGGCGGGCAGGGCAAGAGACAAAGCAACTCCTCACAATGGCAGCGACGTCGACTCGGCGGCGACGAGGCCAGCTCTCGGGTGGTCACTAACCGGCGCTCTGCGGCGCATCTCCCTGTGGCCGATCTCCAGCCCCGCGAGAACCGGGGGCGGTGGTGTCATTTAGGCCCTCGAAGAGCGACCGCCACAGACCCTCACCCCGGCTACCGCCGAGTCCCAACAGCAAGCACCGTAACGGTGCCTACGAGAAAGAGGGTGCCCTAGTGACCGTTCTCACTCTGATGCCGCCAGCCCGGCGGATTCGGCTCGACAGCCCTGCCGAGTTGATTGACGCGCTCGGCATTTCCTTCTCCACGCAGCAGCTGAAGGCCATCACCGCACCGCTCGAGCCTGGCGTGATCATCGCGGGCGCAGGATCAGGCAAGACCACGGTAATGGCCGCTCGGGTGGTCTGGCTGGTTGGAACCGGTGCTGTGCGGCCCGAGGAAGTACTCGGCCTGACCTTCACCCGAAAGGCAGCTGCCGAGCTCTCCCAACGGGTACGAAATGCGCTGCTGCGTGCCGGAGTGATCGCTGATCGCGGAGTGGATGAATCTGGTGAACAGTTGATCATGACCTATGACGCGTTCGCCGCTCGGCTGGTTGCCGAGCATGGGCTGCGGTTGGGTTTTGAGGCGGACCCGACCTTGATCAGCGGAGCTACCCGATATCGGTTGGCGTCGCGGGTAGTGAAGGCCGCAGCCGGACCATTCGAATTCATCTCCCGACTCCGGCCCGCTACCGTGACCGAAAGAGTGCTCAGACTGGATGCTGATCTTCAGCAGCACCTAGTGGATGCGAGCGATCTGGACGGGCACGCTCGGGACCTGCTGCTCGGCTTGGCGTCGGCGCCACGCAACAACCGAGGCAACACCTACGCCGATGTCAAGAAGGCGATCATCGCCTGCCAGGAGCGTCTCGAACTCGCCAGCTTGGTACGCGATTACCAGGACCTGAAGCATCGCCTGGGATTGGTCGAATTCGCCGACCAGATGGCGATTGCGGCTCGGCTGGCAACCGAAGTCCATCAGGTGTCCAGCGCAATGCGCGCCGCCTTCCGAGTCGTGCTGCTCGATGAGTACCAAGACACTTCGGCAGCGCAGGCCATCATGCTCCGGGGCCTCTTTGCTGGACGGACACCCAGCGACGGTCGCGGCCACCCGGTGACTGCGGTGGGTGATCCTTTCCAGGCGATCTATGGATGGCGGGGTGCGGCAGCGAGCAACATCATGACCTTCGCCGACGACTTTCCCCGTACGGACGGTCGGCCAGCTCATCGCTACGCGCTCACAGTCAACCGGCGCAGTGGGTGCACGATCCTGGACGTTGCGAATGTGCTTAGCCGGCCGCTGCGAACTGAGGCGGACTCCACAATCGCAGCGCGACCTGTATCGGCCGACAACGGCCTTGACGGTCTCGGACTGTTGCAGCCGCCGCAAGGAACCGCCGCCGGCGAGGTGCGTGCGGCGACCTTTGAGAGTTGGCCCGAAGAGATCCGCTGGATCGGGGATCAGATCGCCGGGTTGAAGGAACACGGTGAGGTGTCCCGTTGGGCGGACGTAGCCGTGCTGACCCGCCGCAACGCTGACATAGCGCCGCTTTACGCAGAGCTGACGTCCCGAAATGTGCCGGTGGAGATCGTCGGGCTTGGCGGGTTACTGCATCTGCCAGAGATCATGGACATCACCGCCACGTTGCGATTGATCGATGATGTTACGGCCAATCCCGATCTGATCAGACTTCTAACGGGGCCTCGCTGGCGGATCGGCCCGCGTGATCTTGGCCTGCTCGGCCGCCGGGCCCGCGAGCTTGCCCGCGCCGCAAAGACCACATATCAGCCGAGCGAGGAGGAGACGCAAAATACGGCGGTTCTCAGCTCGTTGGAACAAGCCGTCGCCGAGATAGACCCAACCGAAGTTGTCAGTCTGCTCGATGCCCTCGATAGTCCAGGGGAGGCGGCGTACTCGCCGGCAGCCCGCGAGCGGTTCACTCAGATCTCGGCTGAGTTGGCGTCATTGCGACGCCACGGCGACGAGCCGGTGCTTGACCTGACCCGTCGAATTCTCACCACAATCGGCTTGGACGTTGAGGTGATGGCCACACCTGAGTTCGCCCGCACTTCGCGGCGCGACCAGCTGGGAGCGTTTCTTGACGCGGTCGCCGCGTACGTCGATGTCGACGGCGATGCCTCGTTGTCCGGTCTTCTCGGCTACCTGCAGGCCGAAAGCGACCAGGGCACAGGTCTTGAACAGGCCGTTCCCTCCGACCGTGAAGCGGTCAAGCTGCTGACGGTCCACAAAGCGAAGGGTCTGGAATGGGAGGCGGTCTTTTTGCCGGCCCTCATGAAAGGCGTCTTCCCGAGTGACCGGGTGACCGACAACTGGGTGATCAATCCCGCCGTGCTACCCGCCGACTTACGTGGCGATGCTGCGTCGATTCCGCAACTCAGCGAAGCGACGAACGCCGGAATGGCGGAGTACAAACAGCAGCTGAGCCGCCAGCAGCTACTCGCCGAAGATCGATTGGCCTACGTCGCTGTCACCCGCGCAAAACGGCTGCTGGTAGGCACTGGTCACTCCTGGCGGGCCGATCTCAGCAACCCTCGAGCTGCCTCGAATTACCTTCGGGTGATCATCGAGGAGGCGGTCCGGCAAGACCAGTTCCTCGCTGAAGCTCAGCCGCCAGGACCGGAGAATCCTTTGGTGACCGAGGTGCTTCCGCAGCCATGGCCGGCGCCAATGGATCCCGAAGCTGAGACAAGACGGCACGATGCCGCGTTGAACGTGGAGCGAGCGCGGGGTCGCTTTGCCGAATTAGGCCGATACGAGGACCCCGAGAGCGAACCGCTATTGCTCGACGATCATGAAATCGTCGCAGGATGGGATGCCGATATCGATCGGTTGCTGGTGGAGGCGGTCGAGTCGCGGTCTGGCGATCAGTTCGTGGAGCTGCCCACGCAGCTGTCGACGACTGCAGTGCTGAGGTTGCATGCCGATCCGGAAGCCTTTGCCGCAGAGCTGGCACGGCCGATGCCTCGCCAGCCATCGCGATCCGCCCGCTTCGGCACCCGGTTCCATCACTGGGTCGAGCGCTATTTCGGCGCCCAGCTACCCAATGGGGGTCTGGGTCAGCAGCAGCTACTTGATCTTGATGATCCGCCCAACCGGGCAGACTCGGGGACTCATGACGAACAGCAGCTGCGCGAGCTCTGCGATGCTTTCGCGGCCGGCCGGTTTGGTAGCACCGTGCCGTACGCGATCGAAGCGCCATTCAGCATCGTGATTGCTGGCCGGCTGATTCGCGGCAGGATCGATGCCGTCTACCAGCAGTCCGCGTCGGCACCCGGAGAGGCAAGATTCCAAGTAGTGGACTGGAAGACTGGTCGCGCCGAGACCGCCGATCCGCTCCAGCTCGCTATCTATCGGCTGGCCTGGGCTGAGGCGCAGGGCCTGGCCATAGGTGAAATCGACGCGATCTTCTATCACGTACGCACCGATGAGATCGTACGGCCTGAGGGGTTGCCGGACCGCGCAGCGATCGAATCGATCCTGAGTACCCAGGTTGAACCGTTACCCTGATCTCATGATCGAGTGGGCGATCGCGAGCGACCTTGATCGCGTCGACCACCACCGCAGATCAGCGGAATGGGTAGCTGGTTTATGGCGCGACGACAACGCGAAACTGCTCAAACTCGACGCCGAATCCCGGTTTACCACCAATGCCGGAGGCAGCAAGCTACGGATGACGAAGCCGTTCGTCGCGTACGACAGCCAGCGGCACCGGCTGCTCGGGGTGCTCAACAGCGAGCCGATCTTCGCAGTAGAGACGCTGACCGAGGGCGAGGTGCACGATTTCCGCGAGGTTGGCTTTCAGCTCACCGATAATGAGCGCGACATTGCAGCCACCGCCGCGGCGTTGACGCATTGGCATCGTCTGGAGCCGCAGTGCCCGAGATGTGGTGGTCCGACGGTCGTCATCAGCGGTGGGTTTGTCCGGCACTGCAAGGCATGCGGCCGCGAGCATTTTCCTCGTACCGATCCGGCAGTGATCGTGGCAGTCGTCGACGCCGAGGATCGGCTGCTTTTGGGCGGCCAGCCGACGTGGGGCAATCGGGTCTCCGTGCTGGCGGGCTTTGTGGAGGCTGGTGAGTCGCTCGAGCAGGCCATCCACCGCGAAATCGGGGAGGAGGTCGACCTCACCCTGTCGGACTTGCGATACTTCGGCAGCCAGCCTTGGCCCTTCCCGCGTTCGCTGATGGTTGCGTTCTTCGGTCGGGCCGAGGGCACGAACATCTGCCTTGATCTTGACGAGATCGCCCATGCCGAGTGGTACACCCGTGATCAGCTCAGCGCCAAGCTCGATGCCGGGGAGCTGGGTCTCCCCGGAAAGAGCTCCATTGCAGCCCGGATGATTCAAGCTTGGCGAGACGGCGAAGAACCAATTTGATTGCTGCGCTCGCTGCGCTCGCTCTTTATATTGGCTCGCCTCCGCTCGCTGCGATGTTCGCCGGGTAGCCGCCGTCTTCGTCGAATCCGACGAAACGACTTGTCGGAGAATCGGCTGTATTCTCGACTCGTTTCGTCGGCTTCTCCTGCAGAGCGGCGGCGCGAACATCGCGGGCGCGGATCGCGCTTTGGAGCCGCCTACTTCGTCGTCGCTCGCCGAGGAAAGAACGCCTCGGCTCTCTCCTCCTCAGCACGGCGGCGCGCGATCCGTATTTGATCGCTTCGCTCGCTGGGCTCGCTCCGCGCGGCTTGATCGCCTGCTTCGCCGGCTTAGGCCAGTCGGTGGCGCAGCCCGCTTGCCCGGTTTGCGGGGCGCAGCACGGCTCGCCTAATGGCTTCCTCGGTGCCGATGAGGTTGACATGCCGCCGTGCCCGAGTCACCGCGGTGTACAGCAGCTCACGGGTGAGCAGAGGCGAGTCCGGAGGCGGCACTACAAAGGACACTGTGTCGAACTGGCTGCCCTGCGCCCGGTGCACGGTCATCGCATGCACCGTTTGGATGGCGTCCAGCCGCACCGGCGGGTAGAGCTTGGCCGCCGCGCCGCGGGCGAAGGCGGCGCGTACGCCGTCGGGCGTCTGGACAATGACCCCCGTGTCACCGTTGTAGAGCGACATCTCATAGTCGTTGGCCGTCACCAGCAGCGGCCGCCCCACATACCACTCTCCGTCTTCGGCGTATCCGGGGATCGCCTCGGTCAGCCAGCGCTCCACCTCCAAACCCCAACGCCGCACCCCGTACGGCCCACGCTGGTGCCCGCAGAGCAAGCGGTGCCGGTCAAGAGCCGCGAGCGCACCTGCGTCGTCGCCAGATCTGGCCGCGTCGAGCATGGCGATGCCGGCCTCGCGAACCTGTCCTGCCATGCCGGCCAGCGCTGCTGCCGAAGCCTCCGTTGCCGCGGATTCAAGATCAACTTCGCTGAAGTGCACATCGCTCGCACCGGAGCGCAGTACGTCGATGGCGGTATCGGCGTCGGCGGATCGGATGGCCCGAGCGAGTGCGTCGATGCCACCGCCAAATCGCCAGGTGTGCGTCAGTTGCACGACTCCATGCGCTGGAGCAGGTTCTGTTTCGGTGATCAGACCGAGCTGCACCAGCCGCCGTCCAAGATCAGCATCCGGTGGGCCGGGAGCCCGTGCGATGTCGGCCAGGACTGCGCCGGCCTCAACCGAGGAGAGTTGATCCGGGTCGCCGACGAGAATCAGCCGAGCACTCGGCCGGACTGCCTCCAGGAGCCGCGCCATCATCGTGAGGGAAACCATCGACATCTCATCGACGATCACGACGTCGTGCGGCAGATGATTGCTGGCGTCATGCCGGAACCGGCTTCGGTTCGAAGGCAGCCAGCCCAGCAGCCGATGCAGCGTTGATGCCGTGACGTCGCCCAGTCGCGCGCGATCCTCAGGTTCCAGCTGCGCCGCTGCGGCGCGCACCGCTTCCTCGAGGCGAGCCGCGGCCTTGCCGGTCGGCGCCGCTAGCGCAACCCGCAGCGCCGGTCCGGGTTGATCCCGCAACAGCGCTAGCAGTCTGGCGACCGTCGTTGTCTTGCCGGTGCCGGGACCACCTGCCAGCACGGTCACGCTGCCGAGCGCGCTGACCGCGGCTGCCAGCTGTTGGCGATCTGCCTCACCCGGCGCCAGGCCTTCATGGTCGAACAACCTATGCATGGCAGCCGACAAACGTGCCTGGTCGATCTCCGGCGCTGGCGCCGCGAAACGCCGCTGTAGCTGGAGTCGAACCAACTCCTCCTGCTGCCAATATCGTTCGAGGTAGAGCAAGCCGTCGGCCAGCCGCAGCGGTCGTCCACTCGGCTGGTCAACCCCATCCGCTACCAAGGGGCTCGCCTGGATGGCCGCGAACCATTCCTCCGGGTCGGGCCAGGGCAGTGCGGCAAGGTCGATGGCGGCCTCGGTCTCATCGAAGGCGGTGTTGCGGACGGTGTGGAGATCGATGCAGACCGATCCATTGCGGAGTGCTCGAACGGTCAGCGCGAGGGCGAGCCGGACCGTCTCATCAGCCTCATGTCCGATCCGGCACACCGTCTTCGCGGTGTGCACATCCGCGGCGTTGAGGATGCCGGCCTCATTGAAGACCGAAAGCAAACCAGAGGCGCCCTGCACTAACAGGGATCTGCCCGCTGAGGTTGTTGAGGCGTGCCCCTCGACAGGCTCAGGGCGCAAAGTGACGCGCTCAACGCGTAGCTTCACTGCCTCAACTCGCGCCGGGTGCAACAGCGTGCTCATGGTGCTACTCCAGCAAGCAGCGCAGACAGCTCCACGACGAGCGCAGGAGGCGGCCGCCAGCTAAACACTCCGCACGGCATGCCATCGACTCGCGGGGTGTCCCGGCCGGCCATTCCGCGTACGAAGAGGTACAGCACGCCACCGAGATGGACAGCGGGATCGTACGAGGGTTGACGCCAGCGCAGCATCCGATGCAGAGCCACGGAGTACAGCAGCGCCTGCAGTGGGTAGTGCGCACTCATCATGGCCTGCGACATTCGCGCCGGTGCATAGTCACCAACTGTCAGCAGCTCGCCGTCCAGACTGCCTAACCAGTTCGTCTTGTAATCCACCACCAGGTAGCGGGGCGGCTGGCCGTCGTGTCGGATCCGCAGCACCGCATCAATGCTGCCGGTCAGGTAGCCGCGCAAGATCTGGCTCGCCAGCGCCGGATCGTCGAGCAGATCGGGATATCCGGCCAGCGGGTCCGACGGAGCGAGGTGCCGGCGCAGCAGCGGGCCTATCAAGCCCAAGGTGACCTCAGCGTTCGTCGTATCACCGCCGGTCAGCGGATATTCGAAACCAAGCTCGGCCAGCCGATCCCTACGGGGAATCTCACAGAGCCGCAGCTCATCCGCAAGAGGTCCCAGTGGCGTACCGAATGCAGGGAGCAGCGCGCTAGCGAGGTCTTCAGCAGTCAGCGTTCCGGCTGGGCCTTGAGCCAACGTCACCGCACAAGCTTGACGAAGCGCAATCGAGAGGTCGGCGGCCGTCGGATCGACACGCTCGAAGACCGCGTGCACAGCGGTCCCGAATTCGGCGCCGGACGGCAGATGGTGCATGGGCGAGAGTGCGCCAAGACCGTTCTCAGATGGGCTGGCTTCGAAGTCCGCAGCGATAGGCGCGGACGTGACCGGAGCCGATTCGTCGTCCTCACGCTTGAGGTCAGGTTCACTACCCACAGCCGGTGCCGGTCTCTCGGCGCCGTGCGCAGCAGCAGTAAGCGCCGAATAGGAGGTCCGACGCCACGTCAGATCGAGCTCACGATCGAAGCGGCGTACGTTGAGTACGGCTTGCGGCTCCGGACTGGACCGCCACTCGGTCAAGGTGCGCGGAGTCAGTTCCTCAACGCTGAATCCGGGGCCGAGGTCGCGGCCGCTGAAGGGATCACCGTTCAGTGGGTAGGCCGCTTTCGGTATTGCGGAACCACCCGACTCGCGCGAAATAAAACGTTGCAGGGCGGAGGCTGGTGTGTTGAATGATGGCGCCCACCAGGTCACCACCTGACATTTCGCGCGGGTCAAGGCGACGTAGAGCAGCCGCAGATCCTCGCCGGATTCCTCGTCGCGATACCGCGCGAACCGCTCGGGCCTTCCCGGACCGTGTCGACCTCCAACATCAAGCACGCATTCGCCATTGCTTGCAGCGGTCGGCTCGTGCAATCTCAGAATCCGACCCTCATCAGAGCCGTTGGCATGCCGATCCCAGGCCTCGGGCACATAGACGATGGGAAACTCCAAACCCTTGCTGCGATGCACGGTCAGGATGGTGACCGCTTTGGCATCGGTTTCCAGGCGTCTTGTGACTTCGGACATGCCAGTGCGGTGTGCCTCTGATATGCGAGCTCGCAGCCATTCGACGAGCGCTCCCACGCCGAGCTGGGACGAGCTCATGGCTGCGTGCAGGCTTTGGCCGAGGTGGCGCAGGTCGGTGAGCATGCGTTCTCCACCACGCAGGCTGAGCAAGCGTTCGGGGATCCGTTTCTCGCTCGTCGCCGTTTCCAGTAAGGCCGCGACCCCACGGCTCTGCAGCACCTTGCTCCACCAGCGGATGCGCTGCGTGAGCTCAATCAACGACTCCTCACTGGCAGCGACGAGGTCGGCGAAGGTCCAGCCGAAGAAGCAAGTGAGGGCAGCTTGTCGAACCGTTTGTTGCCGCGTTTGTTCGAGGGCGAGCAGCAGGGTCAGCCAGTCCTGCGCCATGGGCGAGGCGAAAACCGAGCTGGCGCCGTACATCACCGCCGGTACGCCCGCGCTCACCAGCTGATCGCGAATCGCCTCGCCGCGTTCGTTCTTGCGCACCAGAACGGCAAGGTCGGATGGGAGCACCGGTCGCGGACTGTGTCGGTCGAGCAACTGGACACCTGAACCCAGCAAGGCGGTGATGTCAGCGACAAGATCATTGGCAATCTGGGGCCGGATCGTTCCAACGCTAGGAACCCTCTCCGCATCGGCGGCGTGTGGCATGACCCGCAGCCGAATCGGTGCCGCGATGGGCTGCGCGTCTGCAGGTACGGTCAGCCGCCGCTGCTGATACTGAGCCGCCACCGGACGCACCGCGATCCGTTCATCACCCAAGGCGGCGTCACCCACGAGCACGTTCAGCGCATCGACCAGGGCCTGGTCGCAACGGCGGTTGACGGCCAAAGTCCTGACCTGGTCGGCTTGCTGCACTGCATCGAGATAGCTGAAAACGTCCGCGCCGCGGAACGCGTAGATCGCCTGCTTGGGATCGCCGATCAAGATCAACGTGCAATGCCGGTGGAAGGCGCGATGCAGAATCTCCCACTGGATCGGGTCGGTGTCTTGGAACTCATCGACCATGACGATGCGGTAGCGCCGACGGAGACGGTCGACAGCCGCAGGCCCGTGTTCTGGGTCAACCAAGGCATCTCGCAGTCGGGTCAGCATGTCGTCGTAGGTGAAGAGATTGGCCGCCCGTTTACGGCGTTCTACCTCCTGGCGTACTGCGGTCGCGAACGCCACCCGCTCTCCGCTGCCTGTTGGGTCATCGGGGCCGAGGCCGCCGGGGACGAGTCGAGCATGCACGGCCTCGACCGCTTGATTGGCCGCTTCCAACGCTTCGTCGTACGTCATGGGCGGTGAGCCATTTGCGGCATAGCGCTGCAGGTAGAGGTCGGTGGTCACCTCCCGCGTTAGATCAGTCAGGTGTTCCACGACCGTGGCATGCGGCTCGCGGTCGCCGAGCACCCCTAGGCCATCGAGCATCTGCAGGCAGAATTCATGTGTCGTCGCAATGGTTGCGGCATCGAACTCCGCAAGCGCTCGCGCCACGCGGGCGCGGCGGCACTCGAGCTCATCCGGATCGCCGGTCGCGATTACGGCCTCGAGCTCGGTAAGCGGCCTGCTTGGGGCACCCTGAGTGATCACATCCGCCAAACGGCCCTCGACCGCAACGAGCTGCTCCCGGACTCGCAGCCGGAGCTCATTGGTCGCCATCCGCCCGAAGGTGACCAGCAGCAGCTGGTTCAGCTCGGCCGCGCCCTCAGCGATGGCGCGGGCGGTGAGGGCGGCGATTGTGTACGTCTTGCCGGTGCCCGCGCTCGCCTCCAGCACGGTGGTTCCCGAGGGCAGTTCCCCGCAGATGTCGAAGGGTGGGGGATCGCTGGTCATCGCAGATTCTCGACTGAGAGGAGCGGCTGGAACACCCTGCGCGCCAACGTCCCGAACCGGCTGGGCTCGGCAAGGTTGCCGCGTTCTTCGCTGGAGATTGACGGCTGGGCCAGTATGGCGTCGAAGGTCGAACCGAAGAACCGCTCGTACGCCTCGTCGCGATCCTCGGCCCAAAGCCTCTCAAGCTGTCGTCGGTATGGCTGGAGCTGTCGGTTCCTGTAGCGCAAGGCCGCGTACTCGGCTGAGGTCTTCGGGCTGAAAGGAATCGGCTCGCGTAGCCCAGTTGTGCGGAGATCGATCAGATCAGCCAAGACCTTGCCGGCCCACGTTGCATCGACCGGTCCAAGGTGGGAGCAGCCTCCGCGTCCAATGATCACGGCCTGCCAACCGCGGCCCGGATCGGTCACTGTTAGAGCAAGCAGCTCGAGCCAAGCCTGCAGCCGGTGTTTTGCCGCCAGCTTGGAGTAGCTGACGTGCACGATGGAGTCGCCGATCACGCGGCCCACGGTTCCGGTGAGTCGCACCGCTTCGACATCGGTCAACACTTCGTACGCGGCCGACTGATCGGTGAGGAATGGCTGGGCGGTTTCGACGAGTTGCTCAACCTGATTGCTGATCTCGCGGATGGCATTCTGACCTAAACCGCGGGGCGGCAGATAGCCACGCCGCCACTCCGCGGCTGCCAGCGATTGAGGTTCATGTCCGGCGATGCGCAGCCGCAGTAGTCGGTCTCCAATGCTCCAGGCATCCAGACCGTTAAGACTTACCGGAATCTGTTCGTCCGGCGAGTCATCGGGCCGGATGAGCGCCAGTCCGGCCCTGTCATACATGAGCGCCCGGATCGGATGGTTGAAGAAGCGGACCAGGTCGTTAAGGGCGACCAGCCCATCATCGACACGATCCGCCAATGTCTCGGGACCAAAGACCGGCGCGGCTGGCCGACGCTCTTGTGACGCCGCACGAACCGCACGGAGCCCAGCACGGTCGAAACTGAACCGGTCCCGGGAGCCGAGCCCACCAGGCGCGAAATTAGCTGCATCGAAAGGCTGCAATGGGTGCCTTCTGATGATCTTGGTCCGGACCGCCGCGCCGTCCTCGATACGCACCGTGGCATCGAGCGCATCGAGCAGCTCACCAATCGGAACCGACGGAGGGATCTCCGCTCCAGAACGCGGATCTGAGCCGGCAAAGATCACCACCAGCCGCTCCCGCGCCGACATAACGGCGTCCAGTAGCAGCTGCCGATCCTCGCTTCGTACGTCGTGGTCGCCGATCCACTCCTCATCGCTGACGATGTCGTCGCCATCTGGTGCGGGCCTTCGTGGGAAGACACCGTCGTCCACTCCGAGCAGGCACACCACGCGATGCGGTACCGATCGCATGGGCAGCATCGTGCAGACAGTCAGGGTGCCGGTGCGGAAGTTCGCCCGGCTCGCCCGTCCGCGGAACGCGTCGCTCAGCAGCGCGGATACTTCAGCCAAGCTCAACGGGACATCACCAGCCTCATCAGTCCCGAGAGCAAGATCACCAAGCTCGTGGTAGGCGTGGCTCAGCTGCCAGCTGTCCGCGGGTGGCACAGCTGCCAGCAGCTCGATCGCTTTCTTGAAGAGCTCCACCCAGGCATTGAGGGGCTGGGTCGTGTTGCAGGCGGTCGTCAGCATGTTGACCCGCGCCACCAGCTCGGCGAACTGTCCAACAAGATCAACATCGCTCGCGTCGACATCGTCCAATGGCAACGTGGTACCGATGAAGTGCTGATCTGTTTCCTCCATCGTCACGCCGAGCAGCAACCGCTCGAGGCCGGCCGCCCAGGTGTTCTGCTGAAACTCGGCCATCTGAAACCGCCTGCGATGCGCTGCGTCGAAGCCCCAGCGAACACCTGCCCGTGACACGAGATCCTGCAGCCGCTCCAGGTCGTCCTGGCTGAAGCTGAACCTGCGAGCCACCGGCGGCGCGGCACACAGATCGAGTAGCGCACTTGAACCGACCCGGGAGTCGGCGAGGACGACGAGACGGCTGACGAGGGCAAGCAGCGGGTTTAGCTGTCGCAAGGATCGATCGGCGAGCCGTACTCGGAGCCGGTGGCCGGGATGCTCTGCTTGCGTCTCTGGAGTGTCGAGACCGAACGAGGCGGCGATAAGTGGTGCGAAGTTCTCGATGTCAGAGCACATCACGACGATGTCGCGCGGCTCGAGGCTGGCATCGTCGGCAAGCAGGCCAACGAGCACCTCCCGCAGCACCTCCACCTGACGATCGGGGCCATGGCAGGCATGGAATTGCATGCTCTGGTCGTCATCACCGAGGAGTGGCCGCTCGTCTGCGAGGCGTGGGAGACAGTTGGACGCGATGTCGGATTGCAGCAAGCCCAGCAAGGTCGTCGGCTCGGTGGACTGCAGGGCCGCATGATGCACATCAGCCGCATGCGGGTTGATCTTGGTCAGGGCAATCTGAAGCTCACGGATGTCGCGACCCAGATATGCCAGCAATCGATGGCGCACCAGGGCCTCTGTGGTGTCGTCGCAGCGTCGCAGCAACTGTGTGGAACGGAGTCCGTTGCTCTGGGCAGCTGCCTTCACGTCATCCCAAAGAGCGGGGGAGGGGTGGGCCAGCCAGAGATGCACATCGCGATGATCAGCAAGGGCAGAGAGTACGCGTAGCTGATCGGGATCCAATCGGGTAGCGCCGAATACCGAAAGCCGTTCCGGGAGATCGCTGCTGTCTGGTTCGCGTTCGAGCCGGGCCACCGCTGACTGCAGGCGTTCCGCCGGGCTTGGCACCCGGAGCTCCTCACGCAGTCGGCGCCAGAGTTCGGCCTGCCAGGCCCGATCGGCCGCCAAGGCAGATCCAGAGGCGTCAACATCACGCCCCTGTGACCAGCTGTCGATCATGGCCGGACGGACCGCCGCGTACGTGGCAAAAAGATCAGCCAGATGCCGGGCCGTGGACCAACGCCGTCCCGCCCGGAGGCCGTCCAGCTCTCCAGAGCGCTCGCTGTCCCCGAGGTAGTGCCACAGCACGGCTGCCCAGGGCTCACCACGGCAGCCGTCGATGACCCGCAGCAACGGCCAGACGACACGGTGTGGCTGCCACGGATCGGTGTCCTCCTCGTCGGCGCTGCCGGCCAGGGCCCGCGCCACGAGCCGCCGGGGCGAAGGAAAGGACACGCCGACGCAGACGCCGTCGCTGCGACCGGGCGAGGCTCCGAGACGCTGCGCGAGCCCCTGGGACAGCCAGCGTTCCACACCCCGTGTAGGCACGCCGATGATCTCCGTGGCAAACGGATCAGGCAGCGGAGTACTGAGTAGATCCCCGAGAGCAGTGACCAATCGGTCCGCACGCTCGGCTCGATGGAGGTAGAGCGTCATGGTCGCGTCAACACTAAGGCGGGTGACTGACAGCGCGCGGGTGGTTGGAACCAAAAGCGGAGACGTTCCCGCGGGAACGCCTCCGCCATCGAAGCTAGCGCGCGACTCCGCTGCATCCAACTCCAACACCAGGACCGATCGCCAGAAAAGTGGTCCCAAGCGACACGGGTGAGACAGAAATCCGTGTCGTTTGTGACGACTTTTGGCAAAGAAGTCCGGCAGCGAGGATGGGGATATGGCCTTCATGATCAGGCGCGCCGAGCCCTCAGACTGGGAGGCCTATCGCGAGATCCGGCTGCGCTCGCTCCGTGAGGAGCCAGCGGCGTACGCGTCACAGTACGAGACGGAGGAGGCTTTTGTGCCTCAGCTGTGGAGAGAGCGCCTCGCGACGGGTAGCACTTTTCTAGCGTTTGATGATGATCATGCTCTGGTAGGCACTGCGACGGGTCTGCAGGTGGCTGATGGCGACACTCTGGTGGTCGGGATGTATGTCGCACCGGAGGCGCGCGGCCGCGGCTGCGCTCACCTTTTGCTGGATGCGATTGCCGATCTCGCCATGCAACGACAGCACAAGCGCTTGGTGCTCGAGGTGAGCGAGTCCAACCTGCGCGCTGCCCACTCCTACCGCTCGTATGGATTCATTGAAACTGGCGGGCAGCGGGCCATGGATCGTGACCCGACGATCATCGAGATCGAACTTGCGTACCCGCTTGGCGACTGAGGCGATCGTCAGTGAGGGCGCTTATGGTGTCGGTGTGCCTGCAACCTCGATCCGATCCGGAGTGTCACCGGACGCACTGCTGGATGACCTGGACCCGGAGCAGCGGCAGGTTGCGGTAGCGCTGACCGGGCCGGTCGCGGTGATTGCCGGAGCCGGCACAGGCAAAACCCGAGCAATCACTTATCGGATCGCCTATGGAGTCGCTACCGGGACCTACAACCCGACATCGGTGCTGGCCGTCACCTTCACAACACGCGCGGCGGGGGAGCTGAGAGCCCGGTTGCAGCAGTTGGGCGCGTACGGTGTGCAGGCCCGAACCTTCCATTCCGCAGCGCTGCGGCAGGCGCAGTACTTCTGGCCGCGCGTCTACGGCGGCGAGCTGCCGCACGTGCTAGACAACCGAATGGGTTTGGTCGCTGAGGCCGCTGGTCGGCTCCGGGTCAGGATCGACACGCCCGGTTTGCGAGATCTGGTCTCTGAGATCTCATGGGCCAAGGTGAGCAATGTCAGTGCTGAGGACTATCCACGATTGGCCGCGCAGCACAACAGGCAGCTAGCGTCCTTCGATCCCGAGACGGTATCGCGGGTCTTTGCGGCGTACGAGAATGCCAAGCGCGACCGTACCCGCATTGATTTCGAAGACATCCTGCTGTGCGCCGCGGCACTGATGTCCGAGCAGCCGGAGATTGCGGAGACTATCCGCCGGACGTACCGGCATCTGGTGGTTGATGAATATCAGGATGTGAGTCCACTGCAAGAGGCGCTGCTGAATCTGTGGCGTGGCGACCGTGCCGAGCTCTGCGTCGTCGGCGATCCGGCGCAAACCATTCACTCCTTTGCCGGCGCCCAGGCTAGTTACCTCACCAGGTTCGGTCAGCGATTCCCCGACGCCACAGTGGTCCGACTGGTACGTGACTACCGCTCGACGCCGCAGGTCGTCCGTTGTGCCAACTCGATCATGGCAGCGCCAAATGGCGACGATGGGATGCGACGTGGCTTCCGGCCGGTCACCTTGGAGGCGCAGCAGCCCACCGGACCAGACGTCGAATTTGTCGAATCGCCCGATGAGTCGGCCGAGGCCGCCGGCGTAGCGGACTGGGTCGCTCAGCAAGCCGCAGCTGGCCTGGCCTTTCGCGACATGGCTGTGCTCTTTCGTATTAATGCGCAGTCGCCTCCCATTGAGCAGGCGCTGGCCGATCGCAACATTCCGTACCTCGTACGCGGCGGTGAGCGCTTCTACGAGCGGCCGGAAGTGCGTCAGGCGCTGCTCACGCTGCGTACCAATGCGCGGGCCGTTACCGGCTCGGAGCAAGGGAACGCGGTTGAGCAGATGAAGGATGTGCTCGTCACCTTGGGCTGGACTCAGCAGCCACCGGAGGGCGGAGGCGCGCTGCGGGAACGCTGGGAATCGCTGGCTGCGCTACTGAGCGTCGCGGAAGACTTGCAGGCGGAGGCCGACGCCAACGCTTCAGGCGAGAATCCTCGAGAGACCCTCACCTTGCAGGCGATCTCAGCCGAACTCGACCGGCGCGCCGAGGCGCAACATGTCCCCGCTGCGCAAGGTGTCACGGTCAGCACCCTGCACTCGGCAAAGGGCTTGGAGTGGGACGCCGTTGCGCTGCTGGGCATTCACGAGGGATCGCTTCCCTTCGTCCTCGCCACCTCGGCTGAGCAGATCAGCGAGGAGCAGCGGCTGCTCTATGTCGGTGTTACGCGGGCGCGGCGCCTGCTCCGCATCTCGTGGTCGAGGACTCGCAACGGCAACGGCCACGTACGTACGCCGTCACGCTTCTTGCAGCCGGTGCTGCCAGATGCCCTCAGGGCACCGGCCAGCGGGCAGCGATCTTCTCGACGTAGCCGCCACTCCGCCCTGTCGTTGCACTGCCGCTCCTGCGGCCGATCACTGACCGAGGCCGCTGAACGCAAGATCGGCCGCCATCTGGATTGCCCGGCGACGTACAACGAGCGCACGATGGCGATGCTTCGCGAGTGGCGTCGCCAGGAGGCCGCCGAGCAGAAACTGCCGGCCTACTGCGTGTTCACTGACGCCACGCTGATCGCCATTGCCGAAGCGCGACCCTGCAGCATGCCGGATTTGATCAAGGTGCAAGGTCTGGGTCGTACCAAGGCAGATAAGTACGGCGAACACGTGTTGGCGATCATCGCAACCGAGTCCGACGGCGCAAAATCTTCATGATGTCTCGAAGACTAGAAAAAGTGTTTGCATCGTTTTGCGATACTCCCCTAGGGTTGATGAGGACCTTAATGCTCGGCATGAGCACAAGGCCGCCCATCGCCAGTCTGATCGCTTGAGAGGAGGAGTGCGGTGGACAGCAATCGAAGCAGCGGAGTACGCACAGTTGTGCTGACCATGCCCGAACTCCAGTCCTCGCATGTGCTCATGCCGGCTATGCCAGCTGTCGCGGCGCTCTCCCACGGCAGGCCACATACTCCGACCGGCTTCAACTGGCGAGGCAAGGGTGAAGTCTGCCTTCAGAGCATCGTTACGGCAGAGGCGACCCAAGGCGGACGTATCGCCGGAGACGGCGCGTACGACGTCACGGATACCAAGTTCTCGACCCAATTGGGACCACCTTTCTGTAGTCCGCCGGTGTAGATCACACCGACCGCCTCCAGGGCCGTGGCTCCCAGAACCGGGAATCACGGCCTTCGTGTTTCCCGGCCAGATTCGAGGAGCCCAATGCCAGGGCACCTCATGATCAGAAAAGTAGGCCGACATGTATGACGCAGGAGGTGGCCCGATGGTCGTTCCCCGCAGGGGGCGGTTGGGCATCGCCGAGCTGCCCTGCCGATTGGTGGATCCGGATCTGTTCTTCGCTGAGGCTCCTGCCGATGTGGAGGTGGCAAAGGCACTGTGCCTGGACTGCCCCATCCGGGAGGCGTGCCTGGCTGGCGCGATGAAGCGGCGGGAGCCCTGGGGAGTCTGGGGCGGCGAGCTGTTTGTGGCCGGTGTGATTGTGGCTCACAAGCGGCCCAGGGGTCGTCCCCGGAAGTACCCGGTCGCTGAGCCGTTCGCTCCAGCGGTGAAGGGCGAGGCTGCGGCATGACCCGTACGGGACACGTCGACGCAAGAAATTACGGCGATTCTCCCGTAACGCGGGTCTATGTGCCGATAGCATCACCGGTGTTTGTGAGCTGCTCGCTGATGCTTGCAGCTCAGAAAGTGGCTTGCACCATCAATTTGCGGCACAGTTTTGAGGCTCCCCTTCGGGTCGACTGTGGAGTCCTGGCTACCCCAAGCCATGCGCGTGCCCGCGACCTAGCCCCCACGCTGTGCCGCGCATTGATGGTGCAAGCCGCGAGCTGCTACTTCTCAGGCTTCTCGCGCTGCGTTCGCAGCCGATTCACTAATGGAGCAGCGGCTTCAGGCGATGTTCGTGTGGGCCGGTCTTCCGGCGGCCGCCGTGAACTTCATCCACCGGCAAGATCAATTGGGCTGAGCACGGATACGAGCTGCGCGAGATCGACCGGCATGACCTCGGCCTACTCGAGTTTGCCGCAACCAAGCATCCGAGCACTGACTGAGCATTCTTCGACCGCTCGGTACTTGGAGAATGTGATTTCGGTCAGTCCTCGGCATAGCCAGGAAGAAACTCTTCAAGCACCTCACCGAAGGCTGCTTTCGCATTGAGCTGTGAGAGCACGGCCAGACCGCCCAGCCAGACCCGATGGATGAGCAGATAGCTCGGTGGCAGATTCAGCTTCATGGCCACCCCGCCTGAAGCATGGGGATCGCGTACCCGGATGAACTGCTCTCGCATCCAGTCGCGATTGAACTGAAATTGCGGCACTGCGGCAGGCTCCACGAACGGGCTCAAATAGTCGAGCAAATCCTCCGCGTCAATGTCGGAGGCAACGAAGCCCTCCTCCCGCAAGCCCTCGGCTACCTGGTGAGCGTCACCCTGCTGCGCAATTTTCAAAATCCGACCCATCGCTGCCGGCAGGCCGTCCGGAAGACGTGCCACCAGCCCGAAGTCGACAACACCGAGCCGGCCGTCCTTCATAAGCTTGAAGTTTCCAGGATGGGGATCTGCATGCAGCAGACCAACGGCGCTCGGTCCTGCAAAGAGGAATCGCACATACTGCAAGGCAGCCGCATTACGCTTCTTCGCCGCCAGGTTTGCAGCTGAGGAGAGTGGCGCCCCTTCAACCCACTCACTCACCATGACCCTCGGCGTACTCGCCAACACCGGTGGTACGTAAAACTCCTCGCTGCCTGCAAAGCCCTCCGCTGCCTGCTGCTGCGAACCCGCCTCGAGGGTGTAATCGAGCTCTTCAGTCACCCGCGCGGTGAGCTCGTCCACCAGTGCACTGACGTCCATTCCCCCGGCCAAAGGCGCGACGACCTTGGAGAGCCGTCCGATCTGCCGGAGGTCTGAGCGCAAAGCTTCGTCGGCTCCCGGATATTGAACCTTGACCGCGACCGTACGCCCGTCGGACCAGGTCGCCTGATGCACCTGACCGATTGATGCTGCTGCCGCTGGCAGCGGGTCAAAATCACGAAAGGACTCGCGCCAGTCAGTGCCGAACTCTCGGGCCAGTACGGCGTGCACCCTTGACGTGGGCATGGGCGGTGCGGCGTCTTGTAGCCGTGACAGATGTGCCCGGTACGGTGCCGCGACCTCCTCAGGCAGCACCGACTCGAACAAGCTCAAGGCTTGGCCGAACTTCATCGCCCCGCCCTTGAGCTCGCCGAGTACTCGGAAAAGCTGCTCAGCCGCGCGCTGCTGCAGCTGCTCACTCACCTCTTCGGCGGGAGCCCCGCCCAACCGCTTACCCAGCCCGAGCGTCGCGCGACCTGCGAAGCCGAGTGGCAGCGAGGCCAGCTTTGCGCCGCGGCGGAATGCGGAGCGAGCCATCGAACTGCCCTCCACTGCCTGGGCCGAATGCCGGTCCGCGCCGTTGGTCGGCCTCGCTGGCTGGTCGCTCATGGCCCCCATTCTGTATGGCTCAGCCAACCACAGCCACAACTGGGATGAGCTGGCCAGCGACGCAGTCGTGTCACCAAATCGGGCCAGCTGAGCTCCACTGTTGAGCCAGCGGACTCCGGCAACTCACCGTGCAGGAATGCCAGCGTCTGAGCCGCCGCAACCGAGGCGGCCCAGGCAAGCAGCACCGGCGGGGTATCAATCTGCAGTCGCGACAGTTGCCTGAGAACGGCCGGCCACTGCGGATCTGCATCGCTGCGCGACAGGTCGGCGCAACGCACACATGAGGTTTGGCCTGAAACGACCAGAGGACCGACGTTCACGCCATTGCCCCAACAACGCAGGAGTAGATGCGGCTGATCATTACGAACCAGATGATCGGTGATCACTCGGTCAGGCTCGGGTCGGTCACAGGCAACGACAGTGAGGTCCAGCTGAGCTGTTTCTGGCTTGGACCAATGACTCAGCGTGGAAATCCGGGCGCCGGCGTCTGCCAGTGCGGAGCGCAGCGCTTCCGCCCGTGAAGACAGCACACCGGCAGCCGGATACCAGGCCAGATCCGGCGGCTCGTCATCGTAGACATACAGGGTCTCCAGCCCACTGGCCAGGAGCAGTCGAGCGAGCTGATAACCCACAGCTCCAGCACCGATCAGCCGTACCTGCAACGAAGCCAGAGAGTCCTGGTACGGCACCGAGCCGCGCTCGGTCAGCAGGCCAGCCGCAGCAAGCGCTTCTAGCGCTCCGGTCACCTGATCGATCGTCAGTCCAGCGGCCAGGCCGCTGCGCTTGACAGCGCTGGTGGGGCGGGAGCCGTTCAGTAGCTTCAGCAGCCTGCCAAAGCCCGGACCGCGGAACACCAGCGCGGTCGCTGGATCGATACCAACCTGAACCTCGTCGACTGCTCGCTCGATGACCGGTGCGTGCGGCGCGAGTTGCGGATGCTCGAGCCGAGCATGGGACGCAGATCGGGATTGGGATGAGCTCATCGGGCCAGTTTGTGGCTACGCGCCGGATGCGCCGCCGCTTTCCACAGCCGAAATTCTTGGGCCTGCGGGCTCGCGCCCGACGCTCGCCCGCATCCCATGAGCCGTAATTCATGCGGCTCAGACGTGCATCAGGGACGGCCGGACGACCGTCCCTGATCGTGTTGCTCTGTGTGGTTGTGCTAGACCCTGCCGAGAATGCGGTTCAGGTTCGTGCCGCACACTGGACACTTGGCCTTAGCCATCCGGGTGCCCTTGTCGTTGACGTGCACTTCGCCCGAGGCCTCACGCTTCGCCTTGCACTTCACGCAGTAGAACTCGCCGCTGTACGTCTCCGCCATGACTTCTCCTTGTTCGATGTTCCTCCGCACCTGGTCATAGCTGCGGGACCGCACGCTGGGTCATCAACCGCCTGGCGGCCACATCTGAAAGGCGACCGTTACCGCGACCAACGCCAGCTTGGACGCCCGTAACTCTACGCGAGCGCGCAGGGGGCGCTGGCAGACCGGCCAAAAGAAACCCGGCAAAGAAAGGACGAAACCTCCAGGGACATCGGGATCGCTAGCCTTCCCCTGCGAGCGTGCCGACCATCTGGAGGTTTCGTGCTCGGAACGCTATCCGTGGCCGAAGCCGCCGTCAAACGGTTCTGACAAATTCGCTTTCCACCGAATGTGGACAAATATGTGGAAACGATGTGCACTGTCGGCTGCTGCTTTGTGGACCAAAGTTGGTGTTCGGATCACCGTACGGTGCGCGCCATGTGGAAACCTGTGAGGCAGTGGTCTTATCTAATTTGCTTGGCTATATATGTCCCACTCTCAAGTCGTGATTTAGCCTTTTGGGGCTCTTTGGTCCAGATGCGGTTGCCGCAACCTACGTGCACGTAGCTTGCAGTCGCTTTGCATGGGTTGCTATCTGTGCAGACCGTCAGAAACCTGTGCAGAGCGCGGAACGAGCGCAGCGAGCGAGCAATCAAGAATTGCGGTGACGACGACCGCGTGACAGGTAGGTTGGCTCGTGCCATCCAAGGGAGGACATCGTGAATCAACCACGACTGCCTCTGCCTGAGCCAGGGGCGAAGAGGAGGCAAGGTCGCCGAACCCGCCAGCTGAGCAGCAGCCAGGTCCCGCAGTCAACGATCGACGAGGCTGGCCCGCGCGTTGAGGTACGACGGAGCAGCCGACGGACCCGGACGGTGACCGCATACCGGGAACGCGACACCATCGTCGTACTGATTCCACAGCGCATGTCGAAGACTGACGAGCAGACCTTTGTTCGGGACATGGTGGAGAGGGTTCTCGCGCGAGAGGCCCGGGCATTGCCGCCGCGTGGCGACGAGGCACTGATTGCCCGGGCGCACGACCTTGCGGCGGCCTACTTGGCGCCGGCTCTGGATCATATGCCGGAGCCGTCCGGCGTTTCCTGGGTCACCAACCAGCAGCAGCGCTGGGGTTCCTGTACGCCGAGCACGCGCCTCATCAGACTCTCGCACCGCCTGCAGCCGATGCCGGCTTGGGTCGTTGACTACGTACTACTTCACGAGCTGGCACACCTGGTAGAGCCAAGTCATTCCGATCGTTTCTGGCGCTTGGTTGGCCGCTACCCGGCGGCCGAGAAAGCCAAGGGGTATCTGGAGGGCTATCTCGCTGGGCAAGGCCTGCAAGCCGATGACTCCGATGTCGACTGAGGGAGCAGCTCGTCTCCGCGTGGCTGTGGTCTTGGCCCGCTATGACGCCTCGTCGGCCGCCCCCGCGGGCATTGATCGGGAAAGCTTTGCTACTGCCTGCCTGCTCGATTCCTACGAGGTAGTGGCTGATCTCATCGGCGTGCAATCGGGGATCGCCGGCCCCGCCGCGGTCGCTGAGCTGCTCTGGCCAGGAGCGTTACACCTCCCAGCGGATATCACGGTGCCCGAGATAGCGCGTCAACTGAGTAGCCATGCCGAGGAGCTTGTCGTGGTGCCGGCCGACGTGCCAGACCTGCCAGGACTCGTACTCGCCAAGTTGTTCAAGGTGCTCCACCGAAGCGACATCGGGATCGCGCCTGAGCACGGTGGACGCGGGTGCGCGGCGATCGGCGTATCGCTGCCCTTGGCGAACTGGATCCCAGACAATGCCTTCGATCTGGATCAGAACCCATTTGCGCGGCTCAGCGCTATCGCCCCCCGCCGGAGCCGATGCACGTTTACGCCGACCTGGCATCGACTTCGGACGCCGGCTGATGTGGCTCGACTTGACTATGGTCTGGAGGGCTGGGAAGAGACCAGAGCCCTGCTCGCGAGTCATTCCGGCAGCCGATGAGCCTGCCAAGAGCTCGCAGTGTGCCCGACTGGGACTCTGGGGATACGCTGGCGGATCGCTTCCGCGCCCATGCAGGCGACACGGAACACCTTTACGGCTACGCCATGCGAGGCATGGCTGACGACTGGGAGGCTGGTGGACCGACCCAGTTGGTGTGTCGCGGATATGAGACTGCGCCGCATGGAGCGGTGATCCAGCTCCGACTGCTTGCCGGTGTATTCCGGCTGGTACTGACCGGCCGAACCCCAGAGCTGGGCCCGTATTACCCGTGCCTGGGCGGGACCGATCCGGCGTCACAGGCCTGGCCGGTGATGCGTGAGGTCATCGCCGCCCACATAGCGGAGTTGCACGAAGCCCTGACCGTCGCGCCGCAGACCAACGAAGTTGGGCGCGCAGCGGCGCTGCTCGCCGGTCTCTTTGACATTGTTGCCACTTCAGGTGTGCGCCGGATCGCCCTGCTCGAGCTCGGAGCCAGCGCCGGCCTCAATCTGTTGGTCGACCGCTACCACTTCGAGAGCCGTGATTGGCGTCTTGGTCCAGCTGATTCGCCAGTCCAGTTGATCGGCGCAATCGAGGGACCGGTGAACCTGCAGTCGTTCGAGATCGTCGACCGTGCAGGTTGCGACCTCCATCCGGTGGACGCCGGCACCGCGACCGGACGTTTGTTGCTTAGGTCATTCGTCTGGCCGTTCGACCTGCATCGACACGAGCGCCTGGCGGCTGCGCTCCGCGTCGCCGCGTCGCAACCACAGGTGCGCATCGACCATGCGGCAGCCAGTGACTGGCTGCCGCGGACATTAGGCGCGGTCAGTCCGAACGCACTTCCAGTGGTCTGGCACTCGATTACGCAGCTCTACTGGCCAAGCGCGGAGCTCGCGGCCGTGGAGGCCATCTTGGATCGCTACGGCAGAATGCACCGGCTCGCCGAGGTCAGTATGGAGTTCGATCTGACTGGCCCGCGGCATGCCAAGCCCGAAATACGAACGCGCCTTTGGAATCCCGACGCCGCACACTCGCCGCGGCATCGCCTGCTCGGGACCGTGCATGATCACGGCATCCCGGTCACACTCGCTCGGGCGGGGCAACCTGAGGGCGACCTGCCCAGGTACGTCGCTTAGCGGTCAGCATTGAGCTGTGGAGTCATCGCAGCGAACTGTCCTCATCGATCAGCTCTCGACGCTCGAACTGCGGGAGTCCCAACCGATCATCTACGACCGCCCGATCGGCATCCGACTGCTCTATCAGGATCCCGTCTCGGGCGCCGAGCACTATCTCATCCGCTATCCCACTGGGTTGCAGGCGCAGTGGCATACCCACAGTGCGGCGCACACGATCATCGTGTTGGAGGGCCGGCTAACGGTGAATCAACAGGTGCTAGGAGCATCGTCCTACTGCCATTTTCCGGCCGGCACTGTCATGCACCACGCACCTGCCGGCAATCAGGACTGCCTTTTCTTGATCATCTTTGATGGCCCGTACGACGTCACGCCCGCTGTTGCGCCATGAGAAGTCCAACGTGTAGGGATTACCAGCCGAGTCGCACGCCAGCGGCGAGCACCAGCGCTACAACGGAGTCGTCGACCTCTGGAAGCTGATCATGAGCAAACCAGCGCACATCGATGGACTCGTCACCAATCGTGGGACTGACCGTCTGATTGGCGATCACCAGGTATTGCACATCAAGGTGGTAGGTGGGCCGTACGCTGCCGCAGGGCACCTCGTGCTGAGAAAGCAGCAACGGACTTGGCTTGAGCGCAAGATCGGCTAGGCCGCTCTCTTCCCGGGCCTCCCGGACTGCTGCTGCCTCCAGCGTGGTGTCGGTTGATTCGATGTGACCACCTGTCTGCAGCCAGCGTCCGATCCGGGAATGCAAGGTCAAGAGCACCTTGCCCTCGGCGGCAACACAGATCAGTGAGCTCGCTGTCAAATGGGCACCGACGCAGGCCCGCGACCAACCATCGGCGCGGGTAGCAAGATGATCAAGGTAATGCTGCCGCAATCGATCTTGTTCACTGTTGGGTGCCGGCCAGGCTTCGAGCGCGCGGCGACAACTGATCTGCAGGCTCGCGGGCTGCTCAACTGCTGGGATTGTCCCCGCCTTCGCTGCCCTCGCCTTCGCTGCCCTCGCCCTCGAGCAGCTTCTCAAGGGCCGCGTCGAAGTCTGGATTCTCCTGGCTCTCCGAGCGCGTGTCGCCGGTGACAAAGCCCAAAGGATCGTCAAGATCAGCCGATCTCGGCACGAGATCCGGATGCGACCAGACAGCATCCCGACCCTCCATCCCCCGAGCGTCGCGAAGCGCCGCCCAGAGGTTGGCGGCATCACGCATCCGTCGTGGTCGCAACTCAAGTCCGACGAGGGTTGCGAACGTTTCCGCTGCCGGACCGCCGGTCGCGCGAGCCCGGCGTACTGCCTCTGCTAAGGCAGGCGCCGATGGCATCCACTCCGCTGTCGCCTGGGTGACCACGTCGTCCACCCAGCCCTCGACGAGAGCCAGCATGGTTTCCAACCGCTCCAAGGTGGCCAGCTGCTCGGGCGTCTTCTGCGGCTCGAATAGCCCCCCTTCAAGTGAAGAGCTGAGCTCTTCCAGATTGCTGGGGTCGAGCTGACTAACGGCCTGCTCCAATGCGGAGGTGTCGATGGTGATGCCGCTCGCGTACTGCTCAACCAAGGTCAGCATCTGTTCACGTAACCAGCCCGCGGAGGCGAAGAGTCGCTGCCGGGCGCACTCGCGCAAGGCGAGATAGAGCGTCACATCAGAACTGGACTGCTCAAGACCTTCTCCGAAGGCCTTGATGTTGGTCGGCAGCAGCGCCACATGTCCGGGTTCGCTCAGCGGCAGGCCGATGTCAGTCGCGCCAACTACCTCGGTCGCCAGCTGCCCCAGCCCTTGTCCGAGCTGGAGGCCGAACATGCTCGCCCCAGACGTACGCAGCATCGGTCGAAGCATCTGTTCCATGCCGGCCATTCCTGGCAGACCGGCGGCCTCCTCTGTATCTCCAAAGTTCAGCGCGCCTTCCATCGCATCGGCGATGTGCAAGGCAACCGGTTCCACAAGCCGCCGCCATACCGGCATCGTCTGCTCGATCCACTCTGCCCGGCTCCACGCCGCGATGCTGGTGCTGACCCGTGGGAATGCGGTGGCCTGATAAAGCCAGACCTCCGCGAGTTCGACCGCTTCGGTGATGGCACGCTGTTGGCCCGCGTCAGGAGTGGGGTCTGGACCCAGCGAAGCAGCCGTTTTTCGCGCCGTGTCCTTGGTTACCTCCCAGTTCACGCCTGACCCGGACTGGGTCGCCCCACCGGTGAACATCGAGCCCGCACCGCCGAGCATCGAAAACGCGCTCTGCAACTGCGCGGCGAGCGCGTTCATGTCGCCGCCCGCCAGGGATGAGAAGAATGCCTCGAACGGGTTCTCGGGTTCTCCGCCGCTCTTTCCCGATGGACCCTGAGGGCTCTTCCCCGACCCTCCAGACCCGCCCAGGCGATAGGGCTCGGACGGTTTGTCCCGAGGCTGGGGCTTGTCATCCTCGGGCTGATCGGCCGGATCTGGCGTTCGATCCTCGGCCATGCTCACTCCTGACACGTTGCCTGACTGTGGTTATTCCACCGTACGCGGCTGCCTGTGTCTTCGCCCAGCAACGGGATGCTGATCGCTGTCAGCGCAATGAGAACCGACAACGCACGCGTACTAAGGTCGAGGCATGCCATCGAAGATTCGTCAGGTCGGCATCGGCGAGTCGCCGCTCAGTGTCGACCGGGCGATCCGCCTCGTGTCAGGCTCGGAGGTCGGTGGCATTGCCCTGTTCGTGGGAACGGTACGCAACTCTGACCATGGGGCCGACGTCGTCTCGCTCGACTACACCCAACACCCGAGCGCAGTGGAGGTCTTG
>DATLQC010000096.1:0-20514 GCA_035535395.1 Propionibacteriaceae bacterium | reverse complement strand
TTTTGTAGCGTTGCGAAGTCAGGGGTGACCTTGGTGACGCAATCCACTCCGAGGGTGTTCTTGATCGAGTTGCAGGCGGCATCAGCCCATGGCTTGTGGCCACCATCGCCGTTGACCCCCAGTGTGAGTGTTCCCTTGTATCCACCGGCCTTGTCGTAGAGCTCTTTTGCCTTCGTGGGGTCGAACTTGCACCATTCACCGCAAGCTCCTGGCTTGAAGCCATCCACCACCGGGGAAACCCAGCCGTCAAGTGGCGGTCTGCTGCCGTTGAAGATCTGCTTGTTGATCAGATCACGGTCGATCGCCATGGAGATAGCGCGCCGAAGGTCAATGTTGTTCTTGAACTGCTCGTCGTTCGGCGAGAAGTCTGTCGAGGCAATCACCCCGGACTCCCGCTGACCGTTGCGATCCGGCAGCTCTTGCTTATAGATGTCGTCAACGAGCCGGTCGCTCGGAATGTATTCGGTGAAGTCGAGGTTGTTGGCGACCACGTCGTTGTACGCCGCGCCGTCGTCGTTGTAGATCCGGAAGGTCACCTTGTCGACGTTCGGCTTGAACTCACCGGAATAGTCAGGAAATTTTGAGATCACCATCTCGGTGTCGGTCTTGCTGTCCAGCTTGAATGGGCCGGCACCAATGGGCTTCTGTCCGAACGCCTTGGGGTCGTCGAAGAACGAGTCGGGCAGCGGGGCGAAGGCGGTGTAGCCCAAACGCACCCGTAGGTTCGAGACCTTCTGCGATGTCTTGATCGTGAACGTGTGGTCGTCTACGACCTTCAGACCGGTCATGGTCTTCGCCTTGGCCGGCTTACCTTCACAGTCGGCCGTGCCCTTGGAATCCGTCCCGCACTGCAGATCGGCGAAACCTGCAATGGGCTCAAAGAAGTAGGCGTTCAGGTTGCCGTTCGGCCCGTACGCGTCCCAGTTCCATGCATCCACGAAGTTCTTGGCCTTAACCTCAGTGCCATCGTGGAACTTGTACCCGGGCTTCAGCTTCACGGTGAAATTCTGGTTGTCCTTGCTGTCAATGGACTGCGCGATGTCGAGCTCCGGCGCAGCAGTCTCAGAGTTGTAGTGCACGAGCTTGGCCAAGATGGCGTCTAGCAGGTTGCCGCCACACTGCTCGTTGGTGTTGGCGGGGATCAGCGGGTTCTGCGGCGTACAGCTCCGAATGGCGATTTCGCCGCCCTGCCCTCCAGCCTGACTGGTTCCCGGCTGGGGCTCTGAACCACCGCCGCCACCACACCCCGCAGCCACAAGAGCGAGGGCCGCGAGAGCAGCGGCCATCCCGCCAGTTCTTCCACGCATTCGATTGTCCTCCTCCAATGTGCGCCTCGTGATGGCGCGATCAGTCTGAATCTAGGGGAAACTTAGGCCCGATGGAACGAAACAGTTCTAGGTTCACCAAACTAATACCCACAAGACTTGCCGGTCAGCGGGGGCAACACGCAACATGATTGTGATCTGGGCCCGTACGAGCACTACATCTGAGCTTGATGTTGTTGGCGACAGGACGCATCGAGCACCACAGTTGGTTTTGACGATATCGCGCCCTTCCTGTGCGCTGAATGAATGAGGTATCCATGAGCACACCAAGCATGATCAGCAACAGCCCGACGCCTTCAGCTGAGAGAAGTGCCGCCGAACACCTGTGGATGCATTTCACTCGCATGTCCAGCTTCGCCAGCAAGCCGGTGCCAACCATCGAGCGTGGCGAGGGCGCCTATATCTGGGACACGAACGGGCGGAGGTATCTCGATGGACTTTCGGGTCTGTTCGCCGTGCAGGTCGGCCACGGACGAGTCGAGCTGGCTGAAGCTGCAGCCGCCCAAGCGCGCAAGCTGGCGTTCTTCCCTATCTGGTCCTATGCCCACCCAACGGCGATCGAGTTGGCTGATCGACTTGCTGCCGAGGCGCCGGGTGACCTGAACAAGGTGTTCTTCTCTTCCGGCGGCGGCGAGTCGGTGGAGACGGCGTGGAAGGTGGCCAAGCAGTATTTCAAGCTGATCGGGAAGCCGTCCAAGACGAAGGTGATCTCTCGCGCCGTGGCATATCACGGCACGCCTCACGGTGCGTTGTCGATCACCGGCGTGCCAGGCTTCCGGCTTCCCTTCGAGCCGCTGGTGCCTGGAGGATCACGGGTGCCCAACACCGACTTCTACCGTGCGCCGCAGGAGTTGGCCGGCGACGAAAAGCAGTTTGGGCTCTGGGCAGCCAACAGAGTGGAAGAGGCGGTTATCCAGGAGGGGCCGGACAGCGTCGCAGCCGTCTTTATCGAACCGGTGCAGAACGCCGGCGGCTGCATTCCCGCTCCTGCAGGCTACTTCGAGCGGCTGCGGGAGATCTGTGATGCGTACGACTTGCTGCTGGTGTCGGATGAGGTAATTTGCGCGTTCGGGCGATTGGGCACGATGTTCGGCGCGCAGAAATACGGCTATCAGCCCGACATCATTACTAGCGCGAAGGGGCTGACCTCAGGCTATTCGCCACTCGGCGCGGCGATCATCTCAGACCGCGTCTTCGAGCCTTTTGCTCAAGGGACCACCGCGTTCCCGCACGGCTATACCTTCGGTGGACACCCGGTATCGTGCGCAGTCGGCTTGGCCAACCTTGATCTTTTCGAGCGTGAAGATCTGCTCGGCAATGTGCTTCGGCAAGAGAACGCTTTTCGGCGGACGCTGGAGCAGCTCTATGACTTGCCGATCGTTGGCGACGTGCGCGGTGATGGCTATTTCTATGCCGTCGAGTTGGTCAAGGACAAAGCAACCAAGGAAACCTTGAGCTCGGCAGAGGTTGAAAGAGTGTTGCGCGGCTACGTCGCGAACGCCACATTCGAGAACGGCCTCTATTGCCGCACCGATGACCGAGGGAATCCGGTTGTGCAAGTCGCTCCACCGCTGATCTGCGGTCAGGCCGAGTTCGATGAGATCGAGCAAATCCTGCGGCACGTACTGACCGAAGCCTGGACCAAGATCTAACTGGCGACCATGACACTCTCCGTACGTCGGCTAGAGCCGGAAGACGCCGAAGCGGCACGACGGCTTGGCATGGAGGCGTTTGGTGTACCCAGCAGTCCGCCGACGAGCCCGGCAACAATCGATCAGCCGGGCATGAGCTGGTACGGGGCATTCGAGAGCGACCAGCTTGCCGGCCAGCTAATCGATCGAGAATATGACGCGTATTTCGGCGGCGTACCTCTGCCGATGTGCGGCGTCGCCGGTGTCACCGTCACTGCGGAACATCGCGGCCAAGGCATTCTCACACCGCTTTTTGCCAGCGTCCTTCGCAATGCGAAGCAGCGTGGCGCGCTGATCTCCGCCCTGTTTCCGTCTGCGCCACGGATCTACCGAAAATTTGGCTACGAGACGGTCGCTGAGTATGCGAGGGTCGAAATTCCAAGTCGAATTGTGGCCGAAGTGCCTCGTCCGACGACGATCCAAACGCGTCGGGCATCCGCGGCCGACTTCGATGCCATCCGGGCAATTTATGACACCTGGGCGATCGAGCAGAACGGTCCGCTGAGTCGGCGGGGCGTTTCCTTCACCGTAACCGCCGAGGAATTCATCGCTAGCCTCACTGGCGTGACGGTTGCCGTCGATGCGAAGGGCCGTATCTGTGGATTCGTCTCCTGGGATCGTGGCCAGGGCATCGGCGACGGCGCCAGCATCAACGTCTCGGATCTGCTTGCCGTCAGCGGCGATGCGTACCGAGCACTGCTCTCTGTGATCGGTAGCTTCGCCAGCGTGACAGCATCACTCAAGATCGACACATCGGGCGATGATCTTGCTCGGCTGTTCCTGCCGAGCGCTCAGTGGAAGGTAATCGAGTCCTACCCTTACATGCTGAAGATCTTGGACGTGGCTAAGGCATTGGCTAGCCGGCGTTATGCGCCAAGTCTGAGGACGAACTTGCGCTTTCGGGTCGAAGGCGACTTCTTGACCGAGAACAACCGCGCGTACGAACTGACAGTGAAGGAGGGACGGGCCACTTGCTTAGAGGCTGATCATGCGGATCGGACATTCACGCCGCAGGGTTTGGCGCTGCTCTTCGCCGGCGCCCAGTCCTGCGCTAACTTGCGATTAGCTGGACAGCTTGTCGGCGGCGAGGTGGGTCAAGATCTCGACTGGGATGCGCTCTTCGGCGGCCGTCAGCCACACATTCGCGACTACTTCTGAGTGGCGTCACACGTTGAACCGGAATTCAACAACGTCGCCGTCGGCCATGACGTAATCCTTGCCTTCCAGCCGCACCTTGCCTTTGGCTCGTGCGTTCGGTAGCGAGCCGGCGGCAACAAGATCCTCAAACGAGACGACTTCGGCGCGAATGAAGCCCTTCTGGAAATCGGTGTGGATGACGCCCGCTGCCTCAGGAGCGGTATCACCCTTGCGGATCGTCCAGGCCCGTGACTCCTTCGGACCTGCTGTCAGGAACGTCTGCAAGCCGAGTGTGTCGAAACCGACGCGGGCCAGAACATCCAGGCCCGGCTCAGCGACGCCCATCTCGGCGAGGAACTCCCGCGCCTCGTCAGGCTCCATCTCGACCAATTCGGATTCGATCTTGGCGTCCAGGAAGATGGCCTCAGCCGGCGCCACAAGGGCGCGTAGCCGCTGCTTGAGCGACTCGTCGGCCAGTTCATCGGAGTCGCAGTTGAAAACGTAGAGGAAGGGCTTGCTGGTAAGCAGAAAAAGCTCACGGAGCGGTCCGCGATCGAGACCGGCAGCGAAGATCGTGCGTCCGCTGTTCAGCACTTCCTGCGCCTGCCTGACAGCAGCAAGCGCTGCGGACTTGTCTTTGTTGATCTTGGCTTCCTTCTCCAGTCGCGGCAGCACCTTCTCGATGGTCTGCAAATCGGCCAAGATCAGCTCGGTCTCAATGGTCCCGATATCGCTTGCCGGGTTGATCGCACCATCGACGTGAGTAACATCCGCGTCGTTGAACACCCGCGTCACCTCGCAGATGGCATCCGCCTCGCGTATGTGGGACAGGAAGGCATTGCCCAGGCCTTCGCCTTTGCTTGCCCCCCGAACGATGCCCGCGATGTCGACGAAGTTGACGGTTGCCGGCACCGTGCGGTCGGAATGGAACAGCTCTGCCAGGACGGCCAGACGTGGGTCTGGCACACCGACCACGCCGATGTTGGGATCGATCGTGGCAAACGGATAGCTGGCAGCCAGAACGTCGTTGCGAGTCAGCGCGTTGAACAGCGTTGACTTGCCTGCGTTCGGAAGCCCGACGATGCCGATCGTGAGTGTCACGAGCGATAAGCCTAGGACGTGTCTCAATCCTCGCCAGCGAGAAATATCTCCATGGCCTGCGTCAAGGCGAGCGGGTCCTCGGTGCCGGCCAGCTCGCGAGCAGAGTGCATCGAGAGCATCGGGATGCCGACATCGACTGTGGCTATCCCTAGCCGGGTCGCAGTAAGCGGGCCAATCGTGGATCCGCACGGCATCGCATTGTTTGACACAAACTCCTGGGTCCGGATGCCGGCTGAACGGCAGATCCGCCTCCATAGGGCGGCGCCTCTAGCGTCCGTCGCATAACGTTGGTTCGCGTTGATCTTGAGCAGCGGGCCGGAGTTGAGTAGTGGCTGGTTGACCGGATCATGCCGGCCGGGATAGTTCGGATGGATGGCATGACCGGTGTCCGCCGACAGGCAAAATGACTGCGCCAGCGACCGATGCCGCTCATCGAGCGTGGCTCCCAGACCAGCGGAGATTCGGGTCAAGACATCGACAAGCAGGGGTCCAGACGCTCCACTACGGGAGGCACTGCCTAGCTCTTCATGATCGAACGCCGCGACCATCTGGATGACATCGCTCTCGCCCGCGTTGATCAAGGCCAGGATGCTCGCGTGCATGCTGCTCAGGTTGTCCAGCCGCCCGGAGGCGAGGAACTCCTGATTCGGTCCGAAGACCGCCGGCGCTGCGGTGTCGTAGACCCTCAAGTCATAGCTATCCATGTCGCCGGCAGCGCAGCCAGCAGTCTCCGCTACGTGATCAAGGACCTGTATCGCCGGGTGCCCGACACTCCACACCGGTACGGTGTGGGTTTGCTTGTCCAGCTTGAGACCCTCGTCGTTCACACTTCGATCAAGATGAATGGCCAGCTGAGGAATCCGCATGATCGATTCCGTACGCACTAGCAGCGTGCTCGCGTCGCGCAGGACGATGCGACCCGCCAAACCAAGTTCGCGATCCAGCCACGAGTTGAGTAACGGAGCGCCGTAAATCTCTATACCGACCTGCTGCCAGCCATAGGCACCGATGTCAGGCCGCGGCTTGAGCGTGAAACCAGTGGAATCCGTATGCGAGCCAAGGATCCGAAAGGGCGCTAATGATCTTGCGTTGTTCGGGATCCGCCAGGCGATGAGTGCACCGTCGCGTACCAGGTAATGACCACCCAGATCCGAGCTCCACGTCTCCGACTCATGCTGCTCGACAAAGCCGGCCGCGGCCAGCCGACGGGCGCCTTCGGCTACCGCGTGGTGGGAGGATGGTGATGCTTCCAGGAAGGCGGCCAAGTCGGCGACATGATCAAGGGCGGCGGGCATGGTTCCAACCTAAATCACCCGTCGCCCAGCTGAGATCTTGTGCAGGAATGGCATCGTTCGCGGAGCGGCCTACGAGGTTTTGTCGTTGCGCCCCGGCAAGATCTTGCCCATGGATGGTGTGACGGTCATTGCGCTGATCGGTGGCCCGGTCGTGGGACTCCTACTTGGGAGCCTCGCTGGCTGGGTGATTGCGCGTGCCCGCCAACACGCCGACGCTGCGCATACTCAGATGTTGATTGCACAGTCGCATGGGGAAGCGGCCACGGCACGCGCGGAAGCCGCACACGCCCGGGCCGAAGCGGCGCAGGCACGCAGCGACATCGCTGATGCGCGTAGCGAGTCAGCTGCGGCTCAAGCCGAGGCCGCCCAGGTATCCGCAGAGGTCGCCCGGGCAATCGCACAACGCGATGCTGCTCTTGATCGGGTAAGAGAGATTTCGGCTGATCGGGAATCGATGATCAACCAATTCCGGGTGCTCTCGGCTGAGACGCTTGACCGGCAGGGCCATGCTGCGGACGCCCAAGCGGAAATACGGCTCAAGGCGACAGAGCAGGTCATGACTCCAGTCCGGGAGAGCCTGGAAAGGTTCAACTCGCGCCTTACCGAGGTGGAGAAAGAGCGGGCCGCCATGTCGGCAGAGCTGCGTTCTCAAGTCAGCCACGTGCAACAGACCGGGGAGACGTTGCGACGCGAGACTGCTGCCTTGGTGAATGCCTTGCGTAAGCCGCAGATCCGGGGCTCTTGGGGCGAAACTCAGCTCAAGCGGGTCGCCGAGCTCGCAGGCATGATCGAACGCTGCGATTTTGATCTTCAGTACACCACCAAGGACGACGACCGGGTGCTGCGGCCGGACATGCGGGTCAATCTGTCCGAGGGCAAACACGTGTTCGTCGATGCGAAGGTCCCGCTCAACTCGTTCCTGGAAGCCGCTGAAACCGACGACCCGCAGTTCAAGGCCGAAGCTCTTGCGCGTTACGCACGGAACGTCCGGACGCACATCGATCAGCTCTCCTCTAAGCAATATTGGAAGGCGGCCGAGACGCCTGAGTTCGTTGTGCTCTTCTTGCCGAACGAGATGTTCTTCGCGACCGCTCTTGATCAAATCCCCGACCTCTACGACTACGCGGCCGCGCGTGATGTCGTGCTCGCCACGCCGACCACGCTGATCGGCATGCTGCGGGCGGTGGCGTACGGCTGGCGGCAGGCGGCGCTTGCCGAGAGCGCGGCAGAAGTGTTCCGGCTCGGCCGCGAGTTGCATGAGAAGTTAGGCCTGCTGGGCAACCGCTTTGACAAACTGGGCCGGGCGTTGCGTAGCTCGGTCAATGCCTACAACGAGACAATTGCCACCGTGGAGGGGACAGTGCTCGTCCGTGCACGCAAGTTCCGTGACCTGAAGGTCAGTGAGAGGGAACTCCCCGGACCGACCCAGATCGACGAGCCCGTACGCCAGATCCAGGCTGCTGAGCTGATCGAGGACGCCGTCCAGGTTGAGCCGATGCTTGGTCGCCGCAGTCGACGGCGCTCCGCGGCCGTGCCCGAAGCCGCCGAACTGTACCGGCCCGACCCGGATTTATCGGAGCTGATCGAGGAAACCTCGACTGATCAGCCGGACCGGGATGTGCGGTCCTCCTAGCAGTCCACCACTTCGCATCACTTAGTTGATCTTGGCATCTGCTGGAGACGATGCCAAGTCTCAGCAAATGATGCGAAGTGGAGTGATCAACTTTCGTTCGGGATCAGTCATTGATCGCGCCCTTGCGGAGTTCCTTTCGCAGTTCGGGCGGTAGCGCGAAGACTAGTGACTCCTCGGTAAGCCGCTCCTCGCGCGCGGCCGGAAAGCCATGATCAACCAGGAAATCCAAAACACCCTGCACCAGATCATCCGGAACCGATGCCCCGCTAGTCACACCGATCGAGTCAACGCCATCAAGCCAAGCAGGATCGATCTCGGTTGCGTTGTCGATCCGATGGGCAGCCTTGGCTCCAGCCTCCATTGCCACCTCGACCAGACGAACTGAGTTCGATGAGTTCGCCGAACCAACAACGATGACCAGGTCGCTGTGGGCGGCGATTTGCTTGATCGCAAGCTGACGGTTCTGCGTCGCGTAACAGATGTCATCGCTCGGCGGGTCCTTCAAGTGCGGGTACTTCTCTCGAAGCCGGTTGACGGTTTCCAACGTTTCGTCGACACTCAGCGTCGTCTGGCTCAGCCAGGCGAGTCGTGATGGATCGCGAACCTCCAGTTGATCAACATCATCAGGTGACTGCACGAGGGTGATGTGCGCGGGCGCCTCACCGGTGGTCCCTTCCACCTCCTCGTGCCCCGCATGTCCGATCAACAAGATTTCCAAGTCATCGCGCGCGAACCGGCGGGCCTCGTGGTGCACTTTGGTGACCAACGGGCAGGTCGCGTCAATCGCCCTAAGGCCTCGATCCTTCGCGTCCTGCTGCACCGCCGGTGATACGCCGTGTGCCGAGAACACCACCGTCGAGCCCTGAGGAACCTCGTCGAGCTCCGCGACGAATATGGCGCCCCGCTCCTCCAGGCTTTCCACCACATGCCGGTTGTGCACGATCTGTTTGCGGACGTAAACCGGCGGCCCGTAAGTCTGCAGCGCCTTCTCAACGGTAATCACGGCGCGATCGACACCGGCGCAATACCCCCGCGGCGCCGCCAGCACAACTTGCCTCTCCCGCCCCTGCTGTAACGGGCTGTGTGCAGTTGCCGGGCCACTCTCAGTCACCGGGTCAGTGTAGGTGCTGCCGACGGCTGCCCGGATCGAACAGAACTGGCAGTAAGCGGTACTACGCTCGCGGGGTGACTTTGGAATCCTCACCTGAGCACCCGCAACCGTTACGGGTGATCGCACGTGCGGTCCGCGGCTGGGTAGAACGGCTAGGTGCGGTGTGGGTTGAAGCGCAACTGATCGAGATCAACCGACGATCGGGGACGCGTACGATCTTCCTGACTTTGCGTGACAAGCTCGCTGAGGTTTCGGTCTCGGTGACCACCTCGCCGATGACCCTGGATGCGGCTGGACCGTTGACCGAGGGTGCGACCGTCGTGGCGCGAATCAAACCCACGTTTTTTGAGAGTTCGGGCCGCTTCGTCTTTGCCTGCGATGCCATCACGCCCATTGGTGAGGGTCGCTTGTTGGCCAGGCTGGAGCAAACCAAGCGTTTGCTGCAGGCGGAGGGACTGTTCGACCTGTCGCTGAAGAAGTCGTTGCCTTTCCTCCCGAGGGCCGTCGGCCTCGTCACAGGAGAAGGTAGTGCGGCCGAGCGCGACGTCGTGGAGAACGCGCGGCGACGGTGGCCGGCGGTACGGATCATCGTCCGTTATGCGCTCGTTCAGGGATCACAGGCGTGTGAACAGCTCATTGGCGCAGTACAACAACTCGACCGGCATCCTGATGTGGACGTAATCATCGTTGCGCGCGGCGGCGGCTCGGTTGAGGACCTGCTGCCGTTCTCAGACGAAGGCCTGATTCGAGCCGTTGCCGCTTGTCGCACACCAGTGGTGAGCGCGATTGGGCACGAATCTGACAGCCCAATCCTTGATCTGGTAGCCGACTTGCGTGCCTCGACACCGACCGATGCTGCGAAGCGGGTAGTTCCCGATGTGGCCGATGAAACGGCGCGGGTCCATCAGGCTCGGCAGCGCATATTGCAGGCCGTGTCTGGGCAGGTCGGCCGGCAGCAGGAGTTCCTCAACACACTGCGCTCTCGGCCGGTGTTGATGGATCCCACGGCCACATTCGGTCGGCGTTATGAGCAGCTGGCCGACCTCAGGCACCGTACCAATCGCGCCATCGCCACGACGATCGAACGCGAATCTGCTCTAGTCGGGCATCACCTGGCCCGGGTGCGCGCAATGTCTCCTCAGGCCACGCTCGACCGCGGATACTCCATCCTGCTCGATCGAGATGGCGCCGCGGTCCGGTCGGTCGATGAGGTTCAGGTCGGAGAGGACTTAGTTGCGCAGCTAGCCGAGGGGCAGCTTGTGGTGGAGGTGCTGGAGCAGAGACAGCGAGGAGCGTCATGACGGATCAGGGGGGATCCAAACCCGACACACTTAGCTATGAGCAGGCGCGCGAGGAACTGATCGTCATCGTCCAGCGGCTTGAGTCGGGTGGAGTTCCACTGGAGGAGTCACTAGCGCTGTGGGAGCGCGGCGAGCAGCTAGCGGCGATCTGCCAGGCCTGGCTGGACGGCGCTAAGGCAAAGATCGAGGCTGCTCGAAAGACGGACCAGGCACAGGAGAGCTGAGCCGCCCGATACTCAGCCGCTGCTCGAAAGAGTCGAGGCGTAGGCCTCCAAGGCCTCGTAGGGCAGGTCAGCGGATATGACGGTAGTGACAGCTGGACCGCGCAACACGAGCGACCTTGTTCGTCCGTCGGGGCTGACCAGTCGTTGCCAGGTCTGGCCCCCGACGACGCTGCTTCCATCGGGTGTTCCGGCCCGAGACTGCTGATCAACCATCTCCTGAGGCTGCAGGTCACCCTGATTGAGATCGATGAACACCTCGTCTGGGGTCAGAAAGCCTAGCTGCCAGAGATTGCGCGGGGACGCTTCACCATTCAGGTATGGCTTTCCCTGTGGTACCCAGGCGACGCGAGTGGCGCGCCAGCCAGCCGGAAGGTTAGTCGGTGCGAGAACCTGGAACGGAGCCTCCTTTCGCGCCGTGGCGAGCACCGGTTTCCAGTCGACCTCTTTGACAGGGTGATCGTCGGGCACATTGGTGAAGATGATCGCGATTACCGCGAGCGGAATCACGAGCAAGGCGAGCGAGCGGATCATGTCGCCAACTGTCGACTGCCTTGTTGTACGCGCCACGTCTCAATCTTCACAGACGACGCCAAGCCGTGTTTGATTGCTCCGCTCGCTGCGAGCGGAGCAATCAAAATCAACGACACTGTCCCTGATGGAGATTATTGAGACAATCGCGCACTGCAATGGCCCGCAAGGCGAAGTCGTGCTGCGGCGTCGGGTTACCGACGGTCGCAGTATCGAAGAGCTGATCATCAACGGCACCTTCGCCATGGATAGCAGCGAAACCTCAACCGAGCGCTTACTGGCTGAACTTGCAGTGCCGCACGGTAACGCCGAGCGGGTGCTCATCGGTGGCCTGGGTTTGGGTTACACACTCACTGCGGTTGCGGCCAAGGCAGTTGAGGTGATCGACGTGGTGGAAATCGAACAGTGTCTGATCGACTGGGCATTTCAAGGCACGACTTCGACACTGGCAGTGGCCGCTGTGGATCCACGCGTCCGCATGCATGCCGGAGATGTCAGGCTCGTCCTGGAGGGTACGCCCGAGGCACCGGTTGGACCTTGGGACGCAATCGTGATTGACGTGGACAATGGGCCGGACTTCTTGATCCACGGCGGGAATCACACGCTCTACACGGCGACCTGTCTTCGCGCCGCGTACGGTCAGCTCACTGCTGGTGGCACTCTGGCCATCTGGTGCCAGCATCCTGCGCCAGCTCTGCTCGCTGTGCTGCAAGGAATTACGCCCTCGGTACACGAGCACGTCATCGAAACTCCGCGAGGCGAGCGCACCTTTCCGTACACGATCTATACGATCTCCAGGGCAAACCACTCCCTCACCAAGGCTAGGTAAGAATGTGCCCATGACACAGCCAACTGGTACGGCCCCAACCGATAGTGCCCCAACCGAAAGCGCCCCAACCGAAAGCGCACAGCATCGCATCGAGCGCGACACCATGGGTGAGGTGAAGGTTCCCGCCAAAGCCTTGTGGAAGGCCCAGACACAGCGCGCCGTCGAAAACTTTCCGATCTCCGGCGTTCCGATCAACTCAGAGTTGATCGGAGCCCTCGGATTGATCAAGGAGGCAGCCGCTCAGACCAACGCAGCTCTCGGCGTATTGAGCCAGGAGCACGCCGATGCAATCGCCAAGGCCGCGAGCGAAGTAGCGGCGAACCGGTACGACAGCGAATTTCCCCTCGACGTCTTCCAGACCGGATCCGGCACCTCGAGCAATATGAATGCGAACGAGGTGATCGCTTCCCTAGCCACGGCTGAGCTGGGCGAATCCGTGCATCCGAACGACCATGTCAATGCCTCACAGTCCAGCAATGACGTCTTCCCAAGCGCCATTCACATTGCGGCGACCTACCACCTGGTCTATACGCTGCTGCCGGCGCTTCGTCATCTGGCTCACGCGCTCGGCCTCAAGGCCACCGAGTTCGCTGAGGTCGTCAAGTCGGGCCGTACTCACTTGATGGATGCCACTCCGGTTACCCTCGGCCAGGAGTTCGGCGGCTACGCCGCCCAGATTCGTTATGGCATCGAGCGCGTGGATGCGGCCTTACCGCGAGTGGCTGAGCTGCCGCTTGGCGGGACCGCAGTTGGCACCGGAATCAATACGCCTGCGGGCTTCGCCGAGTCCGTGATCTCCCTGATCGCGGACAAGACTGATCTGCCGCTGACCGAGGCACGTGATCATTTCGAGGCACAGGGCGCGCGGGACGGGTTGGTCGAAGCCTCCGGGGTATTGCGGACAATCGCGGTGAGCCTCTACAAGATCTCCAATGATCTGCGCTGGATGGGCTCAGGCCCTCGGGCCGGGCTCGGCGAGATCTCACTTCCGGACCTGCAGCCGGGATCTTCGATCATGCCGGGCAAGGTCAATCCGGTGATCTGCGAGGCGACCATGATGGTTTGCGTCCAGGTGATCGGCAACGACGCCGCAGTTGCGTTCGCCGGTGCGAGCGGCAACTTCGAGCTCAACGTCATGCTTCCAGTGATGGCCCGCAACTTGCTGGAGTCGATCCAGCTGTTGGCCAACGTAACCCGGCTGCTCGCCGATCGATGCGTGATGGGCATCCAGGCGAACATCGAGCACTGTAGGAAGCTCGCCGAATCCTCGCCGTCGATCGTCACACCGCTGAACCGCTACATCGGTTACGAAAATGCCGCCGCGGTCGCAAAGCAAGCGCTGAAGGAGCAGAAGACCATCCGTGAGGTGGTCATCGAGAACGGCTTTGTCAACAACGGCGCGCTGACCGAGGATCAGCTGGACGCCGCGCTGGACGTTCTCGCCATGACTCGTCGGCCCGTCTGAACTCAGCAGTCGGCCCGTGCGCTGAGTCCTCCCGCGGAGCGCAGGGCACGTTCGTGGCCTTGTGCGGAGAGACGCAGCACCAAAGCGCCGAATCCCGCTGCATTCGTGGCCTAGTGCGGAGAAACGCAGTCTGATGAGCTCTGATGGAGCTCCGTTCGCGGCCTAGTGCGGAGAGGCGCTCAATCAGTACCAGCCGTTCGCACTCTTGAAGCCCCAGGCGGAACATGGGCTGCCGTAACGGTCCTTCATGTACTTGATGCCCCAGATGATCTGGGTGGCGGGGTTGGTCCGCCAGTCACTACCTTCGCTCGCCATCTTCGAGCCGGGCAACGCCTGAGGGATCCCGTACGCCCCGGAGCTCGGGTTGGTGGCGTTCACCCGCCACATGCTCTCCCGCATGATGATGTTATTGAAGCAGTCGAACTGGTTTGAGCCGTACCCAAACTTGTTCTTCAGGATCTGCCGAGCGATCTCCTTAGGATCGGTCACGCCGGGCTCGTAGCCACGGTTTCGCAGCGCCCGTTCCTGGGCAGCTTTCTCTTCGGCCGCCCTCTTGGCAGCGGCCGCCAACTCGGCCTTGATCTTGGCCTGCTGGGCAGCAATCGCCTTGGTCTCCAAACCTAGAGATTTGGCACGCTTGGCCGCGTGCTTAGCAGCGATCAGTGCCGCCCGGGACGCGTCGCGATTGTCTCGTGTCTTGGCCGCCGCACGTTCAGCGGCGCGTTCATCACCGGAGGCGCCTTCAGCGACGGCAACAACTGAGGGTGTTGAGATGGAAACAATAGGGGCAGGCACTGCAATGGCTGCAGTCTGTTCGCCGGGGCTGCTCAGTCCAGCGACCGCTGCTGTTGCGACAAACGCTGAGAAGCCAACCCCGACTATGGCATGCTGAGCGAGTCGACGCACGGGGAATACGATGCCACATGTCGTTATCCAAATGTCATCATCTTGAGATCTTTCCGATGTCTAATTCATCGAAACCGGCTTAGATCGCAACATCTTCTAACATCTCGGTCACAAGAGCGGCTATCGGCGACCGTTCGGAGCGCGTCAGCGTGACGTGAGCAAAGAGCGGATGGCCCTTGAGCTTCTCAACGACCGCAACTACCCCGTCGTGCCGTCCGACCCGAAGGTTGTCTCGTTGGGCAACATCATGAGTCAGCACCACGCGCGAGTCCTGGCCAATCCGGCTCAGCACCGTCAGCAGTACGTTGCGTTCCAAGGACTGCGCCTCATCGACGATGACGAAGGCGTCGTGCAGCGAGCGACCACGAATATGAGTGAGCGGCAGCACCTCGAGCAGACCACGTGCCAAGACTTCCTCGATCACCGCCTTCGTAGTGAGCGCGCCGAGAGTATCGAAGACAGCTTGCGCCCAAGGCGCCATCTTCTCCCCTTCGGTACCCGGCAGGTATCCGAGTTCCTGACCCCCAACCGCGTACAGCGGACGAAACACAACGACTTTGGAATGCTGGTGCCGTTCCAAAACGGCTTCCAGTCCGGCGCACAAGGCCACGGCCGACTTTCCGGTTCCTGCCCGGCCACCGAGGGAGATGATGCCGATCGATTGATCCTGTAGCAGCTCGAGGGCGACCCGCTGCTCTGCCGAGCGGCCGTGGATCCCGAAGACATCGCGGTCAGCCTTGATCAGCTTGACCTCTTTGCTCGGCATCACCCGACCAAGGGCAGATGCGCTCCCACTCAGCAGCACGACGCCGGTGTGACAGGGAAGATCTCGAGCCTCATCCAACTCAAGCGACCCCTGCTCATAGAGCCGGTCGACATCGTCGCCACCGACGTCGATCTCACTCATTCCGGTCCACTCGGTCTCCACCGCCAGCTCTGCGCGGTACTCCTCGGCGTTGAGACCCACGGCCGAGGCCTTGACTCGCATCGGCAGATCTTTCGAGACCAGCGTGACAGCGCATCCCTCGGCGGCGAGGTTCAGCGCGACCGCCAGAATGCGCGAGTCGTTGTCCCCCAGCCGGAAGCCGTCGGGCAGCGCTGCAGGATCGTTGTGGTTCAGCTCGACGCGAATGGTTCCGCCCAGATTGTTGACCGGAACAGGCGCATCAAGGCGACCGTGAATGATCCGCAGCTGATCAAGGTGACGGAGCGCCGTACGAGCGAAATAGCCCAGCTCATTGTGATGGCGCTTGCCCTCAAGCTCTGTGATCACCACAACGGGCAGCACCACATCGTGCTCGTCGAAGCGCCGCATGGCGTGAGGATCGCTCAGCAGGACGGAGGTGTCGATGACGTAGGTGCGACGGCTTGATGAAGAAGACACAGGACTGCCCTTCTTGGGGGCCGTACGCGATCCGCGCCCGGCCCCACCGTTACGTGGTTGGCCGGGAGAGTTGACTGGCAGCGAGCTTGGCTGGTTCGCTACCCGTCGAGTGACGGTGCATGCATCGCCTCCCAGGCGGGGTCGCCTACTGCGTCCCGCACCTTGACGGTACGTCGGCAGGGGGGTCAAAGGCGAGTGCCACGCCGCGAATTTCACGTGGTGGCATCTTTGGCGATCACATAAGAGCTAGCTCACCAGCGATCGTCAGATTGGCTCCCGGACGAGAACGATGCGAATCTGCTGGCCCGGGACTGTCTGTGCGGCCCGATCCACATCCTGGTCGAGGAGGACCGCAACGACTGGATATCCACCCGTCACCGGATGATCGGGGAGAAAAATGACCGGCTCCCCTGCCGGTGGAACCTGGATTGCGCCGCGCACCACACCTTCGCTGGGCAACTCCTCCGCTGCGTGTGCCGCATGACGCTGCAGCGGCTCGCCGGTTAAGCGGATCCCGACGCGATCGCTGTGGCTCGAAACGGTCCACATGGTCGCAGCTAGAACGCCAATATCGGCGAGCCAATCCTCACGCGGGCCAGCTAGTGCACGCAAAACGCAGTTTTCGCGGGACAGCGGTGGCATTGGAGCGAGGTCAACGTTGGGGTAGGCGAGCGGCACTGGACCGACCGGAAGAATGTCGCCGGTACTCAGCGGCGCCGGCCCTAAGCCCGAAAGCGTGTCGGTCGAGCGGGATCGGAGAACAATCGGTACGTCTACCCCGCCTCGAACGGACACATAGCTGCGAAGCCCAGCCTGAGGGACACCTAGCGTCAGGACCTGGCCGTCGCCCACGGTGAACGGGCCGAAATAGCCAACGTCGTGCCGATCTACGGCTGCCGGTGTTGGAGCCCCCGTCAGAGCCAGCTGAACTTCGCCGTGGGCACGGAGCGCCAGCCCGCCGAACGTGACCTCGAGCGCCGCGGCGGTGTACGGCTGGCCGAGCAGCCGGGCACCGAGCCGGAATGCTCCTCTGTCGGCGGCCCCCGACGGCCCGACGCCAATAGCGGCGTACCCCACCCGCCCGAGATCTTGAACGAGGGCGAGCGGCCCCGTTTCCAGCACCTCGAGCGCTCGGTCACGAGCCATCGTTCGCTCCAGATAATTCGACGAAGCGCACCGCCATGCCTGGTTGCAGCAAGGCGGGTGGTTGCCTAGCGACCTCGAAGACAATGGTCTCGGTGTGGCCGATCAGCTGCCAGCCGCCAGGTGAGGACCGCGGGTATACCGCAGTGAACTCACCGGCCAAGCCCACACTGCCCGCTGGAACTGAGGTACGAGGCTCGCGACGCCGGGCCACCGCGAGTCGCGGGTCGCCCCAACTCAGGTAGGCGAAGCCTGGTGCGAAGCCGCAGAAGGCTACACGCCACTGACTCCCGGTATGAGCGGCGATGATCTCGGGCACAGAGAGACCAGTGAGGCTGGCGACCTCGGCGAGGTCAGGGCCGTCGTAATGCACCGGAATGTCGATGACGTGCTCGATGGCGGGTGCTTGTCCGGAAGTGGCGACCGACAAGGTGGCTAGAGCTTGCCGTACCGGAGCGATGGGAACCTCCTCATCTGCTATCACGAGCACGGTGGTGGCGGCCGGAACGACGTCAACGACGTGCGCCAATCCCGCGACTGCCCCTGCCACCGCCTTGTGGACCGCATCGGTGAAGGCCAGCACCTCGTCCAATCCGCCAACTTCGACCAGCACCGCATGCTCACCGCAGCTCAACAGGGTGCGGTGCTCAGTCATGGCGCGAAGGCTTGGATTTCGACGCCCGCCTCAGCCAACGCCTTCCGCACCGCCACTGCCATGGCCACAGCACCCGGAGAGTCTCCGTGGACGCAGATCGACCGCGCTGACACGACAATCTCGACCCCATCGACTGATCGCATCCGGCCGGTGATCAACATGTCGACCATGCGCTGGGCCACGATGGCTGGGTCGTCTAGCAGCGCGCCAGGTTGCGATCGCGGAACCAGAGTGGCTTGGGCGGTGTATCCGCGGTCAGCGAAGGCCTCGGTGACAGTCCGTAACCCCGATTGCTCAGCATGGCGAAGCAGTGCAGACCCCGGCAGGCCGAGCACCGGAAGCCTCGGGTCGTACGCAGCTACCGCGGCTACCACGGCTGCCGCCTGATCTTCGTCGTGCACGGTCCGGTTGTAAAGGGCACCATGCGGCTTGACATAACGCACCCGTGAGCCGGCGACGCGGGCAAACCCATCCAGCGCGGCAATTTGATAGATCACGTCGTTGATCAAGCTCGCCTGATCGACATCGATGCTGCGCCGGCCAAAACCGGCCAAATCGTGATAACTGACCTGAGCGCCAATGGAAACGCCCCGGCTGACAGCGGTGTCGCAAACTCGGCGCATGATGTTCGGGTCTCCAGCATGGAAGCCGCAGGCGATGTTGGCGCTAGTGATCACGTCCAAAAGCGCGTCGTCATCGCCCAGAGTCCAAATGCCGAAGCCCTCGCCGAGGTCGCTGTTGAGATCGACGACGGGTGCTGCCGGCGGCAAGCTCACCGGGAGTCCATTCGCTGGTCCACGGGGTCAGCGTGCAGGTCGATTTTCGACGTCTCCGGTGCAATCAGCACACAGATGATGGTGACCAGCAGCATCGCAACCGCGTACAAGGACACGGCGACCCAGGTGTCGAAGCGGTCCAGCAAGGCCACGGAGATGATCGGCGCGAGCGCCCCTCCGATAATGCCGGCCAGCTGGTAGCCCATCGACGCGCCGGTGTATCGAACCTTGGTTGGAAACATCTCGGAGATGAAAGCCGCCTGCGGGCCGTACATCGCCGCGTGGAGGACTAGCGCGACCACCGTGGCCAGCACGATCAGCCAGAACTGGCCGGTGTCGAGCAGGATGAAGAAGACGAAGACCCACACCGCGGCGCCGATCGCCCCAGCCAGATAAACGGGCCGGCGCGCGAACCGGTCGGACAGGTTGCCGAAGAACGGGATCAATACGACCTGGACGGCGGCGGCGATGAGCACCGCGTTCAGAGCGTAGTTCCGGGGCAGTTTGAGATAGGTGGCGACGTAGGTGGTGATGAACAGCACGAAGGTGTAGAAGGCGACATCGACGCCGACGCGAGCGCCGACCGCAAGCAGCACCTGCTTGGGGTAGCGTCGCAGCACCTCCAGGATCGGCGCACCGGCCTGTGCGTGTGACTCCTCTACTTCGCGGAACAGTGGGCTCTCCGCGATTGTCAGCCGGATCCATAGGCCGACGATCACCAGCACGCCGCTGAGGAGGAACGGCACCCGCCAGCCCCAGCTCAAGAACGCCGGTTCGGTGGTCAGTACGCCCATGAGCGACAGGACACCGTTCGCCAGCAGCAGGCCGAGCGGAACACCGACCTGTGGCCAGCTGGCGTTGAAACCACGCCGGTTGGGGTCGCCAGACTCCATGGTCATCAACACCGCACCACCCCACTCGCCACCGAGGCCGAGACCCTGCAGAAAGCGGAGCACGACCAGCAGGATCGGCGCCCAGACACCGATGCTCGCGTACGTCGGCATCAGGCCAATGGCGAATGTGGCAACGCCCATCAACAGCAGGGTCACTACCAAGACGTTCTTGCGGCCGATGCGGTCGCCGTAGTGGCCGAAGATCAACCCGCCGAGCGGCCGGGCGACGAAGCCGACGGCGTAGGTGGTGAAGGCCAGCAACGTGCCGACCAGCGGCTCGAAACTTGGAAAGAAGATCTTGTTGAAGACTAAAGCTGCGGCGGTCCCGTAAATGAAGAAGTCGTACCACTCCAGTGACGTGCCGATCAGGCTTGCCACAATCACCTTGCGCACCGATGACGGCGCTGAGGCGGGGACGCGGTTGACGGTGGACATCTATTGCCTCCCTCGACCGGGCGTGGGGCTCGTCCACGCCCACTGGCCGGACTCTACCCTCGGTGATACTGGCGAAACTCCGCGTCAGTGACCGAAGCGGCGCTCCCGCTGCCCGTACGAGCGCAGTGCCCGGATGAAGTCGACCTTCCGGAAGTCCGGCCACAGCGCCTCGCAGAAGTAAAACTCGCTGTGCGCCGACTGCCACATCAAAAAGCCGGACAGCCGCTGCTCTCCAGACGTCCTGATGATCAAATCGGGGTCGGGCTGGCCCTTGGTGTAGAGGTGTTCCGCGATGTGCTCGATGTCGAGGGTGTGGGCAAGGTCGTCGATGGAGGTGCCGTTCTTGGCGTGCTCGGCAAGCAGGGACCGGACGGCGTCGCGCAACTCATGCCGCCCGCCGTAGGAGACGGCGATATTGACCAGCATCCCGTTGATGTCCGCGGTATCTCGATCAGCCATCTTGAGCCGCTTTGCCGATTGATCGGGTAACAGATCCAGCGCTCCCACCGGATGCACCCGCCAACGTCGGGTCGCGGCAAGATCGCTCACCATGTGCTCGATCACCCCGAGCAGTGGTTCGATCTCCTCACGATGGCTGCGGGAAAGATTGTCGGTCGACAGTACCCAGAGCGTGACGACCGGGATCCCAATCTCGTCACACCACCCTACGAATTCCTTGAGC
>DATLQC010000095.1:0-19042 GCA_035535395.1 Propionibacteriaceae bacterium | reverse complement strand
GTGGACTGTTCATTCTCGGTCGATGTCGCAAACGGAACCTTGTTGTCGAGTCTGGCACTTACCCATCGTCGCCACCAGACCTAGCCTGAAGTCGTCATCGAAAGAACACAAACATGGGAGGCACTCATGACAACGACACTCAACGGCTGGGATGTAGATGCAATGACCCAGGCGGTCACCATGGTTAAGGAACAACCCGAGGCGGGCCTGCTGACCTGGCGCGGCCGGTCGATCTGGGATGGCGGGCCAGGCCTGGACGTACGCACTCGCGAGATCGAGCAGCTGGGTGAGGTCATGGACCGGCACTTCACCCTGCGTGGTGATTATCCACCGGAGCTGCTCGGCAAGAACACGGGACCGGTTGCGATCGAGACGGTGCTGGCGGCACTGGGTTCGTGCATGACCGGGACCTTCGCAGCACAGGCCACGGCCCGCGGCGTGCGAATCGACAGCCTGACGGTCGACCTGGAGTGCACCACCGACCTCAACGGGTTCTTCGGTATTCAGCCGATCCGCCCCGGACTGCGCGACGTCACATTGTCCTTCCGGGTCGCCTCCGACGCAGACGAAGAAACCCTGCAGGAGATCCTCGATGCCGCTCAGTCGCTGTCACCGGTCTTCGACACCGTCACCAAGCCCGTTGCTGTCGCGGCAACGTTGCAGAAGGAGTCGTAACGCCGCGGCTCGCTAGCGGTCGGCCGCTCGGCGAGCTCCACCGGTTCTCCGGCGTCATCTCCCCGCCTAGCCCCGGGAACGGGGCTAGGCCGCCTAGCCCCGGGAACGGGGCTGCCGAGCGCTGGCTGAGTTGGATCACGTTTACGGTGATCGGATGCAGCCCGACATCGAGGCGTGGGATCCGTGGCATCCCCGCGACATCGCCGCGCGCATGCAAGGTGCGGACTTCCCGTGGTTCGTGGCAGGTGGGTGGGCGATCGATCTCTTTTTGGGTACGCGCACGCGCGACCACGAGGACCTGGAGATCGCGGTCGCGTCCTCGTTCTTCGAGACGTTGCCACCGCGCTTTCTCGAGTTCGACTTCTGGATCCCGCAGGGCGAGCGCAAGCTGGGCCGGATGAGCACCGAAACTCTGGCCGGGGAGTCAAACCAGACCTGGGCGTACGAGCGGGCCGCTCAGGTGTGGCGGTTCGACGTGTTCCGCGAGCCGCAGGACGGCGACACCTGGATCTGCCGACGGGACACGTCGATCCGGCGGCCGTACCCGGAGGTTTTCGACGTGTCGGCGGACGGGATCCCGTACCTGCGGCCTGAGATCTGCCTGCTTTTCAAGGCGAAGGCGGTGCGGGACAGGGACTGGGCGGACTTCGAGGCCGCGCTGCCTCGGATGTCTCCCGCGCAGCGGGCCTGGCTGCACACCGCGCTCGAACGGGTGCATCCCGATCACGTCTGGATTTCCGCTACGGAATGAGCCGCAGCTGATCAGGCACCAGCCCGCAGATACCAAAGATCCGCGTCATGAGCGTTGCAGACGTGGACTTCGCGTAGCCGCGCCATCACCGACTAAACAGACGTCGAGGCAGCTTTCCTAGAACCCAGCGGCCCGGCGCGCGGCCAGCTCGATTTGCGCAGCGCCCAAGACCCGCACGATTGCAGCAATGGTTGCCGTGAGCTTCGCCGGATCGGTGATGGTCGGCTGTGGTGGCCACTTGATCAATATTGCGGCAGATGTGTCCGGCCGCTCAACGAGCTCAATCGCAAGTCGATCGGATTGGGTTACCGCGCCGACGGCCAGAAACCGATCTGACTCTCTCGACACCGAGTTATTCACAGGCCCCAGGTTTCCCATAAGCCTAGTGTTACCCGGTACAGATACTTTTAGCCTCTGTTGAGAACAAGACAATAAAATCTTTCGTGCATCTGTGCGGATAGACAGAAAGCCAGCGTCTCAAGAAGCTAGAGAGCCGCCGGCTTTCATGATCTTCATTTGAGACCGGACTGATCAATCATCAGTGCTGGTGCGCCTCATCTGTTGTTGAGGTCGTTCGCCGATAGGCCAACCAGCCCATGGCGACGAACCAAGCGAGCAATTCCAGGAACAGAACGCGCTGGGTCAACCCGGCATAACCGTGCCCTGCCGCGACGGCGGACTGGCTGAACGACAAGCTATAGACGACGAACAGAACGAGAGTGAGCGGTGAGGCCACCAGCAACTCATTGCCGAACCGATGCCAGCCGGGCAGGCGGCGCAAGTGCAAGCCAGTGATCAGGAAGCTGACAACTGGACTAGCCAGAATCAACAGGGCGCCGAGGAAGTGCATCCCTGGTTGGTCGAGGGTGAAGAAGCCAATGACGATAAAGCCCACAGGAGCGAGCGCCAGCAGCGTCGTACTGGCAAGGCGGGTAACTCGCCGGCCGCCGAGAAGCATGGTTCTGGCAATGCCGATCACTCCAGCGAGCAGAAGCAATCCGGTCATGACGAATGTCGTATTCATGTACCGAGCCGTTTCACCAAGTCCGAGACCGCTAATGGGCTGGGTTATCGGTGAATATGGCGAGATCCACGTCGCGGCGACGGTATAGCCGGGACTAATAGCGCCAAGGATGAGCCACGCCAAAGTGAAGAGCACGGGACCAGCTACGGCGCCTAGCGCCAGCCACCGGGCCGAGCGCGGGTGAGTGTTGCCGGAGGCAACGGCTACCTGAGTAAGGGTGTTAGAAGCAGTCATGACTCAATAGTGCCACTATTACTAGTAGCTTTGCAACTAGATATATTGTAACTAGTGTATCTTTCTCGCATGGCCGTCGAGATCAGACGTTCTCCCCTCGCCCTTGCCATCCTTGGTCTCCTCGAGGACGGCCCACTACACCCTTACGGCATGCAGCAGCTCATCAGGCAATGGGGCAAGGATCAGGTGATCAATGTCGGCCAGCGGGCAACGCTCTACAAGATGATCAACCGACTGTGTGAGGCGGGCTTGATCAAGCCAACGGGCACCACCCGGGAACACTCCTATCCCGAGCGAACCAGCTACGAGCTGACTGATAGGGGCCGCACGGTCCGGCAGGAGTGGATGGCGGATGCACTGTCCAGTCCCCGCAATGAGTTCCCGGAATTCCCGGCGGCACTGTCATTTATTCCGCTCCTCACTCCAGCAGAGGCGCTGAAACTCCTCACCACCCGCCGAGACTTGCTGACCGAGCGCCTAGCTGAGCGCGATGCATTGATCGCAAACGTCGGCTTCACCTTGCCACGGGCAACAATGCTGGAAACCGAATACCTGCACGCGGTTACCGATGCTGAGATCCGCTGGCTTGACACCGTGCTAGCCGGTCTACAAGACGGCTCCATCACTTGGAGTGCGCGCGAAATGCACGCAGCCGCGGCCAGGCTCGAAAACTGAGGTGCCTTTGCGCTACCGACCTTGCTACCGACCTTGTCTGCCCGCCAGAACCCGCTCACGCTGTCCGAAACAGCGTGGAAGCCGGCACCTCATGATCTTCGTTGCGAAGGGCGCGAGACGTTGAGCTCAGCGTGGCCGAATGGCGCTCCCAAGGCGGGCGAAGTTGCGGAAATGCGTCGTACCGTCGCGGCAACTGATATCGAACAGTTCACCGAGATCAGCGGTGATCGCAATCCACTGCACTACGACCTTCTGGCGGCGCAGGCGTCTCGATTCGGGTAGATCGTGGTCCAAGGTGGCATAACCAGCGCAATCTTGAACGCGGTCGTCACAGAGAAGCTCCCTGGACCGGGGAGCGTATTTCTCAACGTCAATTGGGATTTCACCGCTCCCGTTCGCCCAGGCAATATCATCACCGGTCGCGTGGAAGTCACTGACGTCCGCACCGATAAGCCCATCACAAAGGTGCGCACCACGGTGACGCGCGACGACGGCACGGTTGCTCTGGAAGGCACGGCCCTCTGCTACACCATGGCGCTGAGTTCCTGACGCCGGGCATTCAGGCTCAGCCCCGGTGAGCTGTGAAGGGCATCCTTCCGGTGATCGTGAAAACCTCACCGCACGCTTAGCCAGAGCACACTCCGTCATGACACCGGCGCCATGACAGGCGGCTCTCAGCGTTGGTATCCACGCACGTAGTCAACGATGAGCGCTGGAACAGCATCCGCGTCGGTGCCGTCTGACTTCTCCGGAAAGTCAAACACGCCGACCTCGAGTTGCATGGGATATGTCGGGGGCTCGATGCAACTCCGGACCTGCTCTCCGTCGACGAGGAAGTCGACCTTGTCTGCCGTCCAGTCAACGGCGTAGTTATGAAATTCGGCCACGTCGATGGCCAGGCGGACCGCTTCGAAATCTTCTGTTATCGAGGGATCTCGGAACGCGTGCAGCCCGAGACCGACTGCCGTCGACTCACCCGGCACCGCCGCATCGCCGAACATCTCACCAATGCAGATCTCCGCTGAACGCTGCGGTTGATCTTCGATACCGGCCAGCCAGAAAGCGACCATCGACCGCTGCGAGACAACGCCACGGGCCCGGATCTCGAGATAGCCCTGATTGGGTGTCCACCCCCAAAACGTTTCTTGCTGCTCACGCACGGTGAGGCCGTTGCGGTAAGGCTGCTGACCGATAGTGCTACCAACGGGTCCCGAAAAATTGCCGGACTGAATTCCCGAGACCCGAAGTGACGGCTTATGTTCGCCGGCGCACCAAAGTCCCTGGCCCGGCGGGATCGTGAGGTGCAGACAGGAATCATGGATCGCGTACGTCGCCGCGGCATCGGCCCGGGAGCTCCACGCCGGCAGATAGTGCGGCAGCCATACGGCCCGATCGAGCTCAGGCGCATCGAAGTTGTCCTCGAATACCAGGCGAAGTCCATCAGGGCGCTCAGACATCGGTCCATCATGCCGTGCGATATTGCTCCTTGGTTTCGCTACCGTTGGTTGCCGCTATCCCGTGAGTCGCCAATCTCACATGAAAGACAGGAAACAGCCATGGCTAGTTATCAGCCTCAGCCCTCAGCTGCGACTGCACCGGCAGCGCCACCGCTGGAGTTGCCGCATTACGGCATCGGCTTCATCGATGCAATCAAGCGCGGCTTCAAGAAGTACGCGACCTTCGCTGGTCGTGCCAGCCGCAGCGAGTACTGGTGGTGGACGCTGTTCACCTTCCTCACCTACACGGTGCTTGGTCTGCTGGCGTACATCGTTGGCATAGCGACCTCACGAGACGGAGGTCGTACTCCCGGAGTCCTCGCAGTACCGCTGATCATCTTGTTCGCGGTCTTCGCCCTCGGCATCATCGTGCCTACGCTCGCTCTGACGGTTCGGCGGCTACACGACGGTGGATACAGCGGACTGTTGGCACTGCTTTTCCTCGTGCCGTACCTCGGAGGGTTGATCATTATGATCTTCGCACTGATGCCGAGCTCGCCAGCAGGAGCTAAGTACGACCCCGTGCGGGCAACTACCGCCCCCTATAACCCCTATCCGCCGCAGAATTCATACCCGCAGTAAGGGTTAACGGAAGTCCCGGGAGCGATGCCTCGATGGCAGGATTCCCCTGGCCTCTGGATAGACCGAGCTCAACGGCTGCAGTCGTTCTGCAACCAGATTGGTCACTCCGTCGCTGTGCTCGATCCTGCCGCGAATGATCATGCCTGAGGCGTTGCGGCCGACCCTGCCAAAACGCCTCCACAGCTCGGAGGAACAGACCACGTTGAGCATCCCGGTCTCGTCCTCCAAGTTGAGGAATGTGACCCCGCCTGCAGTGGAGGGACGCTGCCGGTGGGTCACCATCCCGGCTACTCGCACCCGACGTTCGGCGTACGCCGCGCCGAGCTGACCGATCGGCACTATGTCATGATCATCGAGCACCGGACGTAGATGCTGCACTGGGTGATCATCAGGAGAGATCTTCGTGGCCCACAGATCAGCCAGAGTCAGCTCCACCTCGCTCATCCCGGGCAGGACAGGTGGCGTGGCATCAATAGCCGAGCCCGGCAGAGTTTGATCATTGTCGGCATAACCGGCATTCCAGAGCGCCTGGCGACGAGATAGTCCAAAGCAGTCAAATGCTCCAGCCGTTGCCAAGGCTTCCGCCTGTGGCACCGTGAGTCCAGCTCTGCGTACCACGTCGTTGATGTCGACGAACCGCTGTTTTTGGCGTTCGAGGACAATCCGCGTAGCTAGCTCGCGGCCGATGCCTTGCACTTCGGTGAGCCCAAGCCGGACCGCGAAATTGCCGTCCCGTCGATGCTCGCGGGTCCGGTCAGGAGCCGACCGTTCAAAGGGTCCTACCTCGAGTTGCACCCGCTGCAGGCAGGCCTCAAGACCTGTCGGGCCGTCACTCGCAGATTTGCTCAATTCGAGATCTGCATCGACCTCGGACAGCATGATGTCGGGACGCAGCACCGTGACACCATGACGCCGTGCATCGGCTACCAGCGACTGCGGAGAGTAGAAGCCCATCGGTTGCGCTCTGAGTAATCCAGCCAGAAAGGCTCCTGGATAGTGCAGCTTGAGCCAGGAGGAGGCATAAACCAGCAGCGCGAAGCTGATGGCGTGACTCTCAGCGAATCCGAAATTGGCAAAGGCCTGGATCCGGCTGTAGATGTCATCAGCCAGCGCACCGGTAATCCCGTTGGAGGCCATCCCCGCGTAGAGCTTGTCCTTGAGCCGTTCGATCTTCTCCACGCCTCGCTTGGAGCCCATGGCTCGCCGCAATAGATCGGCGTCGTCTCCGGTGCAACCGCCGACCGCCATCGCAATCTGCATCAGCTGCTCCTGGAACAACGGAACCCCCTTGGTCCGCTCCAGCACAGGCTCCAGCGCCGGATGCAAGTAGGTGACCTCTTCTCGGCCGGTCGCCCGCCGAATGTAGGGATGCACTGCCCCGCCTTGGATTGGTCCGGGGCGAATCAGCGCGACCTCGATGACAAGGTCATAGAAGCGGCGAGGCAGCAGCCGAGGCAGGGTACCGACTTGGGCGCGGCTCTCCACCTGGAAGACGCCTATCGAGTCGGCACGGCACAACATGTCGTAGACGCCGGCTTCCTCTTTGGGCATGGTGTCGAGCGTCCAGCGCTCCCCCACCTTCGTTGCAACCAGGTCGAAGGTGTACTGGATGGCGGCCAGGATGCCGAGCCCTAGGAAGTCGAACTTCACCAGCCCCATCCAGGCGCAGCTGTCCTTGTCCCACTGCAGCACGGTCCGCTTGTCCATTCGGCCGCGCTCGATTGGGCAGACCTCCCCCACCGGACGCTCGGTCAGCACCATGCCGCCGGAGTGAATGCCGAGGTGCCGGGGAGCCTTCAGCAGCTGTTCAGCCAGATCCACGACCTGATCCGGAATCTGGTGGTCCATTACGACGGCAGTCGCAGCACTCCCATGATCATCTCCGGTCTCACTGACCGGAAGCGTCCCCCAGGAATCGATCTGCTTTGACCAGGCGTCTTGTTGACCGGTGGAGTAACCGAGAGCCTTCGCCATGTCCCGAATCGCAGACCTTGGCCGATAGCTGATCACATTCGCCACCTGGGCGGCGTTGCGACGGCCGTAGCACCGGTACACCTCCTGGATCACCTCCTCACGCCGGTCAGAGTCGAAGTCGACGTCGATGTCGGGCTCCTCGTCGCGAGTGGCCGACAGGAAGCGTTCGAAGGGCAACTTGAACGCGATGGGGTCAACCGCGGTAATCCCCAGCACATAGCAGACAACCGAGTTAGCAGCTGATCCCCTGCCCTGGCAAAGAATTCCTTTGCCACGGGCAAACTCCACCATGTCGTGCACGATCAGGAAGTAGCCGGGAAAGTCCTTTTCCTCAATCACTGCCAGCTCTTTGCGCAGCCGCTCCTCGGCTTCGGTGCGGATATGCGCATAGCGCTCGTCTGCACCTCGGCGGGTCAACTCACGAAGCCAGCTGATCGGCGTTTCCCCCTTCGGCACGTTTAGTTTGGGTAGTCGCGGCTTGGCAAGTCGCAGATTGAAGGCACATTGATCGGCGATCTCGACAGTCCTCGCCACGGCACCGGGATAGCGAGTGAAGATCTGCGCCATCTCCGCCCCTGACCGCAGATAGGCGCCCGGTACGGACAGCCAACCGTCCATATCGGCCAGGCTCCTGCGCGCCCGTACGGCAGCCAGGGCAGCTCCCAGACGACCACCGTCCGGAGTGGCGTAGTGCACATTGTTGGTAGCCACTACCGGCAACTTGTGATCATGAGCCAAGGCGCACAAGGCGTCGTTGAGATCGGAGTCGGTTGGCAGCCCATGATCGATCAGCTCAACCACAACATGATCATGGCCAAACAGTGCCGTCAGCCGATCTAGCTCTGCTGCCGCGGCTGATCGGCCAGAAGTGGTCAACGCCTGCTGCACGGCGCCCTTGCGGCAGCCGGTCAAGATCATCCAGTTGCCGCCCGACTGTGCGGCCAGCTCCTCCTCGACGTAGCTGGGGCGTCCCTTCTCATCGCCTCTCAGCTGCGCTTCGGTGATGGCTCCGGCGAGCCGGTGATAGCCCTCGACGCCTCGAGCGAGCACGAGGAGATGCTGACCTTCAGGGTCGGCTACACCGTTTTGTGGTGTGGCAAGTCCTAGCGACAGTTCGGCGCCATAGATGGTGCGCAGATCGTACGCGAGTGCGGCCTCAGCGAAGCGAGAAGCCGCATAGAAGCCGTCATGATCAGTAATCGCCAGCGCGTCTAGCCCGAGACAAACTCCCTCCTCGATCAGCTCCTCAGGATCGCTCACTCCATCCAGGAAGCTGAAGTTGCTATGACAGTGCAACTCCGCGTACGGCAGCACTGGTCCGGTAGGACGCTTGACCAGCTGCTCGACGGGCTCGTACGGCGGTCGTTTGTGCGAGTATCCAGGGGCACTGTCACCCTCGGGATTGTCAACGGAGTTGTCCGGCATTGGCCGCCCGGACATCCGGCGCTCCAATTCGCGCCAGGAGATCGGCGGATTGTTCCAGCCCATTTATTTGACCTTCTGCTCGCGGAGCGAGCAATTCAACTCAGATCGCGCGCCGATGGATGGAGGAGGAGCGAGCGGACACGCTTTTCGTTTGCGAGCGACGACGACACCATCGGCTTCAAGCGCGATCTGCCGCGAGCGGAGCGAGCAATTCAACTCAGTCATAGCGAGCCTCTGTCCACCACTGGTCGTCCTCCACGACCAACAACCAGGCGCTGCCGTCGACGCCGGTGATCTGGAACCTTGCAACTTGGCGTGCTTGCTCGGGGTCCCACCACAGCTCGTCAATCGGCCAGGGACCTGCCCAGGCATCGACCGGCATGGGCTCAGACCCCTCACCGATGCTGACAAAGGCCGGTGCAGCGGTGACCAATCCGCGGCCAGTGACTTTCACCGCTCTGCGGTCTTCGCTCAGCACTATCGATGGCATCGGCGTGGAGAAGACCCGAGCCGGAGCCGGCGGCGGAATCGAACCTGGCCACGGCAGCTTGGGATTGCGCTGCGAGGCCCGTCGTTCACCCCAAGGGCTGAGTAATTGTCGGTCTCGCGGACTGCGCCCGCCTTGAAGCGAGGGGGCCAGGACCTCTTCGGGGCCAAGCATGCCTTGCAGCCGGGCGATTCCTCGTTCGACATGATCATTGAGTGCGCTGCCCCACAGACCGTCACCATGATCAGCCAGTGATTCCACTGACTCAGGGAGCAGCCGCAACTCAGATACCGGCTCCGGGGCTGGATCTCCTTGCAGTTGCCAGTAAATCCGATCGATCAGATCGCTGGCTGCGAACCAACGCGAGTGCGCCCAGACCCGCGATCCGGTCCAGCCCCCCTCGGTCACCACCTCGATACGGATCTCAGTGCAGACCAGGCCGTGATGAGCAAGCTCAGCGACCAGCTTCTCAGCAGTCTGCCGAGTGCTGAAGACGATCGGTTCGACCGTCTCCAGCGCAGGTGCGAAAGACACTCGCTGCTCCATATCGAGAGGCGGTCGCCGAGAGACGACCGGGCGGTTCTCCAGTCCGCGCGCCAGCCGATGGAGTAAGGCGCCTTCCTGGCCGAATCGAGTGAGCACATCACGGGTAGCCAATGCGGCAAAGTCTCCGAGACTGCGGATTCCGAAGCGCCGTAGCAGAGTGACGAGCTCGGCATTTTCCAGCACACCGATCGAGAGGCCAGCGAGGAACGTCGCCGAGCCATTGGTTGGGATGATCCAGCAATCTTGAGGCGCGGCCCGACGTGCCGCGTGCTCGGCGGCGAAGATGCCGTCGGCGATTCCAATCCGGAAGTCCCAGACTCCAGCAGCCACCAGATGTTCAGCCACAACGGCCGCTGCCTCACGTTCACCGCCGTAGAAGCGGCTAGGTACACGGAGCGCGCATAGTCCAGGTCGTACCGGTGCCACGCCTGCCGAGATCTCCTCTATCGCGGACAGCACACTTTCGAAAGTCCGAATCTCACTCGCTTCGTTCCGCTCCAGAACGGTCAGCTCCGGACAGCGTGCCGCCGCGTCACGGCGTCGCATGCCACGCCGTACACCTTCGACCCTGGCCATAGCTGAGCAGGCGAAGACTTCACCGCGTTCGAAGACGGCGAGCGGTTGCCGAGTACTCACGCCGAGTTCGGTTGCTGCCGCGACAACTGGCCAGTCAGGACACCAAACAACGAGCTGTCTATTTGAAGTTTTGGATTGCTCGCTTCCGCCGTCTCTCCGCACAAGTTCAGAAAAATCGGCCGAAGGACGTGTGATCGCGTTCATTTGTGGCCTTGTGCGGAGAAACGCTTCTGAGAAGGGACGTGAGCACTCATCAGTCGACTCATCCCGCTTGAGCTACGACGAGTGGCACCACCTCGTGATCACACTCAGCCACTTGTTGCTCGGGATCAGGCAACCAAAGCGGTAGGTGGCGCACTGGTCCGCCCTGGCGAACCGAGACCACGACGCGGCGTGCCGTCAGTCGGCCATGTCCGCGGCCCAGTCCAAGCCAGGAGGATTCGGTAATGGTTAGGGTGGCATCGGACCGTGGCCATTCGCCCCAGCACACCAAGGCCGCATCCTTCATCCGGAGCCGCGACTTCAGCCGTTCGGCTTGCTGCGCAGTGACTGGCATCGGTGGTTTCACGACTACAACGGTGGCCACATCGAGCAGACCAGCCGTCACACTCAGCCAGAGCTCACCGGGACGCGGCACCACCACAGTCCGATCCAGATCTATTCCAAACTGTGCCGCAGCCTCCAATCCCAGATCAGGAACTCCCACAAAGGCAATCCACTCTCCAGCCTGCGATGGGCCCGCGACCAAGGCCGTCGCAAGGCTGGGACTATCTACCGCGTATGCCCCACCAGTTCTGAGCTGAATGACTCCCGACAGGCCTGGTAATGACTCCAAAGTGCGTGAGATCGCAGGGCCCTGCATCCGCTGCACTCGTTGCTGCAGCTCATGGAGGCGGCTGAGTGCCTTTTGGGGAGTAGCTTGTAGCGACACCCTCATATAATCGAACATGTATTCGAGCATAGTCAAGGCTACTGATACGCATGACTGCGAGTCGCTCAGTCGATGCACTCTGACGGGCAGCCCGCCAGAGTGCGTTGCTTGACCTAACCAGCCATAATCCCAATGACAGCGTTCTCGGCTTTCGTGCACTCTTGGCCCCAAGAAAAGAGTGCGGCAAGGAGTGCGGTGATGTCAGCGGTGATCGTTCTCAACACCGACAACACGGCCCTGCACACGGTTTCAATCAAGCACGCGATTCGGATGTTGGTCCGTGAGGTTGCGATCGTTGAGGAAGCCCGCGATGGACATCGCATCGGCCCATATCCGTGGCCGTTGGTCTTGCGCCTGATCCGCTACGTCAAGACCACTTTCTTGTACGCCCGCACGCCCGCTTGGTCCAAACGTGGCGTGCTCCGCCGTGATCATCATCGCTGCGCCTACTGCAAGGGCACCGCAGACACTGTTGATCATCTGCTGCCACAGTCCCGCGGAGGCACCAACAGCTGGCAGAACACCGTGGCAGCCTGCACGCGCTGTAACAACCGCAAGGCCAACCGGACGCCAGCCGAGGCGGGGATGACTCTCGCCTGGAAGCCACGTGTGCCAGCCTGGCGGGACGCCTACCATCGACGGAACTGATGTCCGTCTGGGATCCCACGACCTACCTGGAGTTCGCCGATGAGCGCTCCCGACCGTTTGTCGATCTCCTGAACCGAGTTCGGCCCGCCGATCCAAGGATGGTTGTCGACTTGGGATGCGGACCCGGTCAGCTCACCGCCTCTTTGGCTGATCGCTGGCCTAAAGCGCATATTGTCGGTCTCGACTCCTCGCCGGCAATGATCATGCAAGCTGCGCAGTTTGCGGGCCCGCACGTCAGCTTTCACGCGCAGGATCTTCGGGACTGGGAGCCGGAAGAGCCGGTGGACGTGATCGTCAGCAATGCCACGTTGCAGTGGGTTCCAGGGCATCGCAAGCTATTGCCGTTTCTGATCTCCGCACTGACGCCGGAGGGCTGGCTGGCGTTTCAGGTGCCCGGCAACTTCGACGAGCCCAGTCATCGGCTGCTTCGCCAGTTGACCGCCGATCCGCGCTACGCGCCGATGCTGACTGATGTTGCTTGGCCGGCTTCGGAAGATGCGGCGACATATCTTGATGATCTTGCTGAGCTGGGTTGCTCAGTGGATGGTTGGGAGACGACTTACCTGCATGTGCTGAGTGGGCCCAATCCTGTCTTTCGGTGGATCTCAGGCACCGGGGCACGACCGGTGCTGCAGGCACTGCCCGATGATCATCGGGAGCAGTTCGTTGCCGATTATCAGCAGCTGCTCAACGAGGCCTACCCGGTCCGGCCGTACGGGACCGTATTGCCCTTCCGACGCATCTTCGTCGTAGCGCATCGCGCGCCGCCGCGCTGAGCCAGGCTGGCGCGCCGCTGTCCTGGACGAGTGAGCGAGCAGACACGCTTTTCGTCTGCGAGCGAGTGAGGAATGCAGCGGCCAACGAGCGCCAGCCTCAGCGAGGGGAGCGAGCAACGTACATGGAACGAGCCGACACGCTTTTTCGTCGGCGAGCGATGACGAAGAAGGCGGTTTCCCAGCGCGATGCGCGGCGAGCGGAGCGAGCCATCAAACAGAGCGCATCGCGGCCACGGCACATCACGGCCCTAGACAGCCACCTGCTTTTGATCACCGACCCACAGGCCGACCAGGCCCCGGAAGTGGCCCATGAACCGCTCGCGCTCATGCTCTGGATAAGTCATGACGACCGTCTCGGTCAGCACGCGATCGAAGTCAGACGATGACACCCACTCGAGAACCAAGTCGTCGATTTCTGGCAGCGCAGTGTCGCAGAACTCCAAGTAGCGCTCCTTCTCGAAGTGCTGGTCGGCCAGCTGCTGATAGCGGCCGAGCTTGGCGTCGTAGTCGAGATCAGGATCATCGGCTACCGCGAACCAGGGATCGGTGTCGACGTGCATCTTGGCGCGACGCCCGCTGGCAGCGCAGAAGGCCGTCCACTTGACCAATGACTTCATCGCCCACGGGAAGTAGTAGTGCAGCGAAGTGACGGCCACATCAGGACAGGCATTCGCATAGTCGATGGGTATCACGGTGTCGCCCTGGACCAACATCTCGCAGGAGTTGAACTCCCAACGGAAGAAGGCGTTCACGGTCTGAGTGATCGTGGTCGCCTCCCGGCCGACCTCGGCAGAGAGAAACTCATGATCAACGGCGTACCGCTCGTGCATCGGCAGCTCCGGCCGAAAGCGCATCACCATGCTTTCGGGCCCAATGGTCAGCGCCCGCGCGAACACGTCGTACGGTTCGACAGACTTCTGCAAGTGCATCAGCATCTCGCCGGAGTCGTCGTACGCCGCCATCAGTTCGGCCTGGTTGCGGACCTTAGAGACTCCGCGCCAGCCTCCTCCGTCGAAGGGCTTCATGAACAGCGGGTAGCCCATCTCATCGGCAATTGCGGTCAAATCAAAGGAATCGTTGTAGTTGCGGGATGTGTACGCCCAGCGCACGTTATCGATCGGGTTCTTATGAGGCACTAGCACCGTGTCCGGCACATTCATGCCAAGCCGGATCAATGCGCAGTACGCCGAGTGCTTCTCCATCGATTGAAAGGTGAACGGTGAGTTCATCAGGTAGACGTCGTCCATCAACGCCACCTTCTTGAGCCACTCCCGCGGGTGGTAATACCAGTAGGCGAGCCGGTCGATGACCACCTGCTGTCTGGCCGTGTCCCGCAGGTTGAACGGCGAAATGCGAACCCGCTCGGTATCCAGAACATGATCAACACCGGCATATCGGAAGACGCCGAGACGACTCGATATCGCTTCGAAGGCTTGCGGCCAATCCTCCTCAGCGCCGAGCAGCAGCCCTATCAAATGGCGATTCAGAGACATGGCCCAACCTCCTTGATGATCATTTCATTCCTGTCACCCGATACTTGCCTCGCTCGATACGGCTCGCAAGGTGTCGGGGAGGCGGAGCCCATCACGTCTCAGCTCGAGTTCGGCCAGTTGGTTGATGACCTCCCGATCACCGGACCGCCACGCTTTGACAGGGTCATCGCTGATCTCTGCCAGCACATACAGCGGCTGGGCGGCCATCGCCCGGAGTGCAAACAGGTCGAGGTCAGCGAGCTCATCCAAGAAAACCTGGGAGGCTCGAGCCTGCCGATAGAACCGAATCCGACGAGGCAGCCAGAAGGCCACCACGATTGTTACCGGAATGAGAAAGACCAGCCAACCGACGAGCAGCGCCAACCGTTCGATGCTGGCGACCTGTTCGTTGGCAGAGGTGATCAAGTTGCCGAGCGTCACCGAGGCGGCGTCCAGGGGACGTCGGAGCTGTTCACCAGCGACTGGCACCTTGGCTGCTTCGGTCGCAGCCTCACGAAAGTTCTCGGCTAGTCGCGTCGCAGTCCGTGCGGTCTCCCGCGCCGGAATCGCCAATACTTCGATCACCCGGTGGACAAAGATTCCGACAATTGCCCAACCGGCCGTCCAGAGAAGAACGAAACCATCCCCGAACAACTGGCCGATCATCTTCGCCGGACGCTTAGCGTAGATGCCCATGGCCGCGACACTACCCATGGTTGGCACAGATGGCAGGATGACCCGATGTCGCTGAGTAAGGACCGTCGACGGCTTCAGGCTCGAGCTGTCCGATTCGGATGTCTCTTTCTGATCGTCCTCATGGCGGCGACGGGATGCGGAATCTCGCTTCCAGGCCTCAACCGGGACAAAGACGACAACACACCCGATCGCGCTGCGGCTGCGCTCGCGGTCGGTCTAAGCGGTAAGGATCTATCGCCGGTGCCGTTTGTCGGCAACTCTGGCACAGCGGTCAACGATCTGTTTCAGCCGCTTGTCGCCGGTATGGGCCCGTTGAAGCCCAACGTGACCGTCGCATCCGTGTCACGAGATGGATCCTCGGCGACCGCTAGGTTGTCTTTCAGTTGGACGTTTCCCGGCGTCCCGGAGCCGTGGACGTACGAGACCAACGCCAAGCTGGCCAGGGAGTCCGAACAGTGGAAGACCAGCTGGCAGCCGAGCATCGTACAGCCGCAGCTCGACGGCACGAACCGGCTAACCCAACGTCGCCTATATCCGGAGCGTGGCGAGCTGCTTGGCGAGAACGGCGATCCGATTGTTGTGGATCGGCCCGTGTTCCGGATCGGAATCGACAAGTCAAAGGTGAGCGCCGACAAAGCCAAGGCGTCCGCGGTCCGGCTTGCCAAGGTAGTCAAGATCGACCCCGTGGCCTACGGGAAAAAGGTGGCTGCTGCGGGCGGCGACGCTTTCGTTGCCGCCATCGTGTTTCGCATGGATGCACCGGATCTACCGGTCGGGTCGAAGATTCGTGCCATTCCCGGTGCTGTCTCCATTCGGACTGCGCAGATGCTGGCGCCAACCCGTGACTTTGCCCGACCCATCATCGGAATCGTTGGCGAGGCAACGAAGGAGGATGTCGACCAGTCCGGCGGGGCGGTAGTTGCCGGAGACCAGGTGGGATTGGCCGGTCTGCAGAAGCGCTACGATGCACAACTGCGTGGCACGCCGGGCGTACGGGTGCGACTTGCCGCCGCTAAGCCGACCGGCAGCTCAACAACCCCGTCTCCGACGCCCTCGCCAGCCGCTGAAGCGGACCCGGTCGTGCTATTCGAGGTGAAACCTGTGTCCGGCAAGCCGCTGGCCACAACGCTGAACGTGGGGCTTCAGAAGCTTGCGGAAAAGACGCTTGCAACAACCAAACCGGCAAGCGCTCTAGTTGCGATTCGTCCCTCGACAGGGGCGATTGTGGCCGCGGCGAACGGTGAAGGCAATAGTGGGCAGTCACTCGCCACGCTAGGTCGGGCAGCTCCGGGTTCGACCTTTAAGGTCGTCTCCGCGCTGGCTCTGCTGCGGGCCGGGCTCAGGCCGCAGTCGTCGGTGAAATGCTTGCCGACGGTGACGGTGAACGGCCGGAAGTTCAGAAACTACAGCGATTACCCGCGCAATCAGATGGGCACCATCAGCTTCCGAACGGCGCTCGCGCAGTCGTGCAATACGGCGTTCATCGGCCAGCGCGGCAAGCTGCACAAATCTGCGCTGCGGGATGCCGCGGTGTCGTTGGGCTTCGGCACCGACTACGACGTCGGCTTTCCGTCGTTCTTCGGCTCCGTACCGGACGATCCATCAGCGACCGGCCGCGCCGCGGCCATGATCGGCCAGGGCAAGGTTGAGGCCTCGCCGATGGCGATGGCTGCTGTGGCTGCGTCGGTCTCTGCGGATGGCACCGTGATACCGCATCTCATCGATGGAACGCAGGCCACGCCGAAAGGAAAGCCGCTGACCGAAGAGGAGGCCCACCAGCTGCGCCAAATGATGCGTGCCGTAGTGACCGACGGCAGCGGACGAGTCCTCGGCAACCTCTCGGGCCCGGCGGTGCTGGCCAAAACCGGCACTGCCGAGTACGGCACATCGAAGCCGCTGAAGACGCACGCCTGGATGATCGCCGCGCAAGGTGATCTTGCTGTGGCGGTGTTCGTCAATGACGGCAAGTCGGGTTCGTCGACGGCTGGTCCCCTGCTCCGGAAATTCCTGGCTAAGGCCCGCTAAGAGCGCGACGCCAGCGAGACCCAGCCCTTCGAGGGCTCAGGGCGCCCTTACCGATGTTGATCGCGGCTCTCCGATCGTGATCAACCATCCTCGTTCGTCACCTTCCACCAGCCCCGCGGACTCAAGTGCGGTCAGGGCGCCCAGGCACGCTGGAACACTGACCCCGGCGGCCAGAGCAATGTCTCCGACAGCGATTCGACGGCGGGCTGGAATTGCTTCAAACACCGCCAGCTGGGCCTCGGTCAGAGCATCGGTCGCTCTACTCTGCCCATGTGCAAGTGACAGCATTGCCTGACCCATGTCCGATACCAGCTCCAGCACCTCAACGGCAGAAGTAACCAAAACCGCCTGTCCATTGCGGATCATCAAGTGTGGGGCCGTCGAAGCACGCGAGTACACCGAACCAGGGACTGCCATGAGTGGCCTCCCGCAACCAAGCGCCCAGCTAGCGGTATTGCGCGCGCCCGAACGGAGCGCCGCCTCGACTACAACGGTGCCGCGCGACATCGCAGCGATCAGCCGGTTACGCGCCAGGAACCTGACGCGAGTGGGATGGGCACCGGGCGGCAGCTCCGAGACCAGTAACTGATCCTTGGCCAGGGTCTCAAAGAGTGCGGCGTGCGCTGGTGGATAGGCCACATCGACACCGTTGGCAAGTACGCAGACGGTCGGTCCGCCCGCAGCAAGTGCGCCCCGATGCGCAGCAACGTCGATGCCGAATGCGCCACCAGAGAGCACCGTCACGCCTTGCTCGACAAGGTCGGCGGCGAGGTCTGTCGCAATGCCGTTTCCGTACGCCGTGGCTGCCCGCGAGCCGACGATCGCAACCGAGCGTTCCATCAGATGAGCCAAATGCCCAGGACCGTGTAGCCACAGTCCCAACGGCTCCCCGCCACGCCGCTGGATGCTCTCGGCATGGCGAAGATCATCAAGCCCATCCGGCCACTCGTCATCGCCGGGAGCTACGAAGCGCAGTGCCGCGGCTTTCGCCAGCCGCTCAATGACATCGACCGAAACCCGAGCAGCACGTTCGGCAGCCGGCTCTCCCAGTGCGCCCTCGGTGATCTTCGCCCAGGCTCCTTCAGCACCAAGGTGCTGCACCAGGTCAGCGACAGCGAGATCACCACCGTCCATGGCACAGCCAAGCATCATCCGTGCTCTTCGATCGGATTTGATCATGGTCCAACCGCCTCCCGTTTCACCGAGCCAGGCTGCTCACCGCGCCGCATTGCCAACGCGATCGCCAGCTCATCTCGGCCCGGCACATCACGGCCCACCAGATCCGCAATCGTCCATGACAAGCGGAGTACCTTGTCCACACCGCGGGCGCTCAGCCGACCCCGGTCCACGGCCTCGTCGACGGCCTGCAGTCCGTCGGGAAGGGGCAGGTGACGCCGCAGATACGTGCCAGAGACTTCGCCGTTGGTCTGCCAACCACTACCAGCCAAGCGTCGACGCTGCCGATCACGCGCTTCCAGCACCCGCTCGGCTACCACAACCGAGGACTCGGCCCGCTGCAGCGCTGCCTTCAGATAGGCCTTCCGCAGCGGCAAGAATGCTTGATTGATGTCGATGCGGTCACGTATCGGCCCCGAGATCTTCTCCGCGTACCGGCGCACCACCACGGGCGAGCACTGACAGTGACCACCCGGCGTCGCGACCTGCCCGCAGGGGCAGGGGTTCGCCGCCAAGATCAGCTGGAAGCGCGCCGGGAACCGGGCATGCACCTCACTACGGCCAAGTGTGATCATGCCCGACTCCAGCGGCGTACGCAGCGCCTCGAGGACGGCAGGCTGAAACTCCGGCGCTTCATCGAGAAATAGCACGCCCTTGTGGGCGCATGAGATGGCGCCAGGCTTTGCCATTCGTTGGCCGCCGCCGACGATGCTGGCAACTGAGGCCGAGTGGTGTGGGTCGCTGTATGGCGGCCTGGTGATCAACTCATCGGCAAGATTGAAGCCAGCAAGCGAGTGCACTGCAGAGACTTCCAGCGCATCGTGCACCTCAAGATCGGGAAGCAGGCCCGGAACGCGCTCAGCGAGCATAGTC
>DATLQC010000094.1:0-4086 GCA_035535395.1 Propionibacteriaceae bacterium | reverse complement strand
GGCCCGCATCTTCCGGATGTACGGCGTCGACTCGCGAGAGGTCATGCGGGTGTTTCGGGAAGACAAGGTTCTCAACATTTCTCCCGCCTACCTGATGCCGGGATTCGCCTTCGGCGGCTCGTGCCTACCCAAGGACCTGCGGGCGCTGCTCGACATGGCGAGAGTGAACGCCTTGGATGTGCCGCTGCTGGCGGGTGTTGCATGGAGTAACGACCTGGTCGTCGCCGATGTCGTGGACCGACTGATAGCCAGCCCGTACCGCAAGATCGCCATGCTTGGCCTGAGTTTCAAGATGAATACCGACGACCTGCGGGAAAGCCCGAATGTCGAGCTCGCGGAGCGGCTGATCGGCAAGGGCTTCGAGGTCAAGATCTACGACCCCATCGTCAACCCGGAGCGCCTCATAGGTTCCAACCTCCGATACATCGAAAGCCGCCTTCCGCACCTACGTCGGTTGCTATCCGGTACGCCCAGTGAGGCGATGCAAGGCTGCGAAGCAGCGGTAGTGGCCACCTCGGATCCGTCGGTTCTCGACGAGCTTTACACCGCACCACCAGCTTGGATCCTTGATCTTCATGGCCGCCTCGGCCCTGAGATCGAGGGGCTACCCGGTTATGAGGGAATCGGGTGGGCGGTGTGACCGGTGTTGGTGAGGAAAGTGCAGAAGAACCACGCTTCGACACGCTCAGCGCACATCCCCGGCCGCGGACCCTGACCATCGTCCAGAATCTGCCCGTGCCGTTCGACCGTCGCGTCTGGTTGGAGTGCCGGGCTCTTACCGCCGCCGGCTACGACGTCACCGTCGTCTGCCCAAAAGGTAAGAACGATCCCGGACACCAGGTCTTGGACGGCGTCACGCTCCTGAAATATCAGCCGTACGCGCCGGGCGGTGGGCCGCTCGGCTTCGTCATCGAGTACGCGTACTCGTTCCTGGCGACCGCCGCATTGGTGTTCAAGGCACGGCGGAAGGGCAAGTTCGCAGTACTCCAGGCGTGCAATCCGCCAGACATCTTCTGGCCCATCGCCCGATGGCTGCGTCGCCGTGACGGTACCCGGTTCGTTTTCGATCATCACGACCTTTGCCCCGAGCTCTATGACTCACGCTTTCCGGATGGGCGCCCGTTGCCCAAGCGGGGACTGCTCGCGCTGGAGAGGAGGACCTTCGATACCGCCGATCATGTTGTTGCCACGAACGCCTCCTATGCAGAAGTTGCGATGCGGCGAGGGAGCAAGGCTCCGGATGACGTGACTGTCGTCCGTACCGGCCCGGATCAAGAGCGCCTGCATCGCAAGGCCGCCGTTCCGGAGCTGCGGCGCGGCCGCAAGCATCTGGTTGCCTACATAGGCGTCATGGGTCCGCAAGACGGCGTTGATCTTGCAGTGCGGGCCGCGGCATACATCGTCCGTAACTTGGGGCGCGAAGACATTTCCTTCACCTTCATGGGCGCGGGCGACAGCCATCAGCAGATCGTGGCACTGCGTGATGAGCTAGGCCTGCAGGACTACGTCGAGCTGCCCGGCCGCGTTCCCGACGACACGGTTGTCAACGTGCTTTCCACCGCCGCGGTAGGTCTGTCGCCTGATCCGAAGAACCCACTCAACGACGTCTCCACCATGAACAAGACGTTGGAGTACATGGCCTTCGAATTGCCGGTCGTCGCATTCGATCTGAAGGAAACCAGGGTGTCGGCAGGAGAAGCCGCAACGTACATCGCGAGCGGCGATGTAGGGGCCTATGCCCGGGCAATCGTGGAACTCCTCGACGACGGCGACAAGCGGGCCGCCATGGGCAAGGCCGGCCGGATTCGCATTGAGCAAGAGCTGGGCTGGTCGTACCAACGCGATCTTTACGTCGGTGTCTACGACACGATCGTCCGCCGATCACTAGTGCGAGGCTGACATGTGCGGAGTTGCTGGCGCGTTTCTGCAGCCCGACGGAGCTCAACTGGTGCGGACCATGACGGATCGCATCTGCCATCGGGGTCCTGACGCGGCTGGGTTCACCGACCTAGCACCAGACGCCGCAGTGCAGCTCGGGCATCGGCGGTTATCGATCATCGATCTATCAGCCGCGGCGGATCAGCCGTTCGTCAAAGACGGCCTGCACTTGATCTACAACGGCGAGCTCTACAATTACCGCGAGCTGCGCAATATCTTGCGTGGCAAGGGTGTCCGGTTCCGCACGGAGTCAGACACTGAGGTCGTCTTGGAATGTTGGCGGCAGTGGGGCTCCGCCGCCCTCCCCCGGTTTCGAGGGATGTTTGCCTTCGCGCTCTACGACGAACGAACCGGCGCACTAACGCTGGCGCGCGATCCACTTGGCATTAAGCCGATGTATGTCATGCCGCGCGGCGGCGGCATGCTCTTCGCTTCCGAGCTCAAGGCACTGGTGGCGGCTGTGGGTCCGGAACTGAGCGTCAACGCTGAAGCGCTTGTCGCGTCCACCCTGTTCTATTTCCTGCCAGAGGAACAGTGCGCCCTCAATGGGGTTTTCAAATTGCCACCAGGATCCTGGGCCGAGTGGCGGGCTGATGGAAGCAGCCAAGCAGGCCGATACTGGGAACCCGCCGAGGAAGCCCAAGCGGCCGCGGCCGGCCAAAGCGCGGATTTGGCACAGGTCCTCGAGGAGTCGGTTGCTGCGCACATGGTGGCCGACGTTCCAGTCGCCTCCTTTTTGAGCGGCGGGCTGGACTCCAGCCTCATCACTGCGCTGGCCGCTGACCGGGAACCATCCATCGAGGCCTACACCATTACCTTCCGCGCGGAAGATCAGCGTCTGGAGGCCATGCCCGACGACGCTGCCTACGCCCGCAAAATGGCAGCACACCTAGGCATTCGACTCCACGAGATTGAGATCAGCCCGAACGTCGTCGACATGCTGCCGCGAGTTGTCGATGTTCTGGACGAACCGATTGGCGACCCGGCCGCCATCAACACCGTCCTGATGTGCCAGGCCGCCCGAGAAGCCGGCGTCAAGGTCTTGTTGTCCGGAATGGGCGCGGATGAATTGTTCGGCGGCTACCGCAAACACCTGGCCTGCGTTCTCGGTGCCCAATACCAAACGCTGCCGCAGACGCTTCGCACCCGAGTGCTGGCGCCGATCGTTAACCGGCTCCCCGTTGCGGCCGCGGGGCGTGGGCTGCGATACAGCCGATGGGCCAAGCGCTTTCTCAGCTTCGCTGAACTGCCCGAGGAGGCAGCGTTTCGCCGTAGCTACACCCTCTATGACCCGGTTGAACTGACCGACCTGCTCAGTCCCGACTTGGGACCGCGTGTGCAGGGCGTTGTGAGCGGGCACCACAGCATGTACACCGACAACCTGCTGAATGACCACATCAACAGAATGTGTCTCGCCGACACCCGGCTCTTCCTGCCAGGACTCAATCTGGCCTATACCGACCGCTCGAGTATGTCGGCGTCGACCGAGGTACGCGTACCCTTCGTCGACCCGGACGTCTTCCGCGCAGCCTTCAGTTTCAGCGGCAGCCAGAAGATCAAAGGTCGAACCCAGAAAGTTCCGTTGCGGCTTGCGGCGGAAGACTGGCTGCCGCGCGACGTACTCGATCGTCCGAAGGCCTCCTTTGGGGCTCCGCTGCGGGCCTGGGTTACGAACGATCTCGGACCTTTGATTGATGACGTCCTGGTGCACGGTCAACTGGTATCGTCAGGCTTTCTGCGCCTGCCGCCGTTGCGCCAAATGGTGTCCGACCAACGAAGCGGTCGACAGGACCAGTCCAAGCAGCTGTGGCAGTTACTTTCAATGGAGATGTGGTACCGCTCTGTCTTGGCTGCAGGGGTCGCGCCGGCCTAACGGTTTGTGTTAGCCGACGGAACGCTCGGGGGAAGTTGTATGAAGCAAGTCGCGCAAAACTACAAATCCGGTGACCTCGCTGTTCTTGACGTCCCTGTTCCGGCGTGCCAGCCGGGGGGCGTCCTGGTTCGTTCGCTCTATTCGCTGATCTCGACCGGTACCGAAATGATGAAGGTCAGCGAGGCACGTATGTCGCTGATCGGCAAGGCTCGCGCCAGACCGGATCAGATGCGCAAACTGCTTGACTCAGTGGCTCAGCAGGGCGCAGTTGCGAC
>DATLQC010000093.1:0-11099 GCA_035535395.1 Propionibacteriaceae bacterium | reverse complement strand
TGTCCCCTCGCTCCTCCTCAGCACAGCGGCGCGCGATCCGTGTCTAATCTGCAGAGCGCGCTGCGGCGGCCGAGGGGCGCCTGAGCAATTAGACACCCATTACGCTGCGATCATGCCCCATCTCGATGACAGCTTCCTTGCGCTGCCCTTACAGACACTGAGCGACGCCGCACTCTCTAAGGCCAAGGATCTGGGTTGCAGTCACGCGGAAGTCCGCATCGAGCGGTTGCGCTTCGCCTACCGGAGCTTTCGTGATCATGCTCTGGAAACCAGCGCCGACAGCCAGGTCCTCGGACTGTCGGTCCGCGTTGTCCACAACGGTGTCTGGGGGTTCGCAGCCGACATCACGTTGGCGAACGACGCAGCGGTCCGGCTGGCCGAGCGGGCTGTCACCACAGCAAAGGTTTCCCGTCCACTGACTCCTTCATCAGTGGAACTGGCCGATGAGGAGGTTTACGCCGACGGCATCTGGGTGTCGGCGTACGACGTGGATCCTTTTGAGGTCGACGAAGCGACCAAGACTGGTCGCGTCCTAGGACTCAACGAAGCGCTGCTCGCCGGGCCCGGGGTCAATCATGCCAATGCGATGCTCGGCTACGTTCACGAAAACAAGTATTTCGCCAATCTCGCCGGCACTACCACGACCCAGCAGCGGGCCCGGATTCAGGCCCAGCTAACCGCTGTCAATGTTGGTGATCATGGTTTCGCAACTATGCGCACCTTGGCGCCACCAACCGGCCGTGGCTGGGAGTATCTGACGGGAAGCGGCTGGGACTTCGATGCCGAGGTGGCCGAGATGCCCGAGCTATTGGCGGCTCAAGTGGCTGCACCATCGGTCGAAGCCGGCCACTACGACCTCGTCATTCATCCCAGCAATCTGTTCCTGACCATCCACGAGTCGATTGGACACGCCACGGAGCTGGATCGGGCGCTGGGTTATGAGGCCGCGTACGCCGGCACTTCCTTTGCCACCTTCGACCAGCTTGGCAAGCTGCGCTACGGCAGCGAAGTCATGAATGTCACCGGCGATCGGCTAGTTGATCATGGCTTGGCAACCATCGGCTTTGACGATGAGGGCGTCGGTCAGCAGCAGTTCAATCTCATCTCAGACGGCATCCTGGTTGGCTACCAGCTGAATCGGCAAATGGCTGCAGAGAAGGGGTTCGGCCGTTCCAACGGGTGCGCGTTTGCCGACTCCCCGGGTCACATCGCCATGCAACGCATGCCCAACGTCTCCCTTCAGCCGGCTCCGAATGGCCCTAGCACAGAGGAGTTGATCTCGGATGTGGACCAGGGCATCTACATCGTCGGGGACAAGTCCTGGTCGATCGACATGCAGCGCTACAACTTCCAGTTCACCGGGCAACGGTTCTTCAAGATCGACAAGGGTCGGTTGGCCGGGCAGCTAAAGGACGTTGCCTATCAGGCCACGACGACCGATTTCTGGCGCTCGATGGAGGCCGTTGGCAACCCTGACACCTATGTCCTCGGTGGCGCCTTCAACTGCGGCAAGGGACAGCCCGGGCAGATTGCACCGGTGTCGCACGGCTGTCCTACTGCGCTGTTTCGTCAGATCAATGTGTTGAACACCCAAGCCGAAGGAGGCAACTAATGAGCGGGCGGCCGCAGGACCTTGTGGAGCAAGCGCTCAGTTCCGCGACCTTGCCGTGTGTTGCCTTGGTGACCGAACGTACTGAAGCCAACCTGCGCTGGGCCAACAACGCGCTAACCACGAATGGCGAGATGCGGAGTCGGCGGCTCACCGTGACCGCGACTGCGGAGGTCGAGGGTGGCACAGCCGCCGGCACCGTCAGCCAGGAGATTGCCGCTGCGGATGGGGTAGGCGCGGTGGTGGCGGCGGCCGAACAGCTGGCCCGCACCGGACGGCCGGCTGAGGATGCGGCGCCCATGGTAGAGAACTACGCCCACAACGATGTGTGGGCCGACCCGCCAGAGACGACAAGCATTGAGGTGCTGGAGAAGCTCGCGAAGGGACTGGGTGTCGCGTTCGAACGTTCTGAGGCGGCGCGGCAGCTGCTCTTCGGCTTCGCAGAGCACGCCGTTGAGACAACCTATTTGGGAAGCAGCACTGGTTTGCGGCGGCGCGGCGTACAGCCGACCGGTCGGCTGGAGCTCAACGCCAAGACAGCTGATTTTGCAGATTCCGCGTGGCTGGGGCGGACAACCCGGGACTTCTTTGATGTCGATGTTGCTGACGCTGCTGAGGAGCTGAGCACTCGATTGGGCTGGGCGTCCCGGAAGATAGATCTGCCTGCTGGGCGTTATGAGACTTTGTTGCCGCCCGCTGCCATCGCCGACCTGATGATCTATGCGTACTGGACCGCCAACGCGCGTGATGCGGAAGAGGGGCGCAACGTTTTCTCAGCCGGTGAGGGCGCGACCAAGATCGGGCAGCGGTTCTCAGAGCTGCCGATCACGCTTCGCTCGGATCCGCTGTATCCGGGTCTGGAGACCATTCCGTTCGTGAACTTCACCTCTTCCCTCGACGACACGTCCTGGGCGTTCGACGGTGGCCTGCCGATCAACGCGACGATGTGGATCGATCATGGGGTGCTGCGCGAGCTGATCCGAAATCGGGGCCATGCGGTGCGAACTGGTGCTCAGCCAACACCTCCACCGGACAACTTGATCATGGATGGCGCTGGCACTGCCAGTTTGCAAGAGATGATTGCCAACACCGACCGTGGCCTGTTGCTGACCTCACTGTGGTACATCCGCGAGGTCGATCCCGAGCGACTGCTCCTGACCGGCCTCACTCGCGACGGGGTCTATCTGGTGGAAAACGGTGAGGTGGTCGGCGCTGTCAACAACTTCCGATTCAACGAGTCTCCAATCGAGCTGTTGGGCCGGATCACTGAGATCGGCGTTGCCGAGCTCACCTTGTGCCGGGAGTGGAATGACTACTTCAACCGGACGATCATGCCGACCGTCAGAGTGCCCGACTTCAACATGTCGACCGTTAGCCAGGCCTCATAGACGCCCAGCCGCTGTCAGAAACCTACGTGTACGTACCTTGCATGCGGTTTGCACAGGTTGCAACCTGTGCAAACCGTCCGAAAGCTACGTACACGTAGGTTTCGGGCCCCAAGGCGTCGAACCAGCTAGGGGAGGTCGACGCCAGTCAGATCGTCACCCTCGTCGGCGTCCATCTCCGGAGCGTAGGTGACTACTCCGCGACGCATTGAGCGCACCAGCAGCCGGGCGGTGTCCCGGAGATCGCCGGTACCAGCGGCGTCGGCGATCTGTCCGGCGAAGTCAGCAACCTGTCGGACCCAGCGGACGAAGTCTCCGGCCGTGAAGTCGCTGCCGTGCAGCACCGCCGACAAGGCGCGGCCGGCCGCCCAGCCGTACGCCACTTCACTGAAGCCGATATCAGGTTCGGGTCCGCGGTTTAGCCGGGTGTCACGCTCGACCAGCGAGACATCGTGCCAGATGCGGCGTACCTCGATCATGGCGGCATTGGTCCTGGCATCGGGCATCCGAGGTCGGTGACCGAGCTCGTCGGCCCTTCTTGCTTCGAAGACCAAGGAGGATAGGACGGCTGCAAGCTGAGGATGGGTCAAGCCATCGAAGACGCCGGCGCGAATGCACTCCGCTGTCACCAGATCCAGCTCGGCATAGATCCGAGCGAGCATCCTGCCGTGTTCAGTTACCTCGCCGCCGCCGTCCCCAGCGAGATAGCCGAGCGACTCCAGCACCAGGCAGATCTTGTCGAAGTGGTTGGCGATGGTGTTGCTGCGCGAGTCCATCCGGACCTGCAGCCGTGCGCTCTCTCGCTCGAGTCGCAGCGCGCGTTCAGCCCACCGCGCGTGGGTTTCGCGGTCGGGGCAACGGTGGCATGGGTGGTGTTGCAGGGCCACCCGCCGTTGATCAATTTGCGCCTGGATCTCTGGGTCGATGCCAGCGACGTGGCGGCGCTTGGGATCAAGATCGATCTCGCCGATCCGGGCCCGGAGTGCGGCGGCGAGATTACGCCTGGAGGCGGCGTCCTTGGGATTGAAGTGCTTGCCGACCTTCATACGTCCAGCTACCAGCGGCGGTGCGGGAAAGTCAGCGATGGCAAGCCGCCGCACATGGCGTTCTTCGGTGAGCACCAGGGGTCGGGGCGATTGATGATCATGACGTACGCCCGGATCGATGATCACCGCCCAACCCTGGCTTTTCCCACTAGGCACTCTGATGATGTCTCCAGGCTTCAAGATCGACAGCGTCTGCAACGCCTCCGCTCGGCGATCCGATCGCCGCTCCCGGGCGGCGGACGCCTCCAGATCGGCGATCTCGGCCCGCAAGCGCGCGTACTCGGCAAAGTCGCCAAGCTCGCACGCCGCGGCCGCCCAGTAGTCCTCGATTGCCTCCTCATTTCTGGCCAAGGTGCGCGCCACGCCAACCACAGAACGGTCGGATTGAAACTGTGCGAAGGACTGCTCGAGCAAGGTACGGGCATGTTCTCGGCCAACGGTTGCCACGAGATTGACTGCCATGTTGTAAGTCGGAGAGAACGAGGACCGCAGTGGATAGGTACGCCGGGACGCCAGGCCTGCCACCGCGCGAGGATCCAGGCCAGGCTGCCATAGCACGACGGCGTGACCTTCCACATCGATGCCGCGCCGACCAGCGCGACCGGTCAGCTGGGTGTACTCCCCCGGCGTGACGTCGGCATGAGTCTCGCCATCGAACTTGACCAACTTCTCCAGCACCACCGAGCGAGCCGGCATGTTGATGCCCAACGCCAACGTCTCGGTCGCGAAGACGACCTTGATCAGTCCGCGTACGAAGGCTTCCTCGACGCACTCCTTGAAGGTGGGCAGCATGCCAGCGTGATGCGCGGCTACTCCCCTGCTGAGAGCCTCGGCGAAGAGATCGTAGTTGAGGGCTTGCAGATCACCGCTCGACAGCCCGACCACATGTCGCTCCATGATCGCCGCAAGCTGCTGCTGTTCGGCAGTCGTGGTCAGCCGTACGCCGGACTCGAGCACTTGCCGGACGGCCGCATCACAGCCAACGCGGGAGAAGATGAACACAATGGCCGGCAAGAGTTCTTCGTCATCGAGCTGCTCCACCAGCTCAGGGCGGCTCGGCACCCGTAGCGAACGTGGCCGCCGACCTACCCCGTCGTACTGCGACCGATGGACCGCGCCGCCGTACGCGCCGCTGCCATAGTTCACGGTTCTCCTACCGCGGCCGCTCTTACCGCGGGGCCGGCGAGAGTCATCTCGGACGAATCTCGACTCTTCCCGTGCGATCTTGCTCAAGATCGGATTGACATCGGCCCTGCCTTCTCCGGGCAACTCGCGTGCGGTTGGCGCGACCTCGGCGAAGAGGTCGTACAGAGTGCGACCGACAAGAACGTGCTGATAAAGCGGCACCGGCCGGCGCTCCGATACCACGACAGCCATTTCACCGCGCACTTCAGACAGCCACTCCCCGAATTCCTCAGCATTGCTCACCGTGGCCGACAGCGCCACGAGCTGAATGGAGTCGGCCAGCCCGATGATCACCTCTTCCCAAACAGCACCGCGGAACCGGTCCGCCAGGTAGTGCACCTCGTCCAGCACCACATAGCCGAGGTTGGCCAAGGCAGACGACCTGGCGTAGATCATGTTGCGCAGCACCTCGGTAGTCATCACCACAATCGGCGCCTCGGAGTTAACCGCGGTATCCCCGGTCAACAGTCCAACGTTGCTGGCGCCGTGCCGACGAACCAGATCGGCGTACTTCTGGTTCGACAGCGCCTTGATCGGTGTGGTGTAGAAACACTTGCGGCCATTGCTGAGCGCCAGAAAGACCGCGAACTCCCCAACGATGGTCTTGCCGGCCCCGGTGGGTGCGGCGACGAGCACTCCGGAGCCGGCCTCGACGTTGGCACACGCCTCACGCTGGTAGTCATCGAAAGCAAAGGGGTAACCGTCAGCGAAGGCTGCCAGCAGTGGTGAGTTCTGCCTTTGCCGGAACCGCGCGTACGCCTCCGCTGGGCGCAGTACTTCAGAGTTGGGTGATTCGGGGTCGGGCGACGGGTCGGACATAATGCGGCCCAAGTTACCCTCGACCAATCGGAGCTTCGAGCGTCGGCATGCGCGAGAAGCTCCCAATCAATTGTGCGGAACGAAGACAGGCAGCGCTCGCGGCACCGAGCAGACAGTCAACGGCGCCGCTGCGATCATTTCGCCGTCGCCGAAACCGACCAGCCCCGGCCCCTCAATCGTCACCTCGCGTGCCCGTAGCTGCTCCACGCATGGGTCGCGGGCGAACTTCCCCGAGTACATCTCGGGGAAGAGTCTCAAGAGCTTCAGCCGGCCCACCGGATGGATGATCGTGACATCGAGCAGGCCGTCGTACGGGTCGGCCTTGGGGCAGATCAGCATTCCGCCGCCGTAGGACCTGGTGTTGCCAATGGCGACCAGCATCGCTTCCAGCTCGCGGACCCGGCCGTCCAGGGTTAGCCGATAGCGCAGCGGGGAAAAGACCCGCAGCTCCGCCATAACCGCGACCGCGTATCTGGTCGAGCCACGTGGCCAAGGCATCTCGTTGGCCCGGCGATTTACCAGCGCATCGAAGCCGGTGGCGAGCACCGCAGCTACATAGGTATCTGCCACCCGCGCAAGATCAATGGCGCGGGTGTAGCCCGCGGCAATGACTGCTGCCGCGGCTACCGCGTCCTGCGGATGCAGTCCGATGCCGCGGCACAGGTCGTTACCGGTGCCGGCAGGGATCAGGCCCAGCGTGGTCCGGCTGCCACGCGCCAGATGCGCCGCGGCAGAGGTGTTGACGCCGAGATGCATCATCCCGTCGCCGCCCATCACGGCAAGCACATCGACACCATCGTCGACCGCCTGGTACGTCATGGATCGAGCCTCGGCAAAGTCACGACTCAACAGGATCTGCAGCTGCGCACCCCCATCACGTAGCGTGCCAGCCACCTGTGGGAGGACTTCCAGCGCGCGGCCCTTACCGGCAGAGGGATTGACCACCAGCCGGATCTGGCGCGTCACCTGGAGGGCTCGGGCTCGTCGCCGGGATCCTCAGTAAGCTCCCGCAACGCATTGTCGTCGCTGACGGTATGCCGGACGATCAGATCATCGCCGGCCAGCGCCGCCTGCCGCTCTTTTCGACGGTCCAGGATGTGCGCAATCACCTCTGCGCCAAGGAATAGCAGCGCCATCGGGGCGGCAACCGCAAGCATCGAGAACGGATCAGTGGACGGTGTGGCCACAGCGCCGAACACGAAAGTGCCGAAGATCACCAGACTGCGGTACTTCGCCATCTGCTTTGCCTTGATCACTCCCACGATGTTCAACATCAACACGATGAGAGGGATCAGGAAGCCAAGACCGAAAACCAGCATCAGGCGCAGCAGAAACGACAGATAAGCGTTGATGTCCTGCAGGTTGGTTACTCCAGATTGAGTAAAGCTCAGCAGCACCGTAATCGCCTTGGGCAAGACGAAATAGGCGACAACCACACCGCCAACGAACATGGGGGTAGCGGCAGCGATGAAGATCAGCGCCCATTTCTTTTCCTTCGCCAATAGGCCAGGGACCACAAATGCCCACAGCTGGTAGAGCCAGAAAGGTGCAGTGACGATCGCCCCGGCCAGCGCGGCGACCTTTAAAGACAGCGTGAGTGGCGAGGTCAGATTGATGTTGACCAAGGAGGTATTCGCATCCGGATGCTTCGCCTTCAGCGCCTCGATTGCTTGGAAGTAAGGCCGCTGGAGAATGTCCAGCAGCTCGTAGCGGAAGAACCAGGCGACCACCATGCCCGCGATGATCGCGAGTGCCGAGACGATCAGCCGGTACCGCAGTTCACGCAGATGCTCGAAGAGCGTCATTGTGCCGTCCGGTGGCACGGGTGGCGGCTTGAGCCACTTCAAGCTGAAGTGGATGGGCCGGCCCTTGATCGTCAAAGACACGGCAGCTCAGGGGGTCGTTCTTGAGCTTCGAGCGTCGGCATGCGCGAGAAGCTCCTTCAAATCCTCAGGCGTCGTTACGGCTGTCGGTTGCGGACGGATCCTGATTGGCCCGCGGCGGCTGCTGGTAGCTGGCGCCACTGGATGGCTGTGGAGTGTTGGTGTGCGGCGGCTGCTGATACTCGGTCACCGCGGGTGGAGTGGTGCCAGGTACCGGGTTGGGCGGCTGTGGCTGGCTTTCGTCGGACTTGAGGCCCTTGGTCTCCTCTTTGAACTCCCTGAGCGCACGCCCGGTGCTCTTGCCCAAGCCGGCCAGCCGGGCGCCGCCGAACAACAGCAGCACGACGGCCAAGATGATCAACAACTCGGGGACGCCAAGACCGAGTACGAGCGGAGTCATGATTCCTCTTTCCTGCACCATTATTGAGCGGGGGACGACCCGCGTGCGCCCCAACGTTGAGCGGGGTGCTTCGGAGTCATCCTACGTCGCAGATGCCTGGTCAATCTCTGCAGAGATGGTGCGCTCATTGCCCCAGTCAGGCAGGTATGTCGATTCCGGAACCCTGATCTGCGCCAGCAGGTCGGCGAGCTCTGCAGCCCGCACAGCCAGCATGTCGAGTTCGCTGAAGAGGTCGCTGGCTTTGTGCGCGAGCCACACCGCGTAGCTGATCAGCATGATGAGCCCCGCCAGTCCGATACCGACGAACACGATCACCCAGACCATCTGAGAACCCTAGCCGATCCCGACTACCTTCTGGCCGCCGCTCCGAGCAGTCCGGCGTACTGGTCGAGGGCTTCCTGTGCCGCCTCGCCGGCAGAATTGCCGGCACCCTCGGGAGACAGTACGCGCGCACCGCCCTGGAGCCGCAGCAGCAAACTTCGCAACCACGCCGGATCTGTGACATGCAGCGAAACGATGAGGCCGCCGCCTGGACGGGCCGAGACCGCCTCTGTCGGGTAATACTCCGCAATCCAAGCGGCCCACGGCTGCAACTCCAGAGTGACCAGCGGGGCGTCCTTCAATGCCTCCCACCATCCGGTCGACAAATCTTTCAGTTGGACTTCGTGCGGCGCCACATCGACGGGGGTGACTTCGACAGCCGCGATTCGATCAAGCCGGAAGGTTCGCAGCGCCTTGGCGGAGTAACACCACGCCTCCAGGTAGCCGTAGCCCTCGAGTACGAACACCCGCAATGGGTCGACCATCCGGCGCGTCGTCTCCGCACGCGAGGCGACGTCGTAGGTGAGATCCAGCCGCTTACCGCGCTGCAACCCCTCATTCACTCGCGCCTGGATGTCATCGCGAGCGGCGGTGACAGCGACGGTTGCCTGATCCGTCGCCGGCACGTTCCCCGCGGCGGCGTCGAGCTTCTTCAACGCGCGGTCGACAGCGTCGCGCTTCCCGGGTCCGGCGATCTCGCGCAGCGTACGCAATGCAAGCACCAGTGCCAGCGCCTCGTCGGCGGAGAGCCGCAGCGGCCGGGTGAGGTAATCGGCGTTGCTGAGATGAATGACGCCCTCACCGTCTACCGCATCCATGTCGATGTCGATCAAGTCTCCAGGTGTGAGTCCTGGCATGCCGCACATCCACAGCACGCTGAGGTCCTCGCGCAGCGTCTTGACGCTGATCCCGAATGCCGCGGCGACATCGGTCATGGCAATGCCGTCGTGTTCGCGTAGGTAGGGCACCAGACTCAGCAGCCGTCGCACTTGGGCTCGTGACGTCATGCTGCACTCACCGATTCCGCGACGGCGGTCAGGCCGCGTACCACGAGGTCGCGGAGCTCCGCCGGCTCCAGCACCACGACGTCGGCGGCGTACTGAGTGATCTCCTCTGCCGCTGACTGGAGATCGGTGAAGCCGACCGCGTATACCCCGAAGCCCGCCGGCAAGTTGATCTCGGAAACCGCGGGCTCAGCGCGACGTGCCAGCGCCGGTGCCTTGCCAGCGCGGATGGCAAGCAGCGCGGTCTCGGTCCGCTCCCGCGGTGCGAGCGACCGGGCCAGGCTTCGTAAATCAAGATCAGCCGGCACCTCGTACGATCCGGCTCGGGAGACCCTCTTTGGCAAATCCGTCATTCGAGAGAGCTTGAACATTCTGGATGCCTGGCGGTCCACATCACGACCGATCACGTACCACCGACCTTTGTACGAGGTGAGGCCCCACGGCTCAAGCGTGCGAGGACTGCCGTCGCGATAGGTGAAGCTCACGCGGGCCCGATCGAGCACGGCATTCCACAGCACATCGAATCCAGGCTCGGATGCCTGCACCGACGGCTCCAAGGAGGCAAGCTGCGAGGCGTCCGGCTCAACGCCTGCCGCACGCAACTTGGCTATTGCGCTTCTGGTGGACTCTGCCATGCTCGCGTGCTTCCAGACTCTGGCGGCCACGCCGACCACGGCGGCTTCCTCTGCGTCCAGATCGATGGCCGGTAGCGCAAACTCTGAGGAGAGGATGCGGTAACCCGGCTCGTCATCGAAGAGTGGATCGAAGCTACCGACCTGGATCGGCACCCCAAGCGAGCGCAATTCGTCTTTGTCGCGCTCGAAGGTGCGCTCGAAGGCGGCGTCGCTGAGGTTGTGGTAGCCCTCGACCGCCTCACGGATCCGGCTCTTGGGAAGATAGCGGCCTGATACCAGCAAGCAAATGGTGAGGTTGAGAATTCTCTCGGTCTTGCGGGGTGGCATTACGTGTGATCACTTTCTCGCCGGAGCGTCGATGAGCACGGTACCAGCAGATGATTGACATCCCGGGTAGCTCGGCGGAGTCCCGCTCAGAGCGCCCTGGCGGTGTCGGCGCCGGGCGCTATGCGCCCAGCCCAACCGGCGAGCTGCACCTCGGAAATCTGCGTACGGCGTTGCTTGCGTGGCTCTTTGCGCGCTCGACAGGGCGTCGGTTTCTGCTACGCATTGAAGATCTCGACGCGGCGCGGGTGCGGCCTGGATTTGCAGAGCAGCAGCTGGCCGATCTCGCGGCCTTGGGTATCTCATTCGATGGCGACCCTTTCGTGCAGTCTGAGCGGCTCACCGCGTATCAGGAGGCCTTGATCAGCCTCGCCGACCGGACGTACGAATGCTTCTGCAGCCGGCGTGAGATCGCTGAGGCGGCCTCAGCACCGCACGGCACGCTGGTGAGATATCCCGGCACGTGCCTGAACCTGACGGAGGCTGAG
>DATLQC010000092.1:0-4721 GCA_035535395.1 Propionibacteriaceae bacterium | reverse complement strand
GCCCCCCGGACTGTCACGGCCAACGCCCCAGCGGCAAGCCCCCGGCGCAGCGCGTCCGAGAGTGAGGCGCCAGCAGCCAGGCTCGCGCCAAGTGCGCCGGAGAAGGCATCACCGGCTGCAGTGGTGTCAACTGGTGTCACCGGGAAAGCTGGATAGTCCCTGACGCCGTCCGGCCCGATGACAAGGGCGCCGCGCTCGCCCTCGGTGATCACCACGGTGCCGACTCCGCGCTCGTGGAACCACCGGGCCGCAAGCTGAGCGGAGCTCTGATCCGTGATATGGATGCCGGTGAGCACCTCTGCTTCCAGTTCGTTCGGCTTGACCACCGAGACGCCTGGCCATACCGCAGCAGGAATGGGTTGTGCAGGTGCTGGATCGAGCACAAGTTGCAACTCCCACGCCTGACAAACCTCAGCCACTCGCTGCACGACCGGAAGTGGAATCTCCAGTTGCACCAAGACAACCGACACGCGATCACGCAGCTCCGCCAGGGAGGCTTGCACATCATCTGGAGTCAGACGGTGGTTGGCGTTCGGAATGATCATGATGTCGTTTTGGCCGGACACAGCATCGACGCGGATATGGGCGATTCCGGTCGAGCCGTCTGTGATTTGGACCGCGCTGATATCGACACCCTCCAGAGCCAGCGTGGCCAACGTCAGCTCGCGGAACATGTCCTCGCCAACCGCGCCAACCATGTATGTGGGTGCGCCCGCGCGTGCCGCGGCGATCGCTTGATTCGCGCCCTTTCCGCCCAGTACGAGGGAGAAATCGCTGCCGATCACCGTCTCACCCGACCGCGGCAACGGCGAGCCGAAGGCGGCGAGATCGGCATTGATGCTGCCAACTACTGCCACCCCGCGGCGGTCGTCCATGTGGGGGAGCCTATAGGTGTTGAGAGGATGCGAGTGTGCTCGAAGCCATGACGCCAGCCGACGAGGCCACCATCGGCGCCCAGCTGCAGCGACCACCGCGGGGCGTGGTCGGCATCGCGTACCGCTGTCCCTGCGGGAAGCCGGCGGTCGTGGTGACTCGGCCCCGGCTGGATGACGGCACACCGTTCCCGACGATGTACTACCTCACCTGCCCGCGAGCAGTCGCGGCGTGCTCGGCTCTGGAGTCGCGCGGTCTGATGGCGGAGCTGACGCAGCGACTAAGCCATGATCATGATCTTGCTGAGGCTTATCGACGGGCCCATGAGCAATACCTGGCGGATCGGGAACGGCTCGATTCCGTGCCTGAGATCGCGGACATTTCAGCAGCAGGGATGCCCGATCGGGTGAAGTGCCTGCACGCACTGGTCGCTCATTCCCTTGCGGCCGGCAAGGGAATCAACCCGGTCGGTGACGAGGCCTTGCGGGAAATTGGGACGTTCTGGGCTCGGCCCTGTTTAGACGAGGTGTCATGACCAGAGTTGCTGCGATCGACTGCGGAACCAATTCCATCCGCCTGCTGATCGCCGAACCGAACGGCTCGGGCGGCTTGAAAGATCTGGAGCGGCGGCTGGAAATCGTACGGCTCGGCCAGGGCGTCGATGCCAGTGGCGAGTTCCACCCGGACGCATTGCAACGTACGTTCACAGCGGTCGACGAGTACGCAGAGTTGATCAAGAAAGCTGATGTGCCTGTCGAGAATGTCCACTTCGTGGCGACGTCAGCAGCCCGCGACGTCAAGAACCGCGAGATCTTCTTCGCTGGCATCAAAGACCGTCTCGGGGTGTTGCCCAATGTGATCAGTGGTAAGACCGAGGCGCGGCTGTCTTTCAACGGAACGCTGAGCCGAGTCCGCCCGCAAGGCGAGCCGGTCTTGGTTGTGGACATTGGAGGCGGTTCCACGGAACTGATCACCGGCAGCGCCAACGGTGAGATGCACAGCGCGATCTCACTTGATATTGGATCGGTGCGTGTCACCGAACGGTTCCTCAAGCACAATCCGGTGGCAGATGATGATCTTGAAAGGGCCGCCGACTACGTAGATGGCCTGCTAGGGGACAGCGAGGTGGACTTCGGCTCGATCGGTACCTGGATCGGGGTTGCTGGCACCGCGACAACTCTGGCGGGCGTGTATCTGGAGCTGGAGCGGTACGACCCGGAGCAGGTGCATGGGGCTAGCCTCCCGCGCTCGGCAATAGAGGAGCTGCTTTCCCGACTTGCTGGAATGACTGTGGAGGAGATTCGGGCGCTGCCATCGATGCACCCAGGCCGCGCTGATGTCATCACCGCCGGAGCGCTCGTCGAGTCCCGGATCGGGGCCCGTTTGAACGTGGACAACTTGATCGTCAGCGAATCGGACATTCTCGATGGGATTGCCCTGGAGCTCATCGACCGGTGACAGAATGCCGCGATGACCTCTCTCGCCATCACCGTCGTCGGACACGACCGGCCGGGCATCATCGCGCAGGCTGCCGAGGTGTTGTCAGGATGCGGCATGAACCTCGAGGACTCCTCGATGACGCTGTTGCGTGGCCACTTCGCGATGACTCTGATCTGCGCGGGGGAGGCTGACGCTGCCGAGGTCGAGGCCGCCCTGCAGCCGTTGCTAAATGGCTCACTGGATGTCACCGTACGAGAAGTGCCGGAGGAGCCCGACCTGCTGCCGCTGGGATCCACCTACTTGGTAACCGTGCATGGCGCCGATCGGCTCGGGATTGTGGCGCGGTTGGCTGGCGTCATCGCTGAGGCAGGCGGCAACATCACCGACCTCACCACCCGCCTTTCAGGCACGCTTTATGTGTTGCTAGCCGAGGTCGATGTACCTCGGTCGACCGATATCGAGTCCCTTCAGGCCCGTCTGGCCGGTGTGTCAGCCGAGCTGGGAGTGGATTGCACGATGCGATTGCTCGAGAACGATCAGCTATGAACCTGACTCTGCCAACTCTGCCGAATGGCCAAGTGCTCGATGTGGTCCGCGCGCCCAGTCAGGTGCTGTCGATCTCCGGTTCGCAGGTCGATCCGAGCGACGCGTCAATAGTCCAGCTCTGTGCAGATCTCGTCGCGACCATGCGGGTTTCCCCCGGCTGCGTTGGGCTTGCGGCACCCCAGGTCGGGATACCTGCGCAGGTCTTCTGCGTTGACGTCTCAGGTCATCCGAAGGCCCGGACCAGCCATGGCTTGATCGTGCTGATGAACGCCGAAATCCTGGATGCGAGCCGCAATGAGAAGGGTCGTGAGGGTTGCATGTCGGTGCCGGACCTCACTGGTGATGTCAAGCGTGCGACCAAGATCACCGTGGCTGGTCAGCTGCCTTTGAGTGGCGAGCGGGTGCTGATCACGACGGACGCCTTCGAGGCTCGCGCTCTGCAACATGAGATCGATCACTGCGATGGCATGCTCTTCCTCGACCGGGTGACCAGCGCACATGCGCTCCACACCCGGAAGGTCTATCTGGGGCCGGGCAACGCGGGCGCCTCGTAGCGCGCGTAGCGAGCGAGCAATCAAACACGCGCGGGTAAGGTCGGGCATCGATGAACGGCCCGGGATCTGATCGCTCCGGCCCAGCCGAGAGCGGCCGGCGCCGAACCTTGATGAGCGTGCTGGCGCGGCACGCTGCACGAGTGCGCTCTCGGCGGGCGCTGGTGACTGACCTGGGGAAGGCGTTGGCGCTCACTCTGCTGGCCGCCCTGGCCGCGGCGCCGCTTGCAGCGGTTTGGGGGATCAGCCATGCCCAAGTCGACGACTATCTTGGGCCGCATCGGGTGAACTTCGCCAGTAACTTCCGCGGCGAAGTCGAGGTCAATCTTGGACCGATCGGAAACGCGTACCTTGCCAGCCCGGCACGCCCGATTGGCCTCACGATCACCGTTGGTGGCGTCGGTTCAGCCTCAGAGAATCCCAGCTCGCTATTTTCAGAGCAGACGCTGGCGGCGTACACCAGCCTGTACACCGAGCCCAGGGAGGCAATCTCGGGCGTCGTCGAGCGTTTAGCGCACGACGCGGTCCGGGAAGGGCTCAAGGCGGAGGCTGTCTTGCTGCTAGGTGTGGCGATCTGGCGGCTCCGACGCCAGCTGCTGCCCCCGTGGATCGTCACCGGGGTCACCACGCGCCGCGCCGTGGCCGTCTATGTCACTGTCCTTGCGCTGATCGTCGGCTCCATCCTGGTGCCTCAGAGGCCAAAGGATCCGCGTTATCAGGTATCGATCGCAGACGGCGGCCGGTTTTCGTCCCTGACGGTGGACAGCGTGCTGCTCGCGGACGTACTGGATCGCGGCATCAAGGGTGTCGAGCTGCTCAGTGCGCGGCAGCAGCGAGCAGTGAAGAACTACGTGGACACTGCCGCGACCAGCTTGTCGAAGCAGTTGGATGCCCTGCCAAAGCCAAGCTCTGATGAATCGATGATTCTGGGCTTCAGCGACTTGCACTGCAATCAGGCAATGACAGACCTGATCTCTCGGCTGGCGCGAGTCACCAAGCCTTCCGTGGTGCTGAGCTCTGGGGATGACACGGTCAATGGAACTGCTGCCGAACGTGGTTGCATCCGACGAGAGGCCGCAATTTCAAACGGAGTGCCCTTTCTGGTGGCGACGGGAAACCATGACTCCGATGTCACCGAAGCTCAAATGAGGGCTACAGGTATGACGGTGCTCGATGGCCAAGTGGCTGAGGCTGAGGGGCTAAGTGTGCTCGGCGACGATGATCCTGAGCACAACATCCCGTTTAGCGTCGACCGGACCAATGACCGGCCAGAGAGCGAAGAACAGATGGCGCAACGGCTTGTTGATCTTG
>DATLQC010000091.1:0-23274 GCA_035535395.1 Propionibacteriaceae bacterium | reverse complement strand
ACCCGAAGCGTTTTCCTCGTTGACCGCTAGCGCCCACAAGGTCACCCAATCCATCACCGCGAGCGGATCGACTTCACCACGGAGCTGGCCAGAATCCTGGATGAGCCGCTGATAGAGGTCGGGGGCCCGGCGCCGCACCTTGAGGCCGCCGGGAAGCACTCCCGGGGTGGAGCAACCACGCTGTATGCACTCGGTCATTACCGACCAGATCTTGAGCAGCCCAGCACGGACCTCGCTCTCAGGCCGACGTACACATTCGTTGGCGAGCATGACCTCGCTGACGCTGAGGTTCTGTTGGCGGCAAGAATCCAGCAACTCGGTGCCGGTACGGAAGGGATAGGGAACAACCGTTGGGTCCGGCAACAGCTGCGGATGACCGGACTCGTCGTCATCCAAGACAAAGCCGCCGCCGATCGAGTAGTAGGTCCGCTCACACAGCACCTTGCCGTCGCTGTACGCGGTGAAAACCATCCCGTTGGGGTGGAAGGGCAGCGAACGGCGTCGATACAGCAGCAGGTCATCCTCCGGATCAAACACGACTGGATGCGTGCCGTTGAGTCGCAGCTCGCCCGTTCGCTTGATCTGATCCGCGCGTAGCGGGCCCTCTGTGGTGTCAACGGTTTCCGGGTCCTGGCCCTCTAAGCCCCAGAGCACGGCGTTGTAACTGCCGTGGCCATGTCCTGTAGCGCCGAGAGAACCAAACAGCTCTGATCGGACGCGGGTCGTGCGGGACAGGAGGCCCTCGCGGTGCAACGTCGCGACGAAGCGCCCGGCTGCACGCATCGGTCCGACGGTGTGGGAACTGGACGGACCAATACCGATACTGAACAAATCGAAAACACTGACGGGCACCGTTCCAGTCTGCCTCGCCAATAGTAAGAAAGGATTCAGCCCTGCCGGCTCATACCCGGCAGGGCCTGGAAGGGCACTATCAGTTTGCTGCTTGGGCCTTTTTGAACCTTGCAACGACACGCCCCCGGGCCCTCACTGAGTATCAATTATCTCGACACGCCGTTAATTCCCCGTGACCCGCCGGTGACGAAAATTAGTCAGTCCAGCCCCTTGCCAAGGCGTCGCCGGAGGCATATAACTGTTCTACGCCACATCGCGAGCTTCGGTTCGCAAGTGGCTACGAAGCTCCGGTCAACTCATACTTGACCGGAGCTTCACCCATTTGAGCACTTGTGCGCTCGGCCGCTGGTCGCTGTGGCTCCCCACTTGGTTGCGCATCACGTTGTGGCAGTGTGGCGATGTGGGAGGCAGCTAGTGAAAGCCCTTGTGAAGACGCAGCCCGGACCAGGCCTAGAGCTGGTCGACATTCCGGTTCCGCACGTCGGGCCAGGCGACGTACTTGTGAACGTGAAAGCAACAGGCATCTGCGGCACCGACCTACACATCGAGTGCTGGGATGAATGGGCGCAGAAGACCTTGCAACCACCGGTGACCGTGGGGCACGAGTTCTCCGGTGAGGTGGTCGAGATCGGCTCGGGCGTCACTGACGTTGCCGTCGGTGATCTCGTAAGTGGCGAATGCCATCTAGTCTGTGGCCGCTGTCGCAACTGCCGTGCCGGCCGCCGGCATCTCTGCATTCACACTCGAGCCATCGGCGTCAATCTCGACGGTGCCTTCGCCGAGTACGTTGCGCTACCGGCCAGCAACATCTGGGTGCATCGCGATCCCGTCGATCCAGAGGTGGCCGCGATCTTCGATCCGTTCGGCAATGCGGTGCATACGGCACTGGCGTTTCCAATGCTCGGCGAGGATGTCTTGGTTACCGGTGCCGGACCGATCGGCATCATGGCGGCAATGGTCAGCAAACATGCCGGCGCCCGGCACGTCGTGATCACCGATCACAGCGACGAGCGGCTCGCTCTAGCCAGCAAGCTTGGTGTCACCCGAGCGGTGAACGTCGACCGCGAAAACATGATTGACGCACAGCGCGAACTCAACATGCGGGAGGGATTCGATGTCGGCCTCGAGATGTCCGGCAGTTCGGCAGCGCTGCGCGACATGATCACCCAGATGACTCATGGCGGTCGAATCGCCGTCCTCGGCATACCGCCGTCAGAGATCAGTGTTGATGTCGCCACGATCGTATTGAAGATGCTGACGATCAAGGGCATCTACGGCCGCGAAATGTTTGACACCTGGTACGAGATGTCGGTCCTGCTAGAGAGCGGACTCGACATATCCGGAGTGATCACTGATCGTTTCCACTACACCGAGTACGAAAAAGCCTTCGCCGTGGCACGTTCCGGCCTTGGTGGAAAAGTGATCATGAGCTGGGAAGGATAGGAGCCAACGGTCATGTACGCCACCCTCAAAGATCAACTTTCCGATGATCTTGCAACTCTCAAGCAGGAAGGCTTGTATAAAGCTGAAGCAGCGATCAGCACTCCGCAGTCGGCCCGCATCGGGGTGGATGGCCAGTTGCTACTCAACTTCTGCGCCAACAACTACCTTGGCCTCGCTGATCACCCAATGATGATCACCGCGGCCCAGCAGGCGCTGGAACGATGGGGATTCGGCATGGCCTCGGTCCGCTTCATATGCGGGACGGCCGTGGTTCACAAGGAGCTGGAGCGCCGTCTCGCACAGTTCCTCGGCACCGGGGACGCGATTTTGTATTCATCGTGCTTCGACGCGAACGGTGGCCTCTTTGAGACCCTGCTAGGTCCGGAGGATGCCGTTATCTCCGACGAGCTCAACCACGCGAGCATCATCGACGGCGTACGGCTCTGCAAAGCCACCCGCCTCCGTTATGCCAACAGAGACATGGCCGATCTGGAAGCGAAACTGCGCGAGTCGCAAGGTGCCCGGCACCGGCTCATCGCCACCGATGGAGTCTTCTCCATGGACGGCTACGTCGCACCGCTCGATGCGATCGTGGAACTTGCCGAGCGCTACGGCGCGCTGGTCATGGTGGACGACTCCCACGCCGTGGGCTTCATGGGCGCCACCGGCGCCGGTACGCCGGAACTATTTGGCGTTCAGGATCGGGTCGACATTGTGACCGGAACCCTCGGGAAGGCGCTTGGTGGTGCGAGTGGCGGCTACACAGCAGCCCACAAAGAGATCGTGGAGATGCTGCGGCAGCGGTCCCGGCCGTACCTGTTCTCCAATTCCCTCGCGCCATCGATCGCGGCTGCAGGCATTGCCATGCTCGATCTGCTCGAGACCTCCGGCGAACTGCTGCAGCGACTGCGAGAGAACACGGCGTACTTCCGCTCAGAGATGGTTGCCCGTGGCTTCGAGATTCCCGAATCGGATCATCCGATCGTGCCGATCATGATCGGGGACGCGGTCGAAGCCGCCGAAATGGCGGACCGGCTGTTAGCCGAAGGCATCTACGTACGTGCGTTCTCGTTCCCCGTGGTACCGCGAGGCAAAGCCAGGATCCGAACTCAGATCTCGGCCGCGCACTCGCGCGATGATCTTGATCTGGCGATTACGGCGTTTGAAAAGGTTCGCCGCTAGGTGCTGGGCGCTCGACCGGAACCTGGACTGAGTATGTCGGCTTGCGGACGATCTGCTTGCCCAACGGCATCAGGGAAACCTCGATCAGCTTGAAGTTAGCGATCGCCAACGGGATTCCGATGATCGTGACGCACAACAGGATTCCAGTCGCAATGTGAGTCAGCGCCAGCCACCAGCCGGCGACGATAACCCAGATCACGTTGCCGAGAAACGACCAGATCCCTGCATTTGGCTTGTCGACCAGCTCTCGGCCAAACGGCCAAGCCGCATAATTCGCCATCCGGAACGAGGCAATGCCCCAGGGGATCGTGATGATTAGCACGCAGCAGATGATCCCAGCCAGCATGTACGCGAGCCAGAGCCAGAAGCCACTGAAGACGAACCAAATGATGTTGAGCAGAGTACGCACGTGTCCAGGTTCGCACTGGTGGCCTGCCGTGGGCAATAGGGCGGTTCCCGGAGCTATCCCTCGCTGGATGCCTGAGCGGTGAATGCGTCGTGCGCGCGTTGATCAAAAAGCACGAATCTGACCTCCGTTACGCGGGTGCCTGAGGCCCGCACGGTTTCCACCGCTATCCGAGCGGCATCGTCGACCGGCCAGCGATAGACGCCGGTCGAGATGGCAGGAAAGGCGACTGTGGCAGCCCGAAGTTCATCGGCGACGGCAAGTGAGTTGCGGAAGCAGTCTGCAAGTAGCTGAGACTTGTCTTTGGACTTGGCGTACGTCGGCCCGACTGTATGGATCACCCAGCGCGCCTTGAGTCGGCCAGCCGTGGTTGCGACGGCCTGGCCGGTCGGTAGGCCGTCGGGATATTTCTCGTTCCGGATCTTCTGGCATTCAGCCAGAATCTCCGGCCCGCCGTGGCGGTGAATTGCTCCATCGACCCCGCCACCGCCCAGCAGTGTGTGATTGGCTGCATTGACGATGGCATCAACGTCTTGTTCGGTGATGTCGCCCTGCACGCAGGTGATCTTCATCCCCTCAACCTAGTGCTGGGGACTGAGTGGCAGCATGAGCGATGAGTTTGGGCTGCTCGGAGGGTCCATCCGGTGGTAATCACTGTGCGGTGCAATCGGCCGTATACCTATGAGAGGAGCGAACAAATGGACGCATTTACCACATGTCTCTGGTTTGACACTCAGGGCGAAGAAGCAGCGAAGTTCTACACATCGATCTTTCCCAACTCGAGTGTGGACAAGGTGACCCCGTACCCCGGCGGCACTGAGCGCGCTGGTCAGACCATGACCGTCGACTTCGTCTTGAACGGGAGCAAGTTCGTTGCCCTCAACGGTGGCCCCGAGTTCAGGTTCAACGAGTCGATTTCGTTCCAGGTGCCATGTCAGGACCAGGCTGACGTCGATCATTACTGGACCGCACTGACCGAGGGCGGTGGCGAGGAATCCATGTGTGGCTGGCTCAAGGACAAGTTCGGGGTCTCGTGGCAGGTTGTGCCTACGCAGCTGGAGAAAATGTTGTCGAGTTTGGATTCCGCGCAGTCCGAGCGCGTCAACCAGGCACTGTTCCAGATGAGGAAGATCATCATCGCAGATCTGGAGGCAGCTGCGGCGCCTAGCCGCTAGTGAGCGGAGCCCCCAGCACCATCCGCCGCGCCCTGCTGGGAAACTGCTGGCAAGTTACAACCGTCTCGCGCGGAACCGCGCAATTCGCCAGCACTTACCGGAGGGAATCGAATGGACCACACCGATTCGGGACCGGCCAGCGCCACCTTGATCGCCACACGCCGGCAATTGCACGGGATCGCCGAGTGTCTGCTTGCCGGACCTGAGCACCGGCAGACCGGTGAGATTGCGCTGCGGATTACACCTGGCGGATTCAGCACCACCGCGGGGCCAGAGATACGCCTTGATGGGCTGGAGCTAGCCCATGGGGAGCGCCGGGTTCCGGTCGCCGGCTCTTTCCGTGAGCTTGCTGATCGCCTTGGTGTTGAGCTCGGAGCGCCTGCGTCGCTTTACAGCGACGGCAGTGGCGTACGGCCGGATGATGTTGTTGATCTTGATCCGGCAGCGGTGCGGCTCATTGTCGACTGGTATGCACTAAGCGATGCCGGATTGCGGGTACTCGATCCGGACCAACAGCCGACCTTATGGCCTGAGCACTTCGATGTGGCGATCTTGCTTGACGACCGCTCGTACGGGTCATCGCCAGGGGACGACTCTCATTCCACGCCGTACGCGTACATCAGCGAACATGATCACGATGACAATCCCTTCTGGAACGTGCCGTTCGGCGCCCTCCGGGATGCGGCGGAGTTCTCTTCAACTGATGATCTGGTTGCCTTCTGGCGTGAAGGCCGAGCACTACTGCAGGGAGGTTAGCTCCGAAGTCACGACCGGCGCCGCGGAGCTACAGTGACAGTGCCGAAAGGACCTCAGGTGACCTTTGATCTGGAGAGCGTCAGTTCGCCTGCTCGAGTCGCGAATCCCGATGAGGGCATCTCTGCTGACGAGCTCCAGCTGGCCGCTCGCAACCACGGTATGCCGTTGGAGTCGCTGCGGTGGGATATCACCCCGCCTGGATTGCACTACTTACTCATCCACTACGACATTCCGGCAATCGATCCGAGCGCCTTTGAACTAGTCATCGACGGTCTTGTCGATACGCCACTGTCCCTTGATCTGGAGTCGGTCAAGAGTCGGCCCCAGGTCTCATCGATAGTGACGCTCGAATGCGCCGGAAACGGGCGGGCACAATTGCTGCCGCGTCCCGTCAGTCAACCCTGGCTGTCGGAGGCCGTAGGCACCGCCCGCTGGACCGGTACCCCGCTGGCGGGCTTGCTGCGCGAGGCGGGAATTGCCGATGGCGCCATTGATGTGGTTTTTACCGGCGCTGATCATGGCATCGAGCGAGGGCTGGAGCAGGATTATCAACGCGCACTGCCGGTATCCGAAGCGTTGAGTGAGAACGTCCTGTTGGCGTACGAGATGAACGGTGCACCGCTCCCTCCGCAGCACGGGGCTCCGCTGCGATTGATCGTTCCGGGCTGGTACGGGATGGCGCACGTGAAGTGGCTGCGTCGCATCACCGTTGTTCCGGAGGCGTTCGACGGATTCCAAATGCGGGCGTACCGATTGCGTGACACTCCTGAGGAGCCTGGGCTTCCACTAACCCGGATTGAGCCGCGAGCTTTATTGGTCCCGCCTGGATTCCCTGACTTCATGTCCCGGCGGCGGGTTGTGAGGTCTGGCGCGGTCGCGCTCGAGGGTCGCGCCTGGTCGGGCTGGGCGCGCATCACCATGGTCCAAGTCAGCCTCGATGGTGGAGACAGCTGGGAGGTCGCCGATCTGGAGCCGGCGCTGGACTCACACGGCTGGGCGCACTGGAAATGGATGTGGCACGCAGAGCCAGGCACCTACCTGCTGTCGGCGCGGGCGACAGATGCCAGTGGGCGCACTCAACCGCTCGGGCAACGGTGGAGTCGTGGCGGCTTTGCGAACAACACCATCCAAACTGTCCCTGTCGCGGTGATTAGCACGGAAATGTCACTCTGGGGGCTCTGAGGTGTTGACCTGCTCCGAGATTGGGTAATGAATCAATTGACCGCTCCGCTCAAGGTGCGCGGGGCAAAACCGACGCGCAGAACAGGGAGGTTCTTATGGGTCTCGGTGACAAGGCAAAAGACAAGGCCGAGGAGCTCAGCGGCAAGGCTAAGGCAGCCATGGGCGATGCCACTGACAACCCGGATCTCGAGGCCGAAGGGCGTATGCAGGAATCCAAGGCAGACGTCAAGCAGGCTGGCGAGAATGTTAAGGACAGCGGCGATGACGTTGCTGATGCGCTCCGTTCAGCCAGCGGTGCAACGAAGGCTGACGACAGAGATACCTTGCGGTAAACCGCGCCCAAGGCACAGGGACCCGAACGTCTCACACTCCTAGAGTTGCGACGTTTGGGTCCTTCTTTTGTGCGCTGCTCGCACAGTGTTTGATTGCCCGCTCCGCTCGCGAGGATCGCGCTTTGAAGCCGCCGCCTTCCTCTCTCACTCGCAGACGAAAAGCGTGTCTGCTCGTTCGGTCGTCCAGGACAGCGGCGCGCGATCCTGGGCGCGTGAAATCCGCCTAGATCACGGCAATATTCGCTGCTGCAGATTGGTCTGGCGAACGGTGTGCTAGAACCCTGCGTGTGGAGCTGATTCGTCAAGGCAAGGTCCGTGATGTGTACGCCGACGGACAAGATCTGATCTTGGTCGCCTCTGATCGAGTGTCGGTGTACGACGTAGTATTGCCGACGCCGATCCCGGACAAGGGCGCGATCTTGACGCAGCTGTCGCTTTGGTGGTTCGGGCAGGTGGCCGATCTCGTGCCCAATCATGTGCTGAACGAGGATGTTCCACCAGAGTGGAAGGGCCGTGCGATTCGATGCCGGCGGCTCGACATGGTGCCGGTCGAGTGCATCGCCCGCGGCTACCTCGCCGGGTTGGGTCTGGAAAGCTATCGGGCGACCGGCTCCATCTCTGGTGTCCAGTTCCCGCCGGGTTTATTGGAGGCTGACCGGCTTCCCGAACCAGTCTTCACGCCGACGACCAAGGCCGAGATCGGGCATGACGAATTCCTGACCATTGCCGAGGTCGGCGATCTGGTCGGCCCGAAGACGGCCGATGATCTTGAACGGTTGACATTGGCGATTTATTCGCGTGGTGCCGAGATCGCCCGGGAGCGAGGGGTGATCATCGCAGACACGAAGGTCGAGTTTGGGCGGGATGCAGCCGGTTCATTGATCTTGGCCGATGAACTCCTGACGCCCGATTCGTCCCGGTTTTGGAAGGTGTCGGAGTATGAACCGGGCCGACCGCAATGGTCCTACGACAAGCAGTATCTGAGGGACTGGTCCTCGTCATTGAGTGATTGGGATCGTACCTACCCCGGGCCAGCGGTGCCGCCAGATGTGGTTGCGGAGACCCGCGCACGTTATGTGGAGATCTTTCAGCAGCTCACGGGCGAGAAGTGGAGCTCTTGACCTGGAGTAGAGGTCATTTGAGGTAACCTCTATCTGATCTTGGTGAACTTTCCGATCAGCGAGGCTGTGGCTAGGGAGTTCTGGCTGGCGGCCTGCCGGAATTCCTGCAATGTGGCTCCCGGCCGTACGCCGAGTGTGTCGGTTCGCAAGGCGTACAGCGTGAACTCGTAATCATGTGTCCCAGACGGCGGGAAGGGACCAGCGTACGGCTTGATCTCGGTGTAGCTGGGACTCCTACTGCCGGCCGCTCCCTCTGGCAGCGAGTCGGCCTGCGGGCTGATGTCAGCGACCAACCAGTGCAGGAAGTCTCTGGCCACCGGATGGACGTCGACCAGAGTGAGCGCAAAGGATCGAGTGCTCTCCGGTGCACCGTCCCACTCCAATGGCGGCGAGACGTTCTCGATCTTCTTGCCATACTTCTGAGCCATCTCCTGGCCATCGTCGAAGGCCGACGACTTCAACCTGAACACGTGGACATCCTCCTTCCTTCTTGATCGAATTCTTAGCTAGGACTTTCAGCGGTAAGTCCAGCTGCTTGAGCCGCACCGATCAGCCGAGGATCGTATGCGACGAACGCAGTCAGAGCCTCACGGATTGACAGCGCACTCACGAGATGAATGGCATCCAAACTGCGGAGTGTGGGGTCCCCGGCATCTGCGGCCTCCTCGATGAGGCTGCTGCTCCACGGAATCAGATCCAGCTGCGACACCACTGCCCGTGCAGGAGGCACGACTCGGGAGTCAAGGCGCCGTGCGGCGCGGACGACTTCCAGCTTGGCCAGTTCACTGCTCACCTTCGGCGTGGCCGATCGTTCCGAAATCCATTCGGCCAGGGCTGCACTCTCGCGTTCCTCAACAAGGAGCTTGAGCAACGCCGATGAATCGAGGTAGATCATCGATCTTCGCGCTGATCGTCAAGGACTTCATCGCTGGTCCGTGCGACTTTGATCCGCCGTGGTAGCCGCAAGGCCCCGGAGGCTGGCGTGAGGCGGCCGTCAGCGATCAAACGCTCCCGCGCATCACGCGCTGGATCGGGGGGTACGAGCAGTGCGATCAGCCGCCCGCGCTCGGTGACCTCGACCGTCTCACCGGATTTGACTCGATCCAGATAGCGGCTTGCGTGCTGCCGTAGTTCTCGGACTCCAATGCGTGCCACCCGTCTAATGTAGCACCATCGATGCTACATCTGCCTGTGCTTAGAGCCCGGGAGTCAGCTCAATGTCGCGATGCCGACCCATCTGGTCGTACAACTCCGGTGAGCGGCTCTTCAGAGTGACCGCCGCAATGACTCCGGCAATGGCGGCAACCACGATCAAGGCCGGCAGGATCCAGCGAAGCGGGCTCTCCGGGTTGCCGATCAGTAGCCCAAACTGGGAGGCCGCATAGATGGCGACAGCAGTCATTGCCACGCCACCGACAATCGGCGCGATGGTGGTACGAGCTACGTTCCGGTCGAAGTCTCGATGGCGCGCGAAGAAGGCCACGACAGCAAATGACGCCAGCGCCATCAGCACGATGATCGCCAAGGTGCCGAGCTGGGTAAGCCAGGTGAAGAGTGCGAGCACCGGGTCTTGACGCGTAATGACGAAGATCAAGACCACCACGAAAGCCAAGATCGACTGGCTGAGCGACCCGATATGAGGACTTAGGTGCTTGGTGTGGGTACGGCCGAGCTGGGCAGGCACGAGACCTTCGCGCCCAAGCGCGTACAAGTAGCGCGCCACGGCGTTGTGGAAAGCGAGCAAAGCTGCGAACACACTCGAGATGAACAACAGCGACATCACCGTAGTCAGCGCGGCTCCGATGTAGGTCGCGCCCAGGGCGAAGAGGAACGCAGTTGGATCAGGTTGCAGACTGCCGAGGTAGTCCTGCAGTCCTGTGGCGCCCTGCCCCTCAACCATGAGGTACGTCGTGACCGTGTAGAAGATGCCGATGGTCAGGACGGCGACATATGTTGCCCGCGGAACCGTGCGCTTAGGGTCCCTAGCCTCTTCGCTGTAGATCGTGGTGGCCTCAAAGCCGATGAAGGACGCAAAGTTGAACAGCAGCGCAATGGCTACCGAGCCGCTCGTGAAGCTGGCCCAGGTGAAAGGAGTAGCGGTCAAGGGTGCGGTACCGCCTTGGCCGCCCTTGATCAAGATTGCCGCGTCGAGAATGAGGACGATCAAGAACTCCAGACTGACCAAGATTGAGAGCACCTTGACCGAAAGATCAACCTGCCGATAGCCGAGCACTGCGATGATCGCCATAGCGATGAACGCGTAGAGCCACCACGGCAGGTCGATTCCGAGGTTGTCGCTGAAGAATCCAGCGGCAGCAGCGGCGAACAGGCCATACAAGCCGATCTGCATCGCGTTGTAGCCGAGGAGCGCGATCATCGCTGCAGCGCCGCCGGCCGGTTGCCTCAAGCCTCGGGAGACAAAGCTGTAGAAAGCCCCGGTGCTGGTGTGGTGCCGTGCCATCGCTGTATAGCCGACTGCGAAGATCAGCAAGATCACGCTCACCACCACATACGCCGCCGGAATGCCGGGGCCGTTACCCAGCAGCATTGCCACCGGGGCGCCGCCGGCCATGGCGGTCAGCGGTGCAGCGGCCGAGATCACGAAGAACGCAACTGCGAACACCCCAAGGCGGCCGTGCCGTAGCTGCTGAGAAGTCGCGTCGGGCGATGTCGGATGTGGTTACAGAATCTTCCGCCGGTGTCGGCTGTGGGCTAGGTGGGTGAGTCACTAGAGCTCCATTTCCTGGCTCAAGTTAGTGCGTTCCAGAGGGTTGCGGCTTGCGTACGCCGCGAAACTCCCAGTCGCCGCCCTTGGCGGTGGACAGGACCTCTTCTGATTCGGTTGGTTGGGCCCCGACATCGCTGGGGATAGCGGTTGGTCCTTCGACGATGTGGTTGCGCAGTGTGCCGAGACCCTCTACCTCTACTTCCACCACGTCCCCTGGGAAGACCGTGCGCGAAATCGCGGGTGTCCCGGACAGCAGGATGTCGCCTGGCTGCAGTGTGATGGTGCGGGCGATATCGGCAACCAGGTAGTGCATGTCCCACTTCATTTCATTGGTATTGCCGTCCTGGCGGACATCTCCATTGACCAGAGTGCGGATCTGCTTGCCATGGAAGTCCCAGCCCTCAACGAGTCCAGGCCCGACCGGGCACAGCGTGTCAGCACCCTTCACGCGGAGCATTGACCCGGAGTCGGTATCGCGGAAATCGTGCAATCCGTAGTCATTGGCAATGGAGTAACCGCGGATATAGTCCCCAGCGTCATCCGGCGACACGTTCCTAGCTGTGCGCCCGATCACGATCGCGATCTCGCCTTCATAGTTCAACCACTTGCAACCAAGAGGCCTGACGACTGCTGCATCGTGAGCGTTGAGGGCGGACACCGGCTTGTGAAAGTAGGTCGGTGCCGGCGGCAGCGACACCATCATCTCCTCGACCCGGGAGGAGTAGTTCAGGTGCACACAGATGATCTTGGAAGGCACTACCGGCGGCAGATGGACGGCCTCGGCAACCCCGACCCGGCGCCCATCCCCGGCCACCAACTCAGCCCCGTTGCGTACTACGTCGGTGATGTTGCCATCCAGCAGGATGCGGCGCGTCTCGCGGAGCGGCATGGCTCCTCCTTTTGTGCTGGCGACCTCAGCCAGCTGCGGGCAAATCAGGACCTGCGATCTGCTGTGTGAAATTCGGGTCTTCTGCCGTACGGCGTGGCCGGGGAAAACCGCCCTCGGGCCTGTTGAACCAGTAGTGAACCTGGCCGGTGCCGATCGAGTTCTCATACTCCCCGTAGCGCCGACCGGTGGCCGTACAGTCGCCCTCACCGATGGCGCCGATCATCATCAGGTAGTGGCCAAAGCGCGCCTCGGGCCGGTACCGGTAGAACTCCGGCATGGTCTCCAAGACCCGAGCATGATCACCAGCCTCAAACCACTGCATCCGCTGCGTGTCGGCGGCTGCCGCCTCGGGAGTGAAGATGTGGTCGATCCCGGCCGCCTCGTGCTTACGCAATTCACGCAGCGGCCAGAAGGTGTGGCTGAGTGCGCCGGAAGCTAGGAGCACCACCTTGCGGTTGCTCTCGGCGATGGCATCACCGAGAGCTCGTCCCAGCCGGAGGTTGTCTTCGGTATCGGCGGTCTGGCAGACGCCAATGGAAATCCATCTCTTGTCGGGCAAGCCTTGTCCAAGGAATTCCCAGAGGTTTGTGGTGGCATAGAAAATCGGCAAATGATCATAGGAGATCGCGGTGATCCACGTCCCATGATCATTCGCCTTGGAGGCGATCAGGTGGGCGAGCTCCGGATCTCCGAGGAAGTCGTATGGCCGCTGGGTCATTCCCCGCGGCAGCTCCTCGGAGGTGAAAAGGCCTTTGCGCCGTTCCTGCGCGGTGACGACGAACTCCACCGTCGTCGCCCAGTGTGAATCCAAGACCACGACGGTGTCGTAGTCGAGGGTCTCGAAGACTTCCTTGCGCAGCTGCTGGAGCCCAGGCACCAACGTCGTGTCCTGCCCATTGTTCAACTCCCGGCGAGTCGCCTCCGGCAGCACGATCGTCGGGACATGCGCGATCAAACCTGCGCCTACCACCTCGCCCATGATCATGTTCCTTTCGGTGTAGGTCGACGTGTTTCAGGTCGGGGTGCCCACTATTGAGTGGTCCAGCCGGCGGGTGAGAACACGGTGTTCTTGATGTCGGTGTAGAAGTCGAAGGAGTAAATGCCGCCTTCGCGGCCGATCCCGGACTTGCCGCTGCCGCCGAAGGGCGCACCAAGATCACGGACGAAGAAGCAGTTGACCCAGACGGTTCCTGCCCTGATCTGGGCGCTTACCCGTTCCGCCCGCTCTTGATCACCGGTTACCAAGGTGGCGGCCAGCCCGAACCGCGTGCTGTTGGCCATGGCTACAGCCTGGTCCTCGCCGGAAAAGCTCTGGATAGTGAGGACGGGGCCGAAGACCTCCTCGGTCAAGATTTCACTACCCGGTTCGGCATCGACCAAGATCGTCGGCAAGTAATAGAGGTGGCCGAGTTCCTCGTTCAGCCCGCCGCCCAGAATCGCCCGCGCACCGGCCGCGAGCGCGCGGCGTACGAAGCCGTCGACCCTTTCAAAGTGCTGCCGGGTGATCAAGCACGACATCTGGGTCGCCTCGTCGCACGGGTCGCCCTGCTTGATCGCTTTCGCCTTCTCCAGCACTGCTTGGGTGAATCGGTCGGCAATCGAGTCTTCGAGGAGAATCCGGAACGCGCCGAGGCAGACCTGCCCAGAGTTGTCGAACTGCTCAACCGCCAGGCTCACAGCAAGATCAAAGTCAGAGTCAGCGAAGACGACGAGCGGCGACTTGCCGCCAAGCTCGAAGGACAAGGGCACGATGTTCGGTGCCGCCGCCTTGGCGATCACTCCGGCTGTCGGGACCGAGCCGGTGAAGGCCAGCCGACGGATGCCAGGGTGTGCGGTGAGCGGTGCGCCAGCCTCGGTGCCTGAGCCTTGGACGACATTGAACACACCGGGTGGGAGTCCGGCCTCGTGGGTAATGTCGGCGAGCAGTGACGCGGTGAGCGGAGCCCACTCTGGCGGTTTGGCGACCACTGTGTTGCCAGCCGCAAGTGCTGGCCCGATGCGCCAAGTAGCCAGCATCAATGGTGCGTTCCACGGCGTGATGATCGCGGTTACCCCAGCTGGGTCGTAGCTCACCCGTTCTCGGTGACCGCGGATCTCACCGCCTGGATGATCAAGCTTTTCAAGAAAGTCAGCGAAGAAGCGGAAATTCATCCCAACTCGGGGCATCACACTGCGTCGGTGAGAACGGAGCAGGGACCCGTTGTCGCGAGTCTCAACTCTGGCGAGCTCTTCAACGCGAGCCTCGACCCCGTCGGCTACCTTGCGGAGCAGGTCGGCGCGCTCGTGCCGGGGCAACGCGGCCCAGGCTGGGAATGCATCCTGGGCAGCGCGTACGGCCGCGTCGATCTCAGCGGCGCCACCTGCAGAGATCTCAGCGATGGGCTTCTCGTCGATGGGGGAGATGTCAGCGAATGTGGTGTCGGAGGCGACCCGTTCGCCGCCGATCCAGTGCCGGGTGTCAACCTTCACGTCCTCAACCGTCGCCGTCGTCATCCGTACCCCTGCTGTCACCTGACGGTTCCTTGGGCCGACCCGGGTTGACGTCCTGTTGGCCCGATCCAGTATCGTTAGGGCCCAAACGTATTGGGATTTGATCAATTCGTCAAGCCGGGAGGGGCCCGATGACGGCGGCGATTTCTGACCCGGTGGCAGCCATTGACTGGCGGCAGCGGGCAGCCAATCTCACGATCAATGAGGGCATCTTTATCGGCGGTGAACGCCGCGCTGCGATCGATGGATCAACAAAGCTGGTGCAGTCGGCGCGAGACGGCTCCAAGCTTGTCGAATTGGCCTGGGCCCAGCGGGCCGACGCCGATGCAGCCGTTGCGGCCGCCCGGGAGGCATTTGATGATGGTCCGTGGCCGCGGCTGCATCCGCGGGACCGGGGCCAGATCCTTCAAGGATTTGCAGATCTGATCGAGCAGCATCGTGATGAGATAGCGCTCTTGATCAGTCTCGAAATGGGCAAGCCGATCCGGGATGCGTACCAGATTGAGCTGCGGGCGATCATTCGATGCCTGCGCTTCTACGGTGAGCTGGCCGACAAGGAATCCGGTGAAATTCCGCCCACCGAGGAGGGCGAGCTTGCGCTGGTGACTCGGGAGCCTGCCGGTGTTGTCGCGGCGGTTGTCCCCTGGAACTTCCCATTGACGCTGGGCAGTTGGAAGTTCGCGCCGGCGCTGGCAGCCGGCTGCACCGTGGTACTTAAGACGGCTGAGCAGTCCCCGCTGTCCATGCAGCGCGTCGCCGAGCTGGGGGTCGAGGCTGGGCTGCCGCCAGGGGTCTTCAATGTGCTCAGCGGCGACGGGCCGTCGGTCGGCCGTCGTCTGGGCGAACACGAGGGAGTCGATGTCCTTACCTTCACCGGCTCCACCGAGGTCGGTCGCCACTTCCTGCGCTATGCGGCCGACAGCAACCTGAAGCGGGTCTATCTCGAGCTGGGTGGGAAATCGCCCAACATCATCTTTCCCGACGCTCCCGACCTCGACGCCGCCGCAGATTCGGCTGCCTGGGCGATCTACTTCAATTCCGGTGAAATGTGCACGGCCGGCTCGCGGCTCGTGGTCCATGCCGACGTGGCGGATCGGGTGGTTGATCGGATCGTTGAGACGTCGGGCCAGTGGTTTCCCGGCGACCCCCTACTGCCTGACACAAAGATGGGACCGCTGGTCGACGAACGCAGTTTGCAGCGGGTGCTGGGCCATGTCGATCGAGGCCTCGCTGAGGGCGCCACGCTGCGTATTGGCGGGCAGCGAGTGCTGACCGAGACCGGTGGGGCGTACCTGGAACCGACCGTCGTGATGGGTGCGGGTCCGAACAACCCGATCGTCCGTGACGAGATCTTTGGGCCGGTGCTGGCGGTCCAGGTTGCAGGGGACGAGGAGGAGGCCGTACGCCTCGCTGGGGACACGCCGTACGGCCTGGCGGCCGCGCTGTGGACGTCTGATCTTGGTACGGCGCATCGCGTGTCGCGGGGACTCCGAGCGGGAACCGTCTGGGTCAACTGCTACGAAGAGGGGGACATGGCGGTGCCATTCGGCGGCGTCAAGCTGTCGGGCTTCGGCCGCGATAAATCCCGCCATGCACTGGAGGAATACACCTATCTCAAGACCACCTGGATCCGATATGGCTGAGAAGCCCGCGCCCGGTCGCCGCCCACTGATCGTCATCCCAGCACGCTTCTCCCCAGGTGCGACGGCGCTCCGCTATACGGCCGAAGTGACCGCCCGCGCCCTTGTCGAGGCGGTATTTGCAGCTGGTGGGGAGCCCGTCGCAGTGCATCCGTACGCTCCGAGCCTTGAAATCGATGTCGACTCAGCTCGAGAGCGGATCTGGTTCGCCGACGGTGTGCTGCTACCTGGCGGTGGTGACGTCGCGGCCGGCTGGTCGGACAAACAGCCACATCCGACCGAGTATGGGGTCGACGAGGAACAGGACGCCTTCGACATTGCCGTAGCGCGCGTTGCTCTTGCCGATCGCTTGCCGCTGTTGGCTATCTGCCGTGGCAACCAGATCGTCAATGTCTCGCTTGGTGGTGATCTTGTTCAAGACATGGACGACACGGTGGGCAATCATCGGAATCGCATTCATGATCTTGATGTCGATGAGTCGTCACCGCTTGGCGAGATCGTTGGCCGGCGCACGTCAATCTCGTGCTACCACCACCAATGCATTGCCACGCTCGGGGCGGGGCTCACTCCGGCGGCGTACTCATCTGATGGGGTGATTGAGGCGGTCACATTGCACGATCATGACGGCTGGTATCTCGGTGTCCAATGGCATCCCGAAGACTCGGCTGCCACAGATCCCGTACAGGCAGAGATCTTTCGGCACTTCGTCGATGCCGCGCGGGGTCGCGCAGCTGCGCTGACTCTGTCGAAGTCCGCGGCTCAATCCTGAGCGCTCAACTCCTCAGCGTCGGTGATCATGGCCGCCGGCTTAGCCTCGAGTTCGGTGACGATCGACCGCAAGCTGTTGGTGAGGTCGGACAGCTTCCGCGGCGATAGTCCGGCTACAACTTCCGCCTCGGCAGCGTTGAAGACGGGATAGAGCTCCTTCATCAAGTCCACGCCTGCCGGCGTGAGCTCGAGATTGACCAACCGCCGGTCCGTGTCGCCGACTCGCCGGGTGATGAGACCGCGCGCTTCAAGGGTCTTGACGACTCCGGTGAGCGTGGCTTTTGAGATTGCCGCGTTCTCTGCGGCATGGCGGGTCTCCATTCCATCCCAGATCCACACCACCCACAGCACAACGAAGCCCGTCCAGGTAAGCCCGTGCTCGCGTAGCACCGAATTGGTGAGATAGACGCGGACCGCGTTTGCGGCTCGGTAGAGGCTCGACACCGCAGCGGCGGCGGGAAAGTTCAGCGTCAGGTCGCTCACGTGGGCGCTCATCGCCTTCTCGGTTTCGGCGAGGGTGCGGCGATCGGGCATGACGGCAATGCTAGAGGGTTGCCAATGATCGGCCTCCGTTCCAGACAACACCGACTTGGCGGTAGTAGCCGCCGATGATCTCATCGACGCTCAGCCGTGACAGTTCTTCGGTAGGTGAATCGAAGAGACGCAGCTCCGCATCACCGCTCCACGCCTGACCGCCTTGGAACTCGCTCGAACCTGACTCGATCAACTCGGAAAAGGCGTCCTGCGCGCCGGAAGCAATGCCGGGCAAGATCCGGTGATGAGCCATCTTGTGGGCATTGACAAAGCCATTGGTGTCCGATTGCTCGCTGAGCGTCAGCACGGCCTCGGCTAACCGACGGTCGCCGCTGGCAAGAGTTGCACCGAACACACCGCCCGACGCGATCTGTGGGGCAGCCTGCCCAAAGGGATGCGGGCGGGTTTGCCACATCGAGCCCAGCTTCTTGGGGTAACCCTGATGAATCCCGCGGGCAATTGCAAAGTCCTTATCGACCCAGATGTAGACACAGCGCGAGAACGTCTGGCCCTCGAAGCTACAGCGCACCACAACGAAGGCCTCCTTGTACTGGGAACGGACCGGATCCAGCAGCTCCTCGCGTGAGGACGAGCACGACTGCCAGTCCGCCCAGATGAGGGCCACTGCCCCCGGGTCCTCCTCCGCCAACGAGAGAGGCGCGGGAAGCAGCTCGGCGACCCGCCCGGGGTCCGCACGGTATTCGACCGTCAAAAGATCACCGGAGTAGTACCACGGAGGTGTGGGAATGAGTGATGACCGGCCGCTTGCGGTACGCGGGTAAAAGAAACCTTTGACGTCGGTCATACAGCGCTCCTGAGGACCCGGATGAGGGAGATCGTTTGGATCCGTACGGTACTCGTTACGCTAATCGTTTAGCAATGCACACCAGCATGCCCTCGCGCCTTGCGTCCACTTGCCATAGGCTTAGTCCCGCGATACTGTTCGGGCCCAAATGATGTTCGAAACCTACGTGTACGTAGGTTGCTGACGGTCTGCACCCGTTGCAACCTGTGCAGACCGCATGAAAGCTACGTGTACGTAGGTTTCGGACCACGCGACGGGCAGCACTTCTGAGGCAACTTGGCGTGCGGAGGTTCGAGATGGCTCATTTCGATACGACAGGTTTAGAGGACTTCGCAGCCGAGTTGATCACGCAAGGCATCGACGTGGTTCGCGTCGGCTATGCAGACCTCATCGGCACCGAGCGCGGACGCGACATCCTGGTCAACCGGTTCGCCCGCACCGTCGGTGACGGAGTTGCCTTCTGTCGGTCGGTTTACGGCACCACACCCATGGGTGATGTCGTGGATATCGAAGGTGGGCTCGATGCTGGCCTGCCCGACGTACTGGCCTTTCCCGACGTCAGCACGGTCCAGGTCGTGCCCTGGGAGAAGGGGGTTGCTCACGTCATTGCCGACGTTTACAACCCAGATGGATCTCCTTCGCAGGAGAGTCCACGCATGGTCCTGAAACGGGTGATCGAGCAGTTCGCCGATCTCGGCATGCGACCAACGGTCGGTCCGGAGCTGGAGTTCTACGTGCTGGAGCGCACCGATAAGAATCCCACCGGCTGGCAGCGGTACGGCGAGGCAACCGGCAATGTGTACGTGGCCGGCTTGAAGGGCGATCCGGAAAATGTGCTGCTGCGTACGCTCCGCCACCTGTCCGACTTCGGTCTCGAAGTTGTTGCCGCCAACCATGAGTTCTCCAGCGGACAGTTCGAGATCAACTTGTGGCACTCCGAGGCCCTCGATGCGGCGGACCGCGCATTCCGCTTCAAGAGCGCCATCCAGGAACTCGCTCGTCAAGACGGCAAGCTGGCGACCTTCATGGCCAAGCCGTTCAACGACGAAGGTGGGTCGGGTTTTCATATTCACTTCTCCACCTGGGATGACCTCGGTCAGCCGTTGTTCGACGATCCGACAACCGAGGACGGGTTGTCCAAGACGGGCAGAGCGGCGATCGCCGGTGTCCTCGCGCACGCCCCAGCGCTGTCGGCAGTGAGCAACCCAACGATCAACTCCTTCAAGCGTTTCGGTCCGGACACTCTTGCTCCCTGGTTGATCGACTGGGGGTTGGACAACCGGAGCGCGATGGTGCGGGTCCCGCCCGAGCGCGGCAGGGCGTCCCGGATGGAATTGCGACTTGGCGACGCCAGCGCCAATCCCTACCTAGCAATTGCAGGACTGCTCGCCGCCGCCTACCTCGGAATCCGAGATGGGCTGGATCCGCCCGATCCGCTGGTGGGTTACGGATACGACCCGAGCAAGGCGGAGAAGCTCCCCGGTGATCTTGAGACCGCGCTGCATGCCCTCGAGGAGGACACCGAGATGGCGCGGATACTTGGCGAGCCGTTCGTCAAGACCTTCCTGACGTACAAGCGAAATGAGCTCGAACGCTTCAACCATTGGGTCACTGACTGGGAATTCCGCGAATACGCCTACCACCTTTGACAAGGAGAGATCGTGTCGCAGCCGACTGCTATACCTCTTGATCAAGTCGATCTCACCGACCTGGACGCTTTTGCCCGTAACGAGGGCTGGGCGATGTTTGACACGTTACGCGCGGAGGATCCAGTGCACTGGACTCCCGAGGCTCCACCGAACAGTGGTTTTTGGGCCGTAACCAAATATGCGGACATCGATACAGTAGATCGCGATTCCGAGACATTCATCTCCACGAGGTACGTCAACCTCGAAGAGGTCGATGATGATCTGATGGACCTGCGGCGCTCCATGCTCGAGACCGACGGTCCACGGCACCGCGCGCTGCGCAAGCTGATCATGCGTGAGTTCAGTCCAGGTCCGCTGACACGGAACTACGAGAGTTTCCTACGCGATCTGACCAAGGTCACCATCGACAACGCCTTGCAGGACAGCGAATTCGACTTCATCGAGAAGATCAGCGCAGACTTTCCGATCAATGTTCTGGTACGGCTCCTCGACGTACCGGTCAGTGATACCGGCATGTTGATCAACTGGGGCAACCAGATGGTGGCCAATACTGATCCGGATTACACAGAGCACCTGATCACAGACCCCGACAGCGATCAATACAAGCATCTGCCGTTTCGTTCGCCGGCGTCGCTTGAGGTGTTCGAGTATGGGCGGGAGCTCGCGCGACAGCGTAAGGGCGGCGATGGTACGGACTTGATCAGCACTCTGGTGAACAAGATTCCCGAGGATGGCCAGCCGCTGTCGCCGAGTGACTTCGACAACTACTTCCTTCTACTGGTGATCGCTGGCAATGAGACGACCCGGCACGCGATCAGCCAGTCCATGCTGGCGCTGATCGAGAATCAAGATCAACTAAAACTGTTGCAAGAGCAGCGGGAGCTGATTCCGGGTGCAGTGGAGGAGTTCCTTCGCTGGGCCTCACCGGTCTACCACTTCCGGCGTACGGCGACCCGGGACCTCGAGCTTGGCGGCAAGCAGATCAAGGCTGGCGACAAGGTCGTGATGTGGTTTGCATCGGGCAATCGCGACGAGGTTGTGTTCGAGGAGCCATATCGGTTCGATGTCACTCGTACCAACGTTGATCACCTGACCTTCGGCAAAGGCAGTCCCCACGTGTGCCTGGGTAACGCACTCGCGCGCATGGAGATTCGGCTCATGTTCACCGAGCTCATTCCGAGACTGACCTCGATCGAGCTGAACGGCGAGGTGAAGCGGGTACGCAGCAACTTCATTAACGGGATCAAGAAGTTTCCGGTTCGAGTGCAGGCCAAGTGATCACCTGGATGGCCTGATGTGGTATGCCCACTCAAGGACGTCGCGGCACGAGGCTAGCCAATCTGCAGGTGCTGACGTACGGCATCCAAGTGCTTGCCCATCTCTTCGCGGGCTGCCTGGGGATCGCCGCGGCGAAGCACGGCCAGTAAACGCCGATGTCCCTCGACGGCGGCCCGAGCCGACTCAGGACTGCCGCGGTCGCGGTAGTGGGTTGATTGCACCTGACTCAGACTGGCGAGCGTCGCCTGCAGCACCCGATTCCCCGATGCGTCGGCAAGTGCGCTATGGAAGGCAAGCGCCAGTTGGTTGAACTCGTCTGGCTGGTCGGCTGCCAGTTCCGATTGATCAACAAGCCGCTCCAGCCGGTCCCATTCTTGGGGTGGGGTACGTCCGACGGCTAGCGCAGCAATAGCGGGCTCGATGGAATTCTGGGCGTCGAGCATCTCCGCCGGACTGACGTCGAGAACGTGGTAGGCGACCGCGATCCCGTCAGAAGCGTTCATCAGCTGATCTGACTGCGACGTCTCGGGCGTCAATGCCCGATATTCGCCGGACCAGTAGACCAGTGGTTCACCGGTGCGTCCGCCCGCCGCGGCCACGCGACGACAAGAATCTCGTGGTCGCCGCCGGGCAGGATGTCCTCCAGAGTGCAGTCGAACCAGCTCAGGCAGCCGGCGATAATTGGGGCACCGGTCTCTTGCACGGTCGCCGGCACGCTGGAGAAACCGGCGGGATCCGGCCTGCGACCCGAGGTGGCGAAATATTGCGCAGCCTGCTGTTGATCACTGGCGAGCACGCTGACGGCAAATGCTTGCACGGAGCGCACGTACTGAAGCAGTTGACTTGATCGGTTGATCGAAACCGTGACCAACAACGGATTCAACGATAGTGAGGCGAAGGACGACACTGTCAGCCCGTAATCGCCGTCCAAAGCTCTCGTCGTTACCACAGTCACGCCCGAAGCGAACCGCCGTGCGGCCTGTCGGAAGGTGTGCCCGGAGTCCTGGGTCACTCGCGTCTCAGCTCCGGTTGCACGACCATTTCATTCGTGACCTGCTCGCGCAATCCGACGCCTGCAGGGAGGAAAAGGTCCAGAAACTGGTCGACTAGTCGATGAGCCCGATCGCGGTTCGAAAGATCACGTTCCGCGGTCTCGCGTACGAGATCTTCGAGCTTGATCCCGAACTGATCAACCTCGTCTGCGCCGCCGGTCGCGATCCAGGAAGTGAGGATCTCCGATGTCATCTCCGGATGAAACTGCACGGCAAGGTTCCGGCCGAGGACGAAAGCCTGTGAGGACTTGGCGTTGCGGGCCACTTCCTTCGCATCGTTCGGTAGCTCCCACTGGTCGTAGTGCCATTGAAACCATGTGCCTGATGGAACCAGTCCGTCGTCGTCGGACTCGATGTCGGCCCAGCCGATCTCCGGTGCTGGTGATCGGGAGACTGAGCCGCCATGAGCGGCCGCAAGCATCTGTCCGCCAAAACAGATCCCGAGCACCGGCACCTGCTGATCATGAGCATCACGCAGCATGGCAAGCTCACTTGCTACCCAGGTCCCGATCGACTCATGATCGTAAACAGACCAGGGCGCTCCCATGGGAATGATCACGTCGAACTCCGTTGGCTCTGGAAACTCAATCTCAACGTTGGGCGATAGAAAACGGTCTTCTGCGACCACTTGATGGACGACGAGATCGACGCCTCGATCGATCAGCCGTTCTCCCACGAAGCCAGGCGTGCAAATGTGATCATGCTGAATCAACAGAGCACGCACCGTCCGAGTCTATTTTGGAACCGAACGATTGGCCCCGTTCCGACTGAGGTCAGCCCTGCTCGAGGATCCGCTTGAGCGTGCTGAGATTGGCGGCCACGGACGACTTGACTCGACGGGTGACCAGGAACTCCATGAGCCTCAACGGTCCGCGAGCATGGAGGTCGGCGGCATTCATGAGCACGGTGGTGTCGTCGGCCTGCTCCAGGACGTAGCTGATCTCGCCAAAGAAGGGTCCGAGTTGGCCGCGGATTGTGAGCTTGCGATCAGG
>DATLQC010000090.1:0-2568 GCA_035535395.1 Propionibacteriaceae bacterium | reverse complement strand
TCGGCGGCGGCAATGGCCAATGCCGCAGATGGGACTTGCCCCACCCGAAGATAAGAGACCAGCACTGTGCTGGCTTGCGCAACATCGGCTCGTCCCCGAAGTGTTGATCTTCGTCGCCGGTACTGTGTGATCAACCGGAGATCCGTCGCAGCGACCACTAAGGCCGCGCCGGCCAATACTGCGGCCGTGGCATTCACCAGATATCCTGCCGCAATGATCGAGACCAACAAGATGATCACGATCGCGACGTAGGTCCATGATCGTCGGCGGCGGCTTCGTTCCTGCGCGAGCGTCGCGGCATCCTTCGTTGCGTCGAATACCGCCGGCTCGAGCCGGGCTCTGAGACGCCCCGCCGCCGGCCGCGGTACCGCCAGCCATGCTGTGAGCACCGCAAATCCGAGGCACAGCAAAGTCATGATCATCGGTTGAGCATTCGTTCCAGTTGACGGCTGCCCGGTCCGAGCACAGTCCGGCCGTCTGCAAGGAATTCGACGGCGCACTCGCTGCTGACCAGTCCGCCTGTGCTATCGCGGACGAAGATCGAGATCTCCGCCACCCGACGTGGCCCAGCGGCATCGCGGGTGATGTGGATCACCGCATCCAGCGCCGATGCCAGCTGGGCGTGCAATGCGGCGCGCGGCAGTCCGCCGAGGGAGGCCAGGGCTTCCAGCCTGGCCGGGACGTCGGCAGGGGAATTGGCGTGCACCGTGCCGCACCCGCCCTCATGGCCGGTATTCATCGCCGTCAGCAGGTCACAAATCTCAGCTCCGCGTACCTCGCCCACCACCAGCCGGTCCGGACGCATGCGCAGCGACTGACGAACAAGATCAGTAAGGCTGATCGCCCCAGCCAACTCGGTGTTCGCAGGCCGGCCCTCGATCCGTACAACATGGGGATGGTCGGGCGCTAGCTCCCGCGAGTCCTCGACGATCAGAATCCGCTCGTTCGGCGGCACGAGCGCCAGAAGTGCCGCAAGGAGGGTCGTCTTTCCCGAGCCCGTTCCGCCACTGATCAAGAACGCCAGCTTCGCCTTGATCATGCGCGACAGCAGATGCGCCGCTCCGGGTGTCAATGAACCAGAGGTGACGCAGTCCTCGATCGAGAAGCTTCGCTGTGCCGGCACGCGAAGGGAAATGCAGGTTCCAGGGGAAGCCAGGCAGCCCAGCACAGCATGTACCCGAGTCCCGTCAGCCAACCTGGCGTCCACGAAGGGCGCGGCATCATCAAGACGCCGGCCGACCGAAGCAGCTAGCCGCTGCCCCAGGCGGCGTACGTCGCTGTCACTCAGAAACCTCACGCCGGTGAGCTCGAGACCGGCGCCGCGATCGATGAAGACCTGATCCGGGCCATTGACCAAGACGTCAGTAACTCCCGGCTCGCGGAGCAGTGGTTCCAACGGACCCGCGCCGACGCTGTGCCGGCGCAATGACTCCATCGCATCGAGCACTGCTGAGTCACTGACGGCGAGACCCTCAGCTCGCATAGCCGAGGCGACGTCCGCGGGCGTGTACTGCCGGCCGAGGCCAACCAGCCGATCGCGTACCAGGTCCAGCGTCACCGCGTCGGTCGCCAGATCGCCCGACATCGAGGACTTCACTGCGGTGGTCATGAACTCACCAGCGCCTTCTGCCGGGCCGGGTCTTCGAGCGGGAGAGCATCGATTAGCTGACGGCAGAGTCGAGACAGTGAGCTGCGAGCAGACCGTCCCGGCGGATCGCCGCGCTCGGCCGCCAGAACGAGGGTCGGATCCTCGGCGAGAGACCCGAGCAGCGGCAAACCAATGCTGCCGGCCACAAGCTTCGGCTCCAGCAGGTGGGACCGGCCATGCCTGACCACGAGCCCAAGACGCTCGCACTCCCCCTCTAGATCTCGCACCACCTCCCGTCCAGCAGCAATCCCTCGGATGTCATCCCGCACGACGAGGATTGCCAGGTCGGCTCGCCGGAGCGCCTCCCATGCCGCGACGCTGAGAGTTCTTGAAAGGTCGACCACCGTGATGTCGTGGCTTCGCATTGCGGAGAGCATCACCGCCTTGAGCTGCTCGGCTTGCGGTGCCCAGCCCGGCGGCGCCTCACCGCGTGCCATGGACAACACATCAATTCCGTCGACGGACGGCAGCTGACCCGTGAGGTTGCCCAAGTGCCCGCGTGCCGTCGCTAGCCGCGGCCACCGCCAGCCCGGTGTCCGCTCAGCGCCGAGCAGGAGGTCCAGGCCTCCAGAAAGGTGGTCAGCATCAATGATCATGGTCCGTTGAGTCCGAGCGGCAACAAACGCCAGTGCCGCAGCCAGAGTCGAGGCGCCTACGCCGCCCGAACCGCCCAGCACGCAGACAAGCCGACCGGTCCCGCGGCCGACCACAGCTACGTTTGCAAGAGCATCAGACAGCCAGCTGGCACTCGCTGGCACGGTGACCACTGCAGCGCCGAGTTGCATGGACCAGTGCTGCGCTTGGTTAGCGTTCCGCTCTTCGGCAACGATGTAGACCTCGGTGCGACGCGCCAGACCCATGGTCGAAACGCGGCTGCCCTGATCAACGCCGAGCAAGATCATTGATGCCGACGCCCAGTG
>DATLQC010000089.1:0-4836 GCA_035535395.1 Propionibacteriaceae bacterium | reverse complement strand
TAGCTCGGATGTGATCTTGCTGCATGAGAACGAGAAGGAAATCTACGGCGATAATCCGCGCCGCTGTCTGGACATCGTCACCTCAGTCGGGTCGCCCAAGCTGCAGTTGGCTTGGGATCCGGCGAACTTCGTGCAAGTGGGAGTGCGGCCCTTCACCGAGGGTTACGAGATGTTGCGCCCACACGTGGGCTACATCCAGATCAAGGATGCACTGCTGGCCGATGGCACTGTCGTAGTCGCCGGTGCTGGCGACGGTGAGGTTGTTGAGACGATTCGCGCCCTGCGCACCGACGGCTTCGACGGCTTCTTCTCGCTCGAACCGCACCTCGGCGACACCAGTTCCACCGGCGCCTTCTCCGGCCCTAATCTGTTCACTCAGGCCTGGAAAGCCTTCACCGACATCCTGAATAGCGAAGGGATCGAGTACGCATGAGCGAGGCTCAATCCGGTACGGCTGAGCCCGATCGACGGCGGATCGCCCTGGTAGGCGCGGGTGTCATCGGCCACCACCACGGTCTGGTGATCAGCGAGCTTGCCGATCGGGTGGAGTTGGTTGCGGTCGTCGACGTCCATCCGGAACGTGCCGAGCAGCTGGCCGCGGAACGCGGCGGCAAGGCGTACGCCTCTCTCACCGAAGCACTCGAGGCGGTCGATGTCGACATCGTGGTCGTCTGCACACCGACCGGACAACACGGCGAGCTGGCGATAGAGGCGCTCCAGGCAGGCAAGCACGTGATCATCGAAAAGCCGGCGGAGACCACTGTGGCGAAGATCGACAAAATCATCGAGGCGCAGCGCAAGGCCGGCACCTTGGTGGCCGTGATCTCCCAGCACCGGTTCGATCAGTCAACCGAGATTGCGCTGGATGCCATCGCCAGCGGTGAGCTCGGTCGGCTGACCACCGGCATCGCCTCCATCGACTGGTGGCGCGGCCAGAGCTATTACGACTCAGGCGACTGGCGCGGCACCTGGGAACTCGACGGTGGCGGCGCCTTGATGAACCAGGGTGTTCACACCGTCGACCTGCTGGTGGCAGCGCTAGGCCGTCCGGTCGAGGTGTTCGCGTACACCGGAACGCTCGCCCACGAACGGATCGAGGTTGAAGACGCGGCCGTTGCGGTCGTGCGTTTTGAGGGCGGCGCATTCGGGCTGCTCCATGCCACAACCGCTGCGTATCCCGGACTCAGCGCTCGGCTGCAGGTGCACGGTGATCAAGGATCGGTGGTGATCGACAATGACTTCCTTACTTTCATCCACGTAACGCCTCAGGGCACCGAGGCCGAAGAAAAGTTGATGGGCTCCAAATCCGATTCGATCAACCAACTTGACAACTATGCGCTGACTGAGCAGACCGGTCAGACCACCGGCAGCAACCCTGGCGGCCTCTCCCCGCTTGCTCACCATCGTCAGTACGAGAACTTCCTGGCTGCGTTAGCTGGTGAGGAGTCGGTACGAGTTGATCTTGAGACTAACCGGCGTTCGGTGGAACTGATCACTGCTGTGTATGAGTCGGCGAGGACCGGCAAACCCGTCGCGCTGTAATCGGCATCGCGGATGTCGAATTTCCGACCAATGCCGACTTCTGGCGGCTCAGGAGCTCTGTGCGGGAGGATCCGACGTTGAAGTTACGCGACCAGGGGTCCGATCTTGTCCAGCTCCTCGCGGTGTGCCGTGAGCTGTACATCCAGGTCGTAACGCGTCTGCAAGTTCATCCAGAATCGGTCTGATGTACCGAATGCCCTCGACAGCCGCAGTGCGGTGTCCGGGCTTATCGACCGCTTGCCGTGCACTATCTCGTTGATTCGACGCGGCGGGACCCCAATCGCCTGTGCGAGCCGGTATTGGCTGATCCCGAGTGGGCGGAGAAACTCCTCTAGCAGGATCTCTCCTGGATGAATCGGATCGTGCATGCTCCTCATGATCAGTTACCTCTTTTCAGTGATAGTCCGCGATCTCAACGTCGGCCGCTCCAGCGGGGGTCCAGGTGAAGCAGATCCGCCACTGATCGTTGATTCGGATGCTGTACTGTCCCGCCCTATTGCCGCGCAGTCGCTCGAGCCGATTCCCGGGCGGCACTCGCAGATCGTTGAGCTTCTCCGCCGCATCGATGATCAACAGCTTCCGATTCGCCATTCGTTGCAGATCCGAGCCGAACCGCCGAACACGCTGACGCCGCCAGACCCGCTCCGTATCCGAATCCGCGAACGACTGGATCACCAGAAGAAGCATAACGCAAAGCGTTAATAACGCCTAGCGTCATACCATGGAAATGTTGTCTCAGAGGTTCTGCCAGTACCAGGATCGGCCCAGTCTCCCGCGGTGGGGTTTTCGGTGTTTTGCTAAGTGACGCAGGCCAAGCGAAAGGACACAAGTGATGGAGTACGGGCGACTGGGCAATGCTGGCCTCACGGTCAGCCGGATCGCGCTTGGGTGCATGAGCTTCGGCGACACGTCACGAGGGTTCAGCGAATGGTCCTTGGGTGAAGAGGATGCCGAGCCGTTCTTCCAGCAAGCCCTGGAGCTTGGCATCAATTTCTGGGATACCGCCAACGTCTACGGTTTCGGCAGCTCCGAGGAGATCGTGGGCCGCGCCATAAGGAAATACACGCGCCGCGACGACATCATTCTCGCCACCAAGGTGCACTTCAAGGTGCACGAAGGTCCGGGCGGTTCTGGGCTTTCCCGCAAGGCGATCATGGAACAGATCGACACGTCTCTGTCCCGGTTGGACACCGACTACGTCGACCTGTACCAGATCCACCGCTTCGACCCGAACACACCCGTCGAGGAGACGATGGATGCACTGCACGACGTCGTGAAAGCCGGCAAGGCTCGCTACATCGGAGCTTCATCAATGTGGGCTTGGCAGTTCTCCAAGATGCAGTACGTCGCCAAGCTGCACGGCTGGACCAAGTTCATCTCCATGCAAGATCAATACAGCCTGATGCAGCGTGAGGAAGAGCGCGAGATGTTCGGCCTGCTTGCTGATCAAGGAGTCGGTAGCATCCCGTACACCCCACTCGCCAAGGGCCGGCTGGCTCGTCCATGGGGCGAACACACCGCTCGATTCGACGTCGACCCCGTGGGCCGACGGTTCGACATGGAGAGCGACCGACCCATCGTCGAAGCGGTACAAAAGATCGCCGATGATCGCGGCATTCCGATGGCTCAGGTCGCGCTGGCGTGGGTCCTGAAGAACCCCGTGGTCACCGCTCCGATCGTCGGACCCACCAAGCCGCACCACCTTCCCGACGCGGTGGCGGCGCTCGGCGTCCACCTCACCGACGAGGAAATCAAGGCCCTGGAGGAACCGTACGGTCCGCACCTGCCGACCGCTTTCTGACAAACACTCATCGCCCTGCGGGCGTTAGAAGATCTAGCCGCACCCCGAGCAAACGGACCGGTCGGGTGATCTCGAAGCGTGCCAGCACCCGTCGGGCACCTGCCTCGACGATGTCGGGATCGGTAGTCGGCTCCGGCAGCTTGCCGGTCTTGATCTGGGTAAAGAAAGTCTTGGTCCGTACGGTTACGCCGACATGCGTCACCAGCCGGCCGTCTGCGGTGACCTCCGCCGTGAGTTCTCGAGCCATCGCCACAACTTGATCAGCGATCGCCGCGGTATCGGTGAGGTCGCTCGGATAGGTCACTTGGCGGCTCTTCGAGCGAGCCAGCCATGGCTCCGTCGTGATCATGCGGGATCCGCCACCCCTGGCCAGTCTGCGGAGGTGCGGACCGATGGTCGGTCCGAACCAGCCAGCCAGATCCTCGCTGTCGGCCAAAGCAAGATCAGTAACGGTGTGCAGACCGTGAGCGGCGAGCCTGGCCGCGGTCCGCTTGCCTATGCCCCAGAGCTCGACGACATCTCGGTTGCCCATGGTGCTCATCCAGTTGGTCGAGTCGAGGCGATAGATATGCTCCGTCGCCGCCTTGGCGAAGCTTGTCGCCATTTTGGCCCGTTCCTTGGTGTCCCCGATGCCTACGGCGCAGGTCAGGCCGGTGCGGTCGTGGACGGCGCTGCGGACCGCGCGGGCGAGCTCGTCTGGGACCTCGAGCCGAGCTCCCAGGAACGCTTCGTCCCAGCCCCATACCTCGACTGGGTACCCGAAGCCACGCAACACGTTCATGACTTCCGCCGAGGCTGCGTCGTAGGCCGGATGATCACTTGGCAAGAACACAGCGTCGGGGCACTTGCGGAGAGCACGCTGCATCGGCATACCTGAACGCACTCCATACGCCCGCGCCTCGTACGACGCCGTGGCCACCACCTGCCGTGGTCGGGTGGGATCACCGTCGCCGCCTACCACGACCGGACGGCCACGCAGCTCCGGTCGCCGGCGGACCTCGACCGCCGCCAGAAAGGAATCCATGTCGACGTGCAGAATCCACCACCCGGGAACTTCCGGCTGCGCGGTCACCTCCTCAGACTGCCCGAGGCATTGTGCTGCTCGTGGCTAGGGTCGACATCATGCCGGCCGGAGTCGTCAGCCAGACCACGCTGCAGCTCCTCGCGGCCGAACTCGGCCCGGAATCGCCGCTGCCGCCGTTCACCGGGCTGCAGCGGCTTCCTGACCCTTCGTCTTCTCCCGACCTGCCGGCCGACATGCACGAGCGCATCGCGTACGGCCGGCTGGCCAATCCGCTGCCGTACGCGTTGCAGAACGGTTACGGCCGCGACTTGCGGTCTCGGGAGATTCTCGCAATCAAGATCAGCAACGGTCGGCTGAAGGCGCTCGTGCTTCCGGGCCTGGGCGGCCGGCTCTGGTCGCTGCGTGATCTCATGGCCGACCGCGATCTGGTGTTCACTAACCGGCGTTTGCAGTTCGCCAACTTCGCGCT
>DATLQC010000088.1:0-4047 GCA_035535395.1 Propionibacteriaceae bacterium | reverse complement strand
TTTTGTGCAGGCATACGCAAACCGCCGAATGCGGCCTTAGGCTGTGGCCATGCCGCGGGTGATGGCTGTGTCGTTCGAACGGTACGGTCGGCTGTACTACCTCGATCCGGGCGAGCGTGAGTACAGCGTTGGTGACCGTGTCCTGGTGCCCACCGAATCGGGTCCTGAGGTTGCCGAATGCGTCTGGGCACCTGAGTGGATTGAGGAGGACGGATTCTCTGGGTTGTTGGTCTGCGCTGGACCTGCCGGTCCTGAGCACCTCGAGCGGGACACGACCAACCGGCGGCGGCGCGCCGAGGCGAAGCTGGCCGCCAAGAAGTTGATCAAGCGGAACCAGTTGCCGATGAAGGTCGTTGCTGTGGACTTCATCGACTCCGGTATCGATTTCGATCAACTGGTGGTGATCTACTTCACCGCCCCGCATCGAGTTGACTTCCGGATCCTGGTCAGTGAGCTCGCCCGTACCCTGCAGGCACGGATCGACCTGCGTCAGATCGGCTCCCGGGAGGCCGCGCAGCTTGTCGGCGGGCTGGGCAACTGCGGCCGCGATCTGTGCTGCGCCACGTTCCTGAAGGACTTTGAGCCGGTCAGCTTGCGGATGGCCAAGGTGCAAGATCTGCCGCCCAATCCACTGAAGATCTCCGGCGCCTGCGGTCGGCTGATGTGTTGCCTCAAGTACGAGCACCCGCTTTACACCGAGTTTGCGCGTACCGCACCCGCGGTTGGAGAGCAGGTCGCGCTAGAGGATGGCGATGGGGTGGTGGTCGGTCACCAGGTGCCGGCTGACTCGGTGGTCATTCGGATGAACGCGAACGGTACGACGCGCACGTGTTCGCTTGCCGCGGCCTGCGGTGCTCGCCAGCTCTTCGCCTCTCGCGCCACTCCTGGCCAGGCGCAGCGCCCACCACGCAAGAGTCGGGTGCGGCGGCGCCGTTCAGAAGATGAGGAGCTAAACCCTCAGTAAGACTTCGCGCTCTGTTGCTGTTGTTGATCTTGCGCGTGCAGCCAATCTCGCGCCCGCCGCGTACGCTCTGGGTATGCTCTGCGCCGCGCGCCGTCTGCGCCTCCTCGGCGTTACGGTGGCGGCATTGCTGGCTGTGCTGGCCGGGTGCTCGGCCGGCTCTAGCGGCCAGGCCAATGAAGCTTCGTCTGCGCCTTCACCGTCTGCGGTTGCCACGGCAAGTTCCGAGTTGCCCAAAGACGGTCGGCCGCTCCAGCCCATTCCTGAGGTGAAGCCGGAAGGGTTTACCGAACCGCCACCTGGCAAGGGGCTGGCGCGGTACGAGAAGCAGTCGCTCAACTGGGAGTCTTGTGGTCATGGGTTTTCCTGCAGCACGATGTTGGTACCGCTGGATTACGCCAACCCTGATGGGACAGCCATCACCCTCTTCGTGGCCAAGCGGCCCGCCACCGGTGGCAGGCGGCTTGGCACTTTGTTCATCAATCCGGGAGGGCCCGGCGGGTCCGGGGTAGGGTACGTCGGCTCTTTCAACGCGACAGGTCTGGAGAACTATGACATCGTCGGCTGGGATCCTCGAGGAGTCGGTCACTCCACGCCAGTGATCTGCTTCGGCAAAAACGATCTTGATCATTACTTCTCGATGGACAGCTCGCCCGATGATGCCGGCGAGTTGCAGGCCCGGATCGATGAGCAGATCGAGTTCGGTCGATCCTGCCTGAAGAGGTCCGGCGCATTACTGGAGCACATCTCCACGATGGAGACCGTACGTGATCTCGATCTGCTCCGAATGCTGGTAGGCGATGCCAAGATCAACTATTTTGGCTCCTCCTACGGCACCAAGATCGGTGCCCTCTATGCAGAGATGTTCCCGCAGCGAGTAGGGCGGATGGTCCTTGATGGCGCCATCAATATCAATTCCAAGTCCAAGGTCAGCCAGGTACAGGGATTCGAGCGTGCACTTGATCACTTCGCATCGTGGTGCGCGAACGCAGAGTGCCGGCTGGGCTCTCAGCGTGACGACGTGCTGTCCACGATCAAGGAATTCCTTGATGGTCTTGATCAGCAGCCATTGGCCGTATCCGGCGGGCGCAGCCTCAGCCAGCAGCAGGGCGTCGAGGCTGTCTTCTACTCGATGTACGGCGGTATAAGCAGCTGGCCGACATTGCGTGATGCGCTCACCGCGGCGATCTTCGACAAGGATGGCAGCGGATTGCTGCAGCTGGCCGATGCCTCCGATCGGCGCGATCGTGATGGCAGCTACGGGCAGCTCAACTATGCCTTTCCTGCGATCCGCTGCCTGGACAGCCAGGACGACAGCGTGCAGGCGGCAGAGCACCGGCTAGCCGCGGAATCTCGCAGCGCGCCCGTGCTGGGTCGGCTGAATGGTCCCGATCTGGCGTGCCCGCTATGGCCGGTCAAGTCCGCGCCCAAGCAGCCAGCGGTCGACGCCGTTGGAGCGCCACCAATTGTGGTAATCGGTACCACCGGCGATCCCGCGACGCCGTACGAGTATGCGAAGTCAATGGCTCGAGAGCTGCGTCCAGCGGTGCTGGTGACATTTGATGGCGAGGGACACCTGGCGTACGGGCAGAGCGGTTGTGTCAGGGAGCTGGTTGTCGCCTACCTGGCCCGGAATGAGGTGCCACGCGATGGGACCCGGTGCTAATCGGCGTTTGCCCTAGGGCCCGATTTGCGCTTCGCCATGCGGTTTGCCGCTCGATATAGTTGGCGATCGTGCCGAGCCAAGGCCCGGCGCAATACCCGCCGCCTTAGCTCAGCCGGCAGAGCGACGCACTCGTAATGCGTAGGTCTGGGGTTCGATTCCCCAAGGCGGCTCCAGAGCGTTACCCCTAGTCAACGGGCACTCTCCGCCCCAAGGCGCCACCTTCATCGTCCGGTCCCTCGTCCGGCCGTGCCCCCGTGGTGCCCCCGAGCCGCTGGGCCGCGTCCCACAAATTGCGGTCGATCATGTGCCCGTACAGGTCCATCGTCATGGCAGCTGTGGCGTGCCCCAGGACTCGCTGGACCACTTTCGGATCAGCGCCAGATGCCAGCCACACCGAGGCCGCCGTGTGGCGCAGATCGTGAACGCGCAGCTCGGGCCGCCCAATCGTCGCCTTCGCCTCACGCCAGCTGACCGACCGCTGCCAGTTCGTTTCCCGCAGCGGACCGCCCGCCGGCGCGGCGAAGAGCCATTCACCCGGGCTCTTGCCGGCGCTCCACCGATCCACGATGGGCACCACCACCGGCACCAGCGGGACAGTCCGAGCGCGCTTGTTCTTCAACGTGTCGACGTACAACTCGCCGCCCCCATTGCTTGCGAGAACCGCCCGTGACAACCGCAGCCCCGGGCCGGGCACCATCACCCGGTCACCCACCTGCAGGCCGGCCAGCTCACCTCACCGAAGGCCTTGCATCGCGAGTATGTAGACCAGCTCCGCGTAAGGACCTCGGCACGCTTGGGCCAGAGCCACCACTTCATCGAGGTCGAGGAACCTGCCCTCGCGCCGCGCCTGCCCCCCGGTCGGAGCTTTCGCCGCAGCGGCAGCATTCACCGTCACTCGGCCGTCCGCCACCGCAAATGACAGGAGAGATCGGAGGGTGGCCAGGGCTCGCGTCGCCGTCGACCGAGCAAGGCCACGTCTCATCAGGTCACCAAGCCAGCTCGAGACATCTGCCGTAGTGATCGATGCCACTGGCCGACGCCCGAACCTCGGAGCGATGTAGTTCCGCCACGCCCCGCGGTCGCTTTCCAACGTCCGACGTTTCACGGTGCGCCGCGACTCCAGCCACATCTCGGCGACCACGCTCAGTGGAACCTGGCCTCGACGCGGGTCCAGCCACTCACCCGCCGTCAACCGCCGCCGTTGATCCTGCTCCCATGCCACCGCATCAGACTTGCGGTCGAACATCCGAGAAGCGACCTCCCGGCCATTCGCTTTGATGCGCGCCCGGTATCGGACCTTGCCTTCCGGCGTGACCTTCCGTTGGATACTCATCGGGCCGGCGCTTCTCGGTTCGCCTCAAGCCAAGCCGTGAGAGCCTCCTCATCCCAGAGCACTCTCCGCCCGACCTTGATCGCCGGA
>DATLQC010000087.1:0-9080 GCA_035535395.1 Propionibacteriaceae bacterium | reverse complement strand
AGGAAAGCCGTTAACACGACGTACATCCCCATCTGGAGAAATTCGCTTTCCCAGTTCTCAAAGGTCGCCTCGTAGAACGCGGGAGTGAACAGATAGCCACTGAGTAAGACCGGCTGCTCGCCATGCTGCAGTTGATCATTGTTGTAGACGCCGACGCCCGACAGCACCATGCCGACAAAGAAGATCAGAAATAGAGCCAGATTGGCGAACAGCAGTCCATGATCACGCAACCATTCGCGCATCCCGCACCCAATCTGCCGCCGTCTGCCCGCTAACCTTGATCGCTTCGGGCCAGACGTATCCACCGGTAACCCCAGCCGTTCAGCATGAGGCCTTTCAGATTCTTGGTGGGCGCTTCATATGGACCGTCCACGAACAAGTCGTACGGGTTGCCATTCATGCCGGGCTGCGGGCCTATATCCACCGTGACTGTGGTGTCGGCCAAATTGTGCAGCAGCAAGATCGACCCGGCGGGCGCGTCGAATCGGTGAGCCAGCACTGAGCGCGGCAGCGGGGCGTTGATGACCGAACAGGTGCCGGTGCCGATCTCCGGCGCTGTACGCAGCGTGTAGATCAGGTTCTCGAACCATCGCAGCAGCGAATTGGGATCACGCTGCTGCGCGCGGACATTGACCTTCTTGGCACCAAACCGACCCTTCATGGCAGCCGGTCGAAAGAGTGCTTCTGGCGCCGCCGAGCTGAAGCCGGCATTGGATGTGTCGTCCCACTGCATCGGCGTTCTGATCGCCTCGCGCCCGTCAAGGCTGAGGTCCTCGCCCATCCCGATCTCCTCGCCGTACCTTAGCGCCGGCGTGCCAGGCAGAGAGAACTGCAGGGCGTACGCGAGCTCGATCCGGCGCTGATCACCTTGCAGCATGGGTGCCAGCCGACGACGAATGCCGCGGCCGTATAACCGCATCTCAGGACGTGGCGCGAATGCGCCGAAGGTGTCACCGCGCTGTTCGTCGGTGAGTCGGCTGAGGTCGAGCTCATCGTGATTGCGGAGGAAGCTCACCCACTGCCCGCCTTCAGGCAGCCGCGCTGCCGTAGTCAGGGCTTCGATGAGCGGTTCCGCGTCGCTGCGAGCCAGCGCCAGCCAGACGCGCGGGTTGAGCAGAAAGTCGAACATCATCTGCGCCCGGTCGCTCGGGCCGTCGGACCGGCTGCCGACGTACGTGCCGACCTCGGTCGGAGGCACATTCGCCTCGCAGAGCAGGACCGAATCGCCGCGCACCCATTGGGTTTCTTGTCGCCAGGAGTCCATGATCGAAAAGTCCTTGGGACCGGGATCAACGCCGGGCGTCACCTGCTCGAGAATGAACGGCGCCGCATCGATCCGGAAGCCCGCGGCGCCCACCTGCAGCCAGAAGTTCATGATCTTCGCCATCTCCCGACGTACGGCAGGATTGGCCCAGTTGAGGTCGGGCTGGAAGCCATAGAAGCGGTGGAAGTACCAGGCCTGCGCCTGCTCATCGAAGCTCCACGTCTCCTCCTGCTCGCCCGGGAAGACGGTGCCTTGGTGCCGGTCCGGGGGCTCCTCGGCGCTCCAGACATACCAATCCCGGTACGGCGAATCGGGGCTGCTCCGGGCCGAGGCGAACCAGGGATGTTCGTCGGAGGTGTGGTTGACAACCAGGTCGAGGACGATCCGGATGCCTCGCTCTTGCGCTTCGCGGGCCAACTCGGCGAAGTCGCCGAGACTGCCCAGCGCTGGGTGAATGCCGTAGTAGTCGCTGATGTCGTAGCCGTTGTCCCGCCACGGACTGGGATGGATGGGATTCAGCCACAGGCAGGAGACGCCCAATCGGGAAAGGTAATCGAGGCGACTGATCAACCCTCGCAGATCGCCGCGGCCGTCACCGTCAGAGTCTTGGAAGGAGGACACGTCGACGCTGTAAATGACAGCTTCCTGATACCACCTGTTGATCATGATCTGCGCGCCTTCCGGCCAACTGCGGCAGCCAGACCCGCGGCAGCCGCAGCGCCAGCTCCCAACACGGCCCGGTGATGCTGAGATGCGAAGACCTGGATGCTTCTGGGCTTGGACCGTTGATCGAATGCGCCATGGGCGCCAAAGTCATGACCACCTCTGCCGTCCGCCGGCTCCCACAGGTTGGCCGGCTGATCGGGATCCTTGGGCTGCCCAGTCTGCTGCGCCTTGAATCCCGTCCGCGCCAAGTAGCGATCCAGCAGCCCAGGGGCAATGGCATTCATGATCAACGTTGCGGTTGTGCTGCTGCCGACCCAGTACTCACGCCGACTGGGGTGATCAGCGGCGTACACGACCGCACGTGCAGCGACCTCCGGCTGGTAGATCGGTGGCACTGGCTGAGCTCGGTCGGGCAAGCGCGAGAGCACCCAGGAGAACTGCGGCGTATTAACCGCCGGCAGCTGCACCATGCTCACCTTCACATTGCTATGATCATGCAGCAGCTCGCAACGCAGCGACTCGTGAAAACCCTGCACCGCATGCTTTGCGCCGCAGTAGGCAGTCTGGAGCGGAATCCCCCGGTACGCCAGCGTGGAACCGACGTGCACGATCGTTCCGGCATTCCGCTGCCGCATCCTGCGCAATACGGCCATGGTGGCGTAGACGGTGCCGAGATAGGTCACTTCGGTGACCCGCTTGTATTCCTCGGCGTCGATTTCGATAAAGGGAGCAAAGACCGAAGTAAATGCAGAGTTGACCCAAACGTCGATCGGCCCGAGCTCGTCCTCAATGCGTGCCACCGCCGCCTCTACCTCGGAATGGTCGGCCACATCGACTGGCACGACCAGCGGGTTTGCCCCGGCCGCACGTACCTCATCGGCCGCCGCAGCCAATCCAACCTCACCGCGAGCAAGTAGTGCGACGGATCCTCCGCGCTTGGCAAACTCGCGTGCCACAGCCCGGCCGACGCCACCGCTGGCACCAGTCACCGCGACATTCGGCATATGCACCTCCCCACGCTCATGTCCTAGCAGTACCCGCTGATTGTCAGCCGACACTAATGTCGCAATCCGCCAAGCAGCAGGTCGAACCGCGTACTAGATTGGGCGGCGCGCAGCGACCCCCGTCGCAGGCGTGTTCGTGTGAAGCCCCGGCGGATACCGACAGCCCAGACCCCAACAGCCCAGACCCGAACAGCGTTGTCTCGCCCCGCTGTCGCGGAGCGCGACAGATCGGAATAAATGACCGAGTCCGTGGACGCGCAGGAAGAGCCCACCGTCGATCTGTCGTCGGATGGCTCATTGAACGGTGCCTCCATGCGCGCGGTGTACGACCAGGTGGACTGGTCGGCTACGCCGCTGGGTCCGCCCGACAAATGGCCCGGGCTGCTGCGGCTTGTGGTGGATCTTTGCTTGGACTCCGAATTTCCGGTGCAGATCAGCTGGGGACCTGACCTTCTGGTGCTCTACAACCATGCCTACATCCCGCTGCTGGGCGCGGAGAAGCATCCATGGGCGCTGGGTCGGCCGGCGCTCGAGGTCGGTCCGGACCTCTGGCCAGCCAGCGAGCAACATTCCCGAGAGGTGATGGAAACCGGCCGTGCCTATCACAGTGATGATCAACGGCTGATCATCGACCGCCACGGCTACCCGGAGGAGGCGTACTTTACCTTTTCCCTGAGCGCCATCCGCGACGTCGACGGCAAGATCGTCGGGCTCTTCAACGCGATCACCGAAACGACCCAGCACATCCTGTACGAGCGGCGACTCCAGGTGCTACGCAGGCTGGGCGCAATGTCGATCACTACCGATGACTCACTGCCCTCGACCTGCCGAGCCGCCGTCGAGGTGATCGGCAGGAACCGCAAGAGCGTGCCCTTCGCGGCGGTGTATCTGCGCGAGCTCCCTGACCAGGCTCCACGACGCACGGCCGGCTACGGCTTCGATGAGAGCGCAGTAGCTTCCTGCGAACTGGTCGAGCCCACGCCGACCGGAGGACCGGTGCTGGAGGTACTTGAGCACGGCGGCACCGTGCTGGTGTCGGGTCTGCGGGACCGATACCCGGGTGTCTTTAAGCCTGGGCCGTTGGGACCCTTGACGCCAGACCAGGCTTTCGCACTACCAGTGTTCATGCTGGGCAGGCGAGCCCCGGTCGGGGTGTTGATCATTGGCGTCAATCCCTACTGGCGACCTGACGAGGCCTATACCGCCTTCGCCGCAATGGCGGCGCGGCAACTCGGCGTCATCATTACCGATGCCGTCTCCTTCCAGAACGAGCGCAAACGTCAGCAAGCTCTGGAGGAGCTGGATCGGGCACGTACGGAGTTCTTTCAGAACATCACGCACGAGCTGCGTGCTCCGCTGACGATGTTGCTTACCCCGCTGCAGGACATCCTCGACGAGCCTGGCGTTGTCCTTTCCGCTGCTGCCCGAGACACCGTTGAGACGTCGGTGCGTGCAGGTGATCGACTGCAGCGGGTCGTCGATGCTCTGCTGGACATTTCGCGTGCCGAGTCTGGCGCACTGATGCCGGATCGCGAAGAGATTGATCTTGCCTCGGTCACCGCCGACGTTGTCGAGGGGTTTCGCCCCATTGCCGAAGATCGGCTGAACCTGCGTCTCGACATGCCCACGGAACCCCTCCGGGCGTACGTCGACCGGACCATGTGGACCACTATCGTGAGCAACCTGGTCAACAATGCATTGAAGTACACACCGGCAGGCGAAGTTTCTGTGAAGCTGAGCGGCGACCACAGCCATGTCGTGCTCACCGTCGCTGACACCGGCATCGGTATACCGCAGGACGAGCAGTCTCACATCTTCGAAAGATTCCACCGCGTCCCTGGTGATCAACAACTAGGTTCGGGGATTGGTCTGGCGCTCGTCGCCGATATGACTGCCGCCCATGGTGGGTCAGTCGAGGTAATAAGCGAGCCAGGGCGGGGCAGCGAGTTTGTGGTACGACTCCCCCGCTACAACGGATCTCCAATAGATGTCACTCCGGTCGAGGCCACCCCCGCTGCAGTGCTTCAGGATGAGTCTGGCGTTGATCGACCCCGATTGTTGATCATTGAGGACGAACCCGATCTTCGTGGCTACTTGACCAAGATGTTCACCAAAGACGGCTACGTCGTGGAGGCGGCAGGGGACGCAGAGACCGCACTGACGTGGCTCCAAGGACACGTTGACGACCCACCTGACATGGTGATCACTGACGTCATGCTGCCGGGACAAAGCGGTCTTGATTTTCTTGCCACGATCCGCCAGGACCCGGGAATGGGTCGGCTACCGGTCGTCGTACTGACCGCGCGTGCCGACGCCGAATCAGCAGTGGAGGCATTCGCCGCCGGGGCCGACGACTTCGTGTCCAAGCCGTTCAACTCCGCTGAGCTGCTGGCACGGGTTCACGCCCATTACCAAATGAACCGATTGCGCGACCATGCAGTTGGTCAGGCAGAGACCACGGTTGGGCAGCTGCGGCGGGCACTGCAGAGTAACCGCACAACTGGCACTGCTGTTGGGATTGTGATGGCCCGTTACGACGTCGATCCCGAGCGGGCGTTTCAGGTGCTGGTACGTACCAGCCAGCAGAGCAACCGCAAGCTCAACGAGATTGCCGAGGAGCTCGTACGGACCGGCGTCTTGCCGGGAGTGCCTACCTCACCGGTCGCCCACTCCTGACGTGCCCACTCAGCGCTTTGACGCCGCTGGCTCTGAATCTGATTGCGCCGTTTCTCCGCACACGGCCACGAACGCAGATAGTTCCGTCCAGATCAGGCCTCATTTGCGGCTTTGTGCGGGGAAATGCAGATTCTGGGATTCAGCCAGTTCGGCGCCGGCGCCATTCGGCCACGGCGCGTTCCACGTTGACCAGCCCGATCACGATTGGCGGACCGTCTACGCGGATCCGGTGCGATTCGGCGATCCGATGATTGAGATCCCGCACGATCTCACGTACGGATTCCTCGTCTGCCACGTCAGCAAGCGTCTCTTGGAGGGTCGCGACCTCCCTGCGGAGAGCTAGCGCAGTCGGCAGCGGAAGCGGGAGGTGCTCCCGCTCCAGATAGGCCTTCACCCACCAGTTCTCATCGTCGCGGCCATTCAGGCCTTTGATCGGTTTGCCCTGTCCAGGCAGGTCATCGAATTCACCGCGCTCGATTGCCTCGCGGATCTGACGGTCTACCCAGCTCTCGTACAGCATTACCGCACATTTTATTTAGGAAGCTGCTCGCGCATCGCGCGCATGGATCCGCCTACTTCGTCGTCGCTCGCAGAGGAAAGAACGCCCTCCCTCTGTGTTCCATAGCTCGCTCCGCTCGCTGAGGCTGGCGCTGTTGCGCCAGCCTGGCTCAGCACGGCGGGCGCGCGATTCCCGACGCTCGCAGCTTAGGCGTCGAAATTCTCCTGTGGCACGCTGAACAGGTGGATCCGTGGAGCATCGGGCTCATCGTGCTGATCGTTGTGGGACTCGCGGCGATCATCTTTGGTGCTCTCTGGGACCGCCGGCTCAACAAGCGGCGAGCCGCCGAGATGCTCGCCCCGCCGAAGCGAACTATCCCGCACTTCAAGCCGGACGCTCCGGCACCGCATTACCTGTCCGACCTTCAGGCTCGGCGGCGGCCTGAGAACGCAGAGCCGACCGATCTCAGTGAAGCTGAGCGTCAGTCCATCAGCCAACAGCTTGTCGATCCGAACACCCTCACGGTGGATGCCGGGTACGCATCGCGGGACTTCGTCACCGACTCGAGCACGGGCTGGGCGGTCCTGGAGCGGCCCTCGGTGCTGGTGTGTGCTGACCCCATCCAGACCTTCCGCGAGCTGCTCGGCACGCTGGAAAAGTTGATCTTGAGTAGGAGTCCACTCGTCATTGTCGCGCCCGCCATAGCGCCCGAGGTGCTGGCGACGTTAGAGGTGAACGCGATCAGGCAGACGATGCGACTGCTCGCCGTGATCGGCAACGAGGCTGGCCTCAGTACCATTGCGGCCGCTTGTCAGGCCATGATCATCGATCGATCTGATCGCCAATCGGGATACCTGATGCCGGACCAGCTTGGCCACTGCGAACGCTGGATAAGCACCGACACAGCAAGTCACCTGGTTGTTGCCGCGGAGACGAAACAAGAATCCGTATGACGGCCGAGAGCGCGCTCGCCCCGCCAGCAGCCGATCAGCACACCGGCGGGTGGGGATACCTCTCGGCCTTAACCCCGATCATCTTTGGCACCACGTACCTGCTGGCTACTGAATTCCTGCCGCCTGGCCGTCCGTTGCTCGCCGCGCTGATGCGCTCGCTGCCGACCGGTCTGGTCTTGATCATCGGCAGTCCGATTCCGCCTCGTCGTTGGATGGCCCGCTTCTTCGTGCTTTCGGTGCTTTACGCGTCTGGGCTCTTTCCCCTGCTGTTCATCGCTGCCTACCGACTGCCGGGTGGGGTCGCGGCAGTGATCAACTCCTTGAGCCCGCTGCTCGTCGTGGTGATCTCTGTGCCACTGCTCGGCACCGGGATTCGTGGCATTCAGATCATCGCCGGGGTATTAGGTGTGGCGGGCGTCGCATTGCTCGTGCTGCGGTCCGACGCACGGCTCGACGTGGTTGGCCTGATAGCGATGGGCGGGGCCGCGATCATGTTCAGCGTCGCAACCGTGCTGACCAAGCGGTGGGGCCAGCCCGAAGGCATGACCGCCGTCGGTGTCACCGGCTGGACGTTCTTGTTCGCCGGGCTAACCCTGCTGCCCGTCACCTTGCTGATCGAAGGACTGCCTGACCATCTCACTGCTCGCAATATCGGCGGACTGATCTATCTGGTGCTCATCAGCGGGATTCTCGCGTACGCGCTTTGGTTCTGGGGCTTGCAGCGGCTGTCCGCCAGTGCGGTGACTTTCCTAACCCTGCTTAACCCGGTCACCGCAGCGCTGCTGGGCTGGATGGTGCTTGATCAGCGCCTCAATGCTTGGCAGCTTCTCGGCGCCGCCATCATCCTCCTTTCGGTGGTGCTGGGTCAGCCAGGAACCTTCCAGCGACGACGGCGACGACGGTTCGCGAGCGTTGGGCGCGGGCGAACCCTAGGCGGGCACTAGCATCGCGAGTGTGACCGCGCCGACGCAGCACCGTGACCGTCGCTGGCCGCGCCGTGTCTACGCGGCGGGATCCGAACCCGATCCGCGATTCACCTTTGCGAACGAGCGCACGTTCCTGGCCTGGATCCGAACGGGTCTCGGTTTTCTGGCCGCTGGCGTAGCGATCGCAGCCGTCGCACGCTGGAGCGACCGCCTAGGCCTGGAAATCCGGCTGGCTTCGGCTGTGCTCATCATCTGTGGACTGGCTTGCGGACTCGGCGCATTCCTAAGGTGGATGGCTAATGAGCGAGCCATGCGGCTCAATGAACCACTGCCGTCCTCACCCTTGCTGCTGGTACTCACAGCCATCGTGGCCGTCGTCGGAATCGTCGCACTGATCATCGTGAGCTTCGGATGATGCTCGGTCCCTGGGACCCGGGACTGCAGAACGAGCGAACGGGCCTGGCGTGGCAGCGAACCATGCTGGCTGGTCTGACGTGCGGCCTGTTGGTCGCCCGGCTGCTGGCCTCGATCTCGGTCACGTTCGCAGTGATCATCGGGCTGCTAGCGCTGTTGTGTACGGCCGGGTTGGGTTATTTAGCAGTACGACGCTTCCGGCTGAACAGTCTCGCTATTCATCGAGAGGAAGCACTGGGTGACGGCAAGGCAAACGCCTTGACCACCATGCTGGTAATGATCACCGCCGTTGCCGCCTTGCTGTACGTCTTCGTCGCCTGACCGACTCATTAACGCCGACTTGTCGGCGTAATTGGGAGTTAGTCGTAGCCGAGTTCGTGGAGTCGATCATCATCGATTCCGAAGTGGTGGGCGATCTCGTGTACGACGGTGATCCTAATCTCCTCGATCACCTGCTCCGGCGTGTCACAGGTTGCCAAGATCGGGTAGCGGAAGATCTGGATGTGATCGGGCAAGCCGGTGTAGAACTCACCGCGTTCGGTTAGCGGGATTCCGGAATAGAGACCGAGCGTGTCCGGCAGATCTGGTGGTGGATAGTCCTCCACCAAGATCACGCAGTTGTCAATCAGCGTCGCCAATTCCGCCGGAATGGTGTCCAGCGCCTCCGCTACATGCTCC
>DATLQC010000086.1:0-5024 GCA_035535395.1 Propionibacteriaceae bacterium | reverse complement strand
GGACCGGCTGAGCTGGCTGCACTCGCTGACCACTCAGTACCTCGAGGGACTCGATCCGGGTCGCGGAATCACCACACTGGTGTTGTCACCGCACGGCCACATCGAACATGTGCTGTACGGCGTAGATGACGGCGAGACCTTCTGGGTGCATACCGAGCCGGGTGCGGCGGCGGCACTGCTGAGTTGGCTGGACGGAATGCGGTTCATGATGCGCGTCGAGGTCAGCGACAAAAGCACCGATTACGCGGTGGTGTGGTCGGCTGCACGGCTGGCCGGCGACCATTTAACGCGGGTTGGCCCCGACTCCTTGGCTGGCTGCGAGCTCTTCGTGCGGCGCAATCAGCTCCCGGAGATCATGAATCACAGTCCCCGAGCCGGCACTTGGGCCTTGGAAGCCCGGCGCATTGCGGCCGGAGTGCCGAGGATCGGCCTTGACACCGATCACCGCACCATTCCGAATGAGATCGGCCTGCTTGGCGTTGCCGTTCACCTCGACAAGGGCTGTTATCGGGGTCAGGAGACAGTTGCCCGCGTACACAACCTCGGACGGCCGCCCCGGCGGCTGGTACGCCTGCACCTGGACGGCAGCGTCGATGCACTGCCAACTCCCGGAGCGGAGCTGCAGTTTGATGGGCGTGCGGTCGGCTTTGTTGGTGGCTCGGCGAGGCACTTCGAGCTCGGCCCCATTGCCCTCGGGCTCATCAAACGCGGCACACCCCTTGATTCCCAACTGATCGTCGACGGCATCGCCGCCGCACAGGAACCGCTCGTCGATCCTGACATCGGCCTGCACGTACGCCCAACCCCCTGAGCGGGTACCTCCTCCTCCTCCTCCTCCTCCCCACCCCTCATCCCACTCGCCGGCTGCCGAAACCTACGTTTACGTAGGTTGCTGACGGTCTGCACAGTTTGCAACCTGTGCAAACCGCAGGGGACCTACGTAAACGTAGGTTTCCGACAAGTGAGTAACCGGCCGCGGCGAGAGGTGGTATCAGGCGCCGAGTTGGGACAAGGTTTCCTTGCAAGGACGGATCTCGCCGACCCGTTCCCCGGCGCCGAACACTGGCGCGCTAGCTTGATCATCGAGCGTTTCATGATCAAATCCCAGGCGCTTGAGTACGCCGGCCATGGCGACCGGACGAGCCCGGGGATGTCCATCGCTAATCTTGATCGCGATTCCACGCCCGTCGGGGAGTCCGACCGCGTAGACCGACTCGGCGCCAGCCTTTGCGATCAGGCCGGGAATTGCACGATGCAGGTCGAACTCGTCACGCCGAGTTCCAGACACGTACTCCGGATGGTTCCGGATCGCTGTCGCGACGCGATATTCAGCACCGTCTGATGCACTCGCGATGCGCCCGAAGGCGCGGGCCAGGGCGTAGAGCGAGATGGCATATAGCGGTGCCCCGCAGCCGTCAATCGCGAGATTGGTCGCCTGCTCATGAGCAAGATCATCAATTGCCTGTACGACCGCCAGCTGAGTCGGATGATCAGGATCACGGTAATGTGCAATGTCCCTGCCGTTGAGCACGGTCGTCCTGATCATTCCGGCATGCTTTCCCGAGCAGTTCATCGCCAGCGGTGACTTGGGAACACCATCGCGGATGGCGTCCTCTCTGGCCTGCTGGTCCAGCGGCCACTCCGCCGGCATTTGCAACGCTGACTCATCCAGCCCTGACAGGGCCAGGATGCGACGCACCCCATCCAGCTGAAAGACTTCCCCCGAGTGCGACGCACAGACCAGCGCCAACAGCTCACCGTCAAGATCAAGACCCGCCCGTAGCATGCCGACCGCCTGCAAGGGTTTATTGGCACTGCGCGGGTACATCGGAGCAAAGTCGGCGCCGACCGATGAGGCCAGGCTTCCGTCAGGATAGGTCATGGCTACCCGGCCGCGATGAACACTCTCGACAAAGCCATTGCGGACGACTTCGACCAGCACAGGATCGAATTCAAACGGGCTCACCACGACCTGACCATATGCCCGACCGCTTCGCCAGCTGCCCATGTTTGCGGTAGGCGAACGGACTTCTGTCTCATTGACCCGCATTGCGCGCTACAGCGGCCTAATCTTCTCGGTGTGGACTGGCGCGATTACGACGCGGCGTTGTTCGACCTGGACGGCGTGCTGACTCCGACTGCCGAGGTGCACATGCGTGCCTGGCGTCAGCTCTTCAGCGACTTCTTGATCAAGCGCGGCATGGACCAGCCATACCTGGACAGCGACTACTTCAACTACATCGATGGCAAGCCCCGTTACGACGGCGTCCGGGCCTTCCTCAGGTCGCGGGGCATTCAGCTGGCCGATGGTGATCCGAGCGACGGCCCCGAAGCCGAGACCGTCTGTGGCCTCGGCAATCGCAAGAACGAGTTCTTCGCCGCGGTACTGCGTGAGGAGGGAGTTCAGCCCTACGCCGGGTCCGTACAGTTGCTTGATCATCTTGCCGAGCGCGGCACCAAGGTTGCCGTCGTAACGTCATCTAAGAATGCGACTGCGGTGCTGGAGGCTGCGGACCTGCGGCCCCGGTTCGACGTGGTTGTCGACGGCAACGTTGCCGCCGAAAAGGGCCTGCGCGGCAAGCCGTCTCCGGATACGTTCGTCGACGCAGCGGACCAGCTCGGCGTACCCGTCGAGCGTGCTGTGGTATTCGAGGATGCCGTCTCTGGAGTCGAGGCGGGACATGCGGGTGGCTTTGGACTGGTCGTCGGGGTGGACCGCGGAGTTGGCGCGCAGCGCCTGACGGACTCGGGAGCCGACGTCGTCGTTGCTGATCTTGCTGAGCTGGCGGCAGCATGACCCGCCGCAGTCCCGACGATCCGATCAGCGCTGCAGACCCGCTGAATCGCAACCGTTTCCCGGTTGATGAGTGGAAGTTCATCGAGGCCGAATACAGTGCGGATGATCTTGGCGTTACCGAGTCGCTGTTCGCGGTCGGCAACGGATATCTCGGTATGCGCGGCAATGTCGAAGAGGGCCGGGAGACGTTCACGCACGGCACCTTCATTAACGGGTTCCACGAAACGTGGCCGATCCGGCATGCCGAGGAAGCCTTCGGCTTCGCGCGCGTCGGCCAGACGATCGTCAACGTCCCAGACAACAAAACGATCAAGCTCTACGTCGACGATGAGCCGATGCTGCTGTCGGTCGCCGATTTTGAAGCGTATGAGCGCACGCTTGATTTCCGGGACGGGGTGCTGCATCGCGAGATCATCTGGCGGACACCAGGCGGCAAGCGCGTCAAGGTGTCCTCTACTCGCATGGTGTCCTTCACCCAGCGACACCTGGCGATGATGACGATGGAAGTCACCATGCTCGACGCCGAGGCTCCGGTGGTGATCTCCTCCCAGACGTTAAACCGCCAAGACGGCCGCGACGAGTACCACGTGAGGTCGGCCGCTATGGGGACCGGTGCCGATCCGCGCAAGGGGGCGCCCTTCGAGACCCGGGTGCTCGAGCCGCAAAGTCACTGGTGGCAAGATCAGCGCATCATCCTCGGCTACCGCTGCGCGAACTCGAAGATGACCCTCGCCGTCGGAGTTGATCATCAGATAATCACGGACAACGACTACCGCACCTACACCAGCGCCGATGAAGACACCGGCAAGATGGTCTACCGGGTGCAGGCCAAACGCGGCCAGCCGATCAAGATCAGCAAGGTGGTTGCTTATCACACGTCCCGCGGCGTGCCATCACGGGAGCTGGTCGATCGCTGCCGCCGCACGCTCGATCGGGTGCTGGAGCGCGGTGTCGAACAGGAGTTTGCCGCCCAGCGGGAGTGGTTGGACAGGTTTTGGGAGCGGTCTGACGTGGTCGTGCATGGTCAGCCGGGCTTGCAGCAGGCCATTCGCTGGAATCTGTTCCAGGTAGCTCAGGCCGCCGCTCGCGCCGAGCAGTCCGGAGTGCCTGCCAAGGGTGTGACCGGTACGGGCTACAGCGGGCACTACTTCTGGGACACCGAAATCTATGTTGTTCCATTTCTGACTTACACCTCACCGCAGATGGCACGCAGTGAGCTGCGTTTCCGTTACAACATGCTCGGAGCGGCCCGGCGCCGGGCAGAGGAACTTGCCCAGAGCGGGGCGCTCTTTCCGTGGCGTACGGTCAACGGCGAGGAGGCATCGGCCTATTACGCTGCCGGCACGGCGCAGTATCACATTGATGCCGATATCGCCTATGCCCTCTGCAAGTACGTCGCCGCCAGCGGTGATCAAGACTTCATGAATCGCGAGGGCGTGGACATCCTCGTCGAGACCGCCCGGCTGTGGGCCGATCTCGGTTTCTGGCGTGAGAACGGCAGTGGACGGCGCAGCTTCCACATCCACGGAGTGACGGGCCCGGACGAATACACCACGGTAGTTAACGACAATCTCTTCACCAATGTCATGGCCCGCTTCAACCTTGCTCAGGCGGCGGAGTTGCTCCGCAAGCTTCAGCGAGAGTTGCCCCGTGCCTACCAGCGCATCGTGGAACGGCTCGAGCTCGCCGACGAGGAAATCGACGAGTGGGCCGCCTGTGCGGAGTCAATGTCGATTCCCTACGACCAGGTCACCGGCATCAACCCGCAGGACGCGCACTTTCTTGATCGAGAAGTCTGGGACCTGAAGAACACACCGCCGGAGAAGCGGCCGTTGATGCTTCACTATCACCCCCTGGTGATCTACCGGTTCCAGGTCCTCAAGCAGGCTGATGTGGTGCTGGCCATGTTCTTGCAAGGTGATCATTTCAGCAACGAGCAGAAGCGCAACAACTTCGAGTACTACGACCCCATCACTACTGGCGACTCCACGCTGTCTGGTGTCGTGCAATCGATCATCGCCGCGGAGGTCGGGTATCGAGATCTTGCTCTGCGCTATTTCTATAACGCGCTGTTTGTCGATCTGGCCGATTTGCACGACAACGTCAGTGACGGAGTCCACGTCGCATCGACAGGGGGCGTCTGGAACATCCTGGCCTACGGGTTCGGGGGCATGCGGGACTACAACGGCAAGATCACCTTTGATCCCCGCTTGCCGGCGTCATGGTC
>DATLQC010000085.1:0-13327 GCA_035535395.1 Propionibacteriaceae bacterium | reverse complement strand
GGAGGGTCCGTACGACACTCTCGCCGGCTTCTTCATGGCCAGGCTCGGGCAGCTGCCGAGCGTCGGCGATGCAATTTCGCTCGAACTGCCCTCGGTCGATCCCGAGGAGGGGGAGCTTGCGCAGGTCGAACTGCGCGTCAGTGAACTGGACGGCCGCCGGGCCGCTTCCTTTGTCGTTCACAGACAGGACGGAAAGGACTTCACCCCGGCCGTCTCGTAATAGAGCCGGGGTGTTCGCTATACGTTGTCGCCGGCCGTCGCAATCACACCCGGCTCCGTGGCAGTCAGCGAACGCTCCTCCTCGGCCGACGCGTGCCACATCCACCCGGCGATCTCTGGCATATCTTCGCCGTAGCGGCGGATGTACTGGTGGTGCTCGATGATCTTGTCGACCAATTCTTGCCGTACGTGGGCGGCGTTCGATCCCAGCTGTGGCACGCGGTCGATCGCATCGATGGCCAAGGAGAAGCGGTCGATCTCGTTCAGCACACACATGTCAAAGGGCGTCGTCGTCGTGCCCTCCTCCTTGTAACCGCGCACATGGATGTTCTCGTGGTTGCTGCGCCGATAAGTGAGGCGGTGAATCAACCATGGGTAGCCGTGGTATGCGAACACAATGGGCGCGGTCGGGGTGAATAGGGCGGCGAACTCCCTATCGCTTAACCCATGTGGGTGCTCACGGTCGTCCTGCAACCGCATCATGTCCACGACATTGATGAAGCGAATACGCAGGTCCGGGAAGCGTTGCTGCAGGATCTCGGTCGCTGCGAGCGCTTCCATGGTGGGTACATCACCGGCGGCTGCCATGACCAGGTCGGTCCGGCCGTCTTGATCGCTGCTGGCCCAGTCCCAGATGCCGATGCCCTTGGTGCAATGCTTGATCGCTTCATCCATGGTCAGGTACTGCGGAGCTGGCTGCTTTCCGGCGACCACGACGTTCACATACTGGCTGGACCGCAGGCAATGATCAGTGGTTGAGAGCAGCGTGTTGGCATCCGGCGGGAGATAAACCCGTACGATCTCGGCCTTCTTGTTCATCACATGATCAATGAAACCGGGATCTTGATGTGAGAATCCGTTGTGATCTTGACGCCAGACATGACTGGACAGCAGATAGTTGAGGGAAGAGATCGGACGACGCCACTCGATGTCGTCGGTGACTTTGAGCCACTTGGCGTGTTGGTTGAACATCGAGTCGACGAGGTGAATGAAGGCCTCATACGTTGAGAGGAATCCGTGCCGACCTGTCAGCAGGTATCCCTCCAGCCAGCCCTGAATCGTGTGTTCAGAAAGGATTTCCATCACCCGACCATCCGAAGCGAGATGATCGTCATAGTCGTAGATCTCGGCTTGCCAGGCACGATTGGTGACTTCCAAAACGTCCTGCCATCGATTCGAGTTGTTCTCATCCGGTGAGAAAAGCCGGAAGTTGCGCTGATCGTCGTTGAGCTTCATGACGTCACGCAGGAATGCGCCCATTACGCGGGTTGCCTCGGCGATCGTGTGACCCGGCCTGTCGATCTTGACTTCATAGTCGCGGAAGTCCGGCATCCGCAGCGGACGTCGTAATTCACCGCCATTCGCATGGGGGTTGGCGCTCATGCGACGCTCACCGACCGGATGCAGGTCGGCGATCTCAGGCACTGGACGGCCCTCAGAATCAAACAACTCCTCCGGCTCGTACGACATCATCCATTTCTGCAGTTCCTTCAGATGCGACGGGTTCTGCCGGGTGTCGGAGAACGGCACCTGATGGCTGCGCCAATAGCCCTCGACACGTTTGCCGTCGATCTCCTTGGGACCAGTCCATCCCTTGGGGGAGCGGAAAATGATCATTGGCCAGGCTGGCCGGCCCGAAGCACCGCCCTTGCGATAATCGCGCTGTATCTCGGCAATGCGGTCCAGGCACGTGTCGAGCGTGGTGGCGAACTGTTGATGCATAGTGGTCGGGTCATCACCCTCAACGACGTACGGCTCGTGGCCGTATCCCCGCATCAGATCCAGCAACTCATCGGTGGGTATGCGGGCCAGAATGGTGGGATTGGCAATCTTGTACCCGTTGAGATGCAGGATCGGCAGCACCGCTCCATCAGCGACTGGGTTCAGGAACTTGTTGGAGTGCCAAGAGGTCGCAAGCGGGCCAGTCTCGGCTTCGCCGTCGCCGACGATGCAAGCAACGACCAAGTCTGGGTTGTCAAAGGCTGCGCCGTACGCGTGAGAGATCGCGTAGCCGAGTTCGCCGCCCTCATGGATGGACCCAGGAGTCTCCGGAGCCACGTGGCTCGGGATTCCACCGGGAAACGAGAACTGCGTAAAGAGCCGCTTCATGCCCCGAGCATCGCGGGTGATGTTGGGATAGACCTCCGAGTAAGTGCCCTCCAACCAGGCCGCGGACACGAGTGAAGGGCCGCCGTGGCCCGGACCGATGATGTAGATCATGTTGAGATCGCGCTGGCTAATGGCGCGATTGAGGTGCGCGTAAAGGAAGTTGAGGCCCGGCGTCGTGCCCCAGTGTCCGAGCAGCCGCGGTTTGACATGCGCTGCCTCGAGCTGCTCGCGCAGCAGCGGATTGTCCATCAAGTAGATCTGGCCAACCGACAGGTAATTAGCGGCACGCCACCACATGTCCATCCGCCGTAGCTCGTCTTCAGACAATGGACCAGCTTGGCTCGCCTGATTCTCCGCCGACTCTTCAGCCTGGTCCTCTGTCGTATGAGGGGTGGTCCTCAGTGTCATGCTCTGCTCCGTTCTTTAGCGGCCAGCATTGCGGTTTCGTCGCGACCAAACGAGGGCCTTTCGACCTGCATACCACGACGTCCGGCCATTGCACATCAGAAATAGCTCTGGGCCACGGCGGTGCGCATGGAACAATGACGCGCATGCCGACCCTCGCAACCAAGGCGCGATCTGGAAAGGAATATCGCTAGCTCATGCCCCCACACAGCAGTGCCGGCAGACCGCGCGTGCTCTCCCTTGCCCAGCCCACCGCGGACTCTCTTCACCTCGGCAACTTCCTAGGCGCGCTGCGGCAGTGGGTGCCGCTGCAAGAAGATCGCGAAGCTTTCTACGGAATCGCTGATCTGCACGCGCTGACCGTTGCCACCCCTCCGGACGTGCTGCAGGAGCGGATCTTGCGCAGTGCGGCGCAGCTCCTCGCCGCCGGCATCGACCCCGCCAAGGCCACGGTGTTTCGGCAATCCCAGGTGCCCGAACACACCCAGCTCGGCTGGGTGCTGGGCTGCTTAACCGGCTTCGGCCAGGCCCAGCGGATGACCCAGTTCAAGGACAAGTCCGCCAAGATGGGGCAGGAGGCCACTAATGTGGGCCTGTTCACCTACCCCGTGCTCATGGCCGCCGACATTTTGCTGTATCAGACCGATCAGGTTCCTGTTGGCGAGGACCAGCGGCAGCATCTGGAGCTCACTCGGGACCTGGCTGTGCGCTTCAACTCCCGCTACGGTCAGACCTTCGTCGTTCCGGAGCCGTACATCCTGCCCTCCGTCGGCAGAATTGCTGATCTTGCTGAGCCGGTGACGAAGATGAGCAAGTCACTCTCCTCACCAACCGGCATTATCGAGCTGCTGGACGATCCCGCAATCAACATTCGCAAGATCAAATCGGCGGTGACCGACTCTGGCAGGGAGATCGTCTTCGACGAAGTGAACAAACCAGGTGTCTCCAATCTGCTGACGATCTTGTCAGCGTTGACCGGTACGGCGGTCGACAGGCTGGTTCAGCAGTTCGAGGGACGCGGCTACGGCGACTTGAAGAACGCCGTTGCTGATGCCGTCACCGAATTCGCGGTGCCGTATCGGAAGCGGACGTTCGAACTGATGGATGAACGCGGTGAGCTGGAGTCGATTCTTGCCAAGGGAGCGGATCGAGCCCGAGAGGTCGCCAGTGCCACGCTGGCCGATGTGTACGCCAAGGTGGGCGTAAGTTAGCGCAGCACTTCTAGAGCTCGATGGTTGGACTCAGAACTGTAGAGAACTCCGTGTCATGCCGCACATACAAGGCGAACTTGGCTAACCCGCTAGGCACAGCCTCGAACACGAATCGGCCGTCATCGTCGGCGTAGGTGTTGCGTGGCCCATCGGCCAGCAACACCTCGACGCGGACGCCGGCGCCTGGCGCTGCCCAGCCGTCCACGCGTACGGTGCCATCGCCTAACGGTGTCAAGGTCACCATCGTGGTTAGCGACTCGCTGGTGAAGGTGATGGTGCGGACGGCCTCAGTAGTTGCGCTGCGGGCCCCGGCGGCCGCCAAGTCCAGCTGAGTCAAGGTGGCCACTTCGGTGTTCAGAGCATCCAGCGTGATCTGGAACTGGAGCCGCTCCACCAGTCCGTCCGGGACCGGGTCGTGTTCGTCGTAGTGAGCGCGGAGCGAATTAAGGAGTGTGAAATCGCCTGCATCGAGCTCCTCGGCAGCCAGCTGCTCTTCGACCGCGAGCTGGCGATCATTGTCGGATTTGTTCATCGGTGCTCCCAGGTGGGGTCTTGCGCAAGAGCCATCCGCAGCTTGGCCAAACAGCGCCCCCGAGTGGGCCCTATGCTGCCCTGCGGCATCCCCAGCGCTCTAGCTAACTCTGCATAGTCGGGTCGGTCCGCGAAGGCGATCACTCGGAGCAGCATCCGGCAACGCTCGGGCAATCGCTCGATGTGCCTCCAGAGGCTGTTGTCGCTTTCATCGCGGAGCACAGTGTCCTCGATCGAATCGCCGTAATCGGCGTCCGATGTCGTGGATTCCAAATGCTCGGGGCGGAACCGTGTTTGGTTCTTCGCCACTTTCCAGGCTTCACGTTTTGTGCTGATCACCAACCATTGCAATACAGCACGCGGTTCGGTAATCGTGTCGGACTTGCGTATCAGCGTCAGCCACACCGTCTGCAGCACGTCTTCGGCTGTTGCCGAGTCCAGGCGCGCAGCTCGAGCGGTATGCCACAAGATCGGTGTGAGAACGCGCACCAGGTCGCCCATCTTCGCGTGGTCACCGTCGCGATACTCCGCGAAGAGCCGGCCTGCCCGATTGGCGAGGCTGTCTTCGACGGTGCCGCCGTTCATGCAGCACCGGCGGAATACCACGTCATCGGGCAAGAAACTATCCCTCGAACTCGCGCCGTGCAGGACCTGATCGCCTGGCGCGTCAGTCCTGTCATACCCACAAGAGCGCAGCGCATGCTTCCTGATACGTGATAGACGCGGGCCGGACTGCCTAGGTATCAGCCAATCCGCTCGTCGACGTAGCACCAGCGCCAAGACTCGCCTGGCTCGAAGCTGCGCATCACCGGATGTCGGCTCAGCGTGAAATGACGCTCGGCATGCCGGCCAACAGAGGAGTTGCAGCATCCGACGTTGCCGCAGCTGAGGCAGATTCGCAGGTGCACCGTACGCGTGCCCTCGCGGATGCAATCCTCACAGATGCCCGGCCCGTTCGGAGCGATCGCTGGGGGGGCATGGTCCAGATGACCGCATGGGCCAGCGGGCACTGTCGGCGTGGCCACCGTCTCGGCTTCGAGCCGATCCGACCGCTCGGTGGCGATGGTGAGCATGGACTCCTCGATGTCGAATGACCCGAGTACCTCCTCGATGATGTCGTGGTCGACCGTGCCGCTAGAGCGGATCTTCAAGACCTCATTTCGCTCGATATCGATCGTCTTAAGCCGGAGGCGCCGGTATTCCTCGGCCGGTGTCTCCTCATCACCCGGCCGGCCGAGCTTCTCCCACATGGCGTTCGGTCTGGCTGCGATGCGATCGCGCAGCAACTGCACTGTCTCAGTCGCATCGTTTGGCCCAACAACGTCGCCGAGATGGGCGATGGCGGCGTTGCTGGATGTCTGTAGCACGGTTGCTGCCTGCAAAGCGTCCGAGCGAGCATCTGGGCCTCGTAGTCCGAGCGCTCGGACCAGGAGCGGCAGCGTCAACCCTTGCAGCAGCAGAGTCCCGGCGGTCACAACCATTGCCGCGAAGATCAACGTTTCGCGGAACGGCACACCTTCGGGAATCAGAAATGCGGTCGCAAGGGTCACCACACCGCGTAGACCCGCCCAGCCGATCACTAACGCATAAGACCAGGGAGCTGTGGAATCGCCGGTGTCTCGATCGCGACGGAACAGGAGGAGACGCGTTCCGAGGACCCAAACTAGTCGGATGAGGATCACACCGGCGAGGACTGCCAGGCAGAAGCCGGCGATCTGAAGTCCGGGGAGATCGGAGTGCGAGTTGGCGTCGATGATTCGCCGCGCCTGGAGCCCGATCATCAAGAAGACGGTGTTCTCGAGTAGGAATTCGATCGTTGCCCAGTTCACCCGCTCGCTGAGCCGGGATTGGCCAGACTGGATCACCGGCGACTTGTGGCCAAGAATCAGGCCTGCTGTCACGACGGAAATCACGCCAGAGCCGTGGAAGCCGCCGATGCTGAGCACCTCCGCTGGCAAGTAGGCTGCGAACGGCACCAAGATCGAGATCGCCGTGTCGAAAACCGGCTGAGTAATGCGCACTCGAATGGGAATCACAATCAGCGCCACAATCACGCCGACGGCAACTCCGCCCAGAGCGGCGATCAAGAATCCGATGGTCGCCTGGGTGGCGGTAATCGTGCCCGCAATTGCGACGATCGCCACCCGCAGGCAGGTGATGGCGGTCGCGTCGTTGACCAGGGACTCGCCCTCCAGGATGGTGACCAGCCGGCGCGGCAGCCCAACCCGACGGGCGATTGTGGTAGCGGCAATGGCATCGGGTGGCGCCACCACCGCTCCAAGAGCAAACGCCACGGGGAAGCTCACCGGCAGGATCCACCACGTAATGAGGCCAATCCCTAAGGCGGTCACGACGACGAGGAGCACTGACAGCTGTGCTATCGATCGGCGGTTCGCGCGGAAGTCGATCACCGAGGTCCGGATAGCTGCGGCGTACAGCAATGGTGGGAGAAATCCGAGCAATACGAGCTCAGAGGTCAGCTCCGGAATTCGTATATAGGGCAAGTAGGAGAGACCGATGCCGACGAGCATGAGGAGCAGCGGCGCCGAGAATCTGATTCGATTCGCCAGCGCGGTCACTGCGAGCACCGTGGCCACCAGGCCCAGAATGGTGAGAGCGACTGTCACGTAGCCATGCTTCCATCCTGATCAGATGAGCGGTCCGCGCAGTGTGTAAGGATCGGATGGTGGCCGCTTCGGGTGACCCCGACGGGTCGAGTTTGCTTACCTCGGCCGAGGTGAAGGAGCTGCTTTCGGCCGCTGTAGAGCATGCCGGCGGGAGCCTGGTTTCCTGGCGGTTGGATCACGTGGATGCCAATCCACGGCACTCCACTACAGCAACATATTCGGCGGCCGTCGACTGGCCGACCGGCCGCCGTACCGAGTTGCTCGGCGCCAGCGCGCGCGTAGGAGGCCGCAGCGGCAACGATGAGCGCGCCATGATCTTCGGTGACGGCGACCGAGAGGTTGCGGTCTGGCTATACCCATACGACCCTGATCTGCCGGGCTTGCGACGCGCTGCGTTGCCCAACGGGCTAGCGGCGCTGCTCAATGAGCATCGGGTTCTTGATCATCGGTTGACGGGTGATGACATTGCGCTCCAGATGATCAGTTATCGGCCGCGGCGACGCGCGGTGCTCAAGGCCGTGATCACAACCAGCAGCGGACCGCAAACCTTCTTCGTCAAGGTGCTACGAGAATCGGTGTACGCGCCGACGCTACAGCGCCATGAACTGCTCCGCCGGGCTCAATTTCCGGCAGCCGTTGTTGCAGCGGCTACCGCCGACTTCATTCTGGTGCTGCCCCAGGTGCCGGGCCGGCCACTGACACAAGCGATCTTCGACGAGGCAATGCCCTGCACCGCCGAAAGCTTGATCATGTTGCTCGACTCGTTGCCGGCCGCAGTAGTCGCACTTCCTCGCCGACCGCCCTGGACCGGCGCAGTTGCGACGTACGCGGAGATGATCGCAGCCGCGCTGCCAGCGCTGGACCCACAGCTGCGGTGGCTGGTTGGGCAAGTTTCCAGCGGCCTTGCTGGATTACAGCCTGGACTAGAACCGACTCACGGCGACTTCCACGAAGGCCAGCTGTTCGTCTCCAATGGTGTAATCACTGGCGTATTGGACATCGACACGATTGGACCCGGGCGCCGTGCTGATGATCTTGCGTGCATGATCGCGCACCTGTCGACGATGCAGCGGATGACGGCAGAGCAGGCCGTGGGGCTCTCGCGGTTGATCAATCTTTGGCTGCAGGTCTTCGACACCCGGGTGGACCCGGCCGAGCTCCGGCTGCGGGCAGCGGGGGTTATCGTCTCACTCGCCACCGGCCCCTATCGAGGCCAGGAGCCCAACTGGGAAGCAGAGACGGTCCGCATGATCGAGTCGGCGGTCAGTCTCGCGCAGAGCGCTATGCGACCATTGCCCAGGTGAGTGCAGAGACGGAGTCAGGAACGCCATTCCAGGCGCTGTACGGGCCAAAGGACCTTGCTGGTTTTGATGCTGATCACGCGCTGGGTGAGCCGGGCCAGTACCCCTATACGCGGGGCATCTACCCGTCGATGTATACGACAAGGCCGTGGACCATGCGCCAGTACGCAGGCTTCGGCACAGCCGCTGAGTCCAACGCCCGCTATCGGGAGTTGATCGCACACGGCACTGCCGGGCTGTCCGTGGCCTTTGATCTGCCTACCCAGATGGGCTACGACTCCGACGCGCCAATCGCCGCCGGTGAGGTAGGCAAGGTCGGGGTGGCGATCGACTCGATAGAGGACATGCGCGAGCTGTTCTTAGGCATTCCCCTCGACAAGGTCTCGACTTCCATGACGATCAACGCCCCCGCGGCGGTGCTGTTGCTGTTGTATCAGCTGGTCGCCGAGAAGCAGGGCATCTCTCCCTCGGCCCTCTCGGGAACGATCCAGAACGATGTCCTCAAGGAGTACATCGCCCGCGGCACATATATCTTCCCGCCCGGCCCGTCACTCCGGCTGGTCAGCAACACGTTTGCCTACTGCCATGATCAACTGCCGCGCTGGAACACGATCTCGATCTCCGGATACCACATGGCAGAGGCCGGCGCGACGCCAGCACAGGAGATCGCCTTCACGCTGAGCAATGGCATCGCCTACGTTGAAGCGGCCTTGGCGGCTGGTCTCGCCGTGGATGATTTCGGCCCGCGGCTTTCCTTCTTCTTCGTGTCCCGCACCAGCTTGTTAGAGGAGGTGGCCAAGTTCCGGGCTGCGCGCCGGATCTGGGCGCAGCTTATGCGTGATCAATTCGGCGCCCGCGAGGAGCGGTCAATGATGCTCCGCTTTCACACCCAAACGGCTGGCGTGCAGTTAACGGCTCAGCAACCAGAGGTCAATCTGGTCCGCGTTGCTGTGCAGGCGCTGGCCGCCGTGCTCGGGGGTACCCAATCGCTACACACCAACTCTTACGACGAGGCAATCGCGTTGCCCACGCCGAAGGCTGCTCGGCTCGCACTGCGTACCCAGCAGGTGCTCGCGTACGAGACAGATCTGACGAAGACGGTGGATCCCTTTGCCGGCTCGTACGCGGTGGAGTCGCTGACCAATGAGATTGAGGCGGCGAGTCGTCATCTGATGCAGGAGATTGCCGAGCGCGGTGGTGCGGTGATGGCGATCGAGCAGGGCTTTCAAAAAACCGAGATCGAGCGCGCCGCGTATCAGGTGGCGCGGCAAATCGACGCTGGCGAACGAGTTGTGGTCGGGGTCAATCGCTTCATCCTCGATGAGGAGGAACCGTACGAACCATTGCGGGTGAATCCAGCAATCGAGCGTAACCAGGCCGAGAGGCTTGCCGCATTGCGAGCCGGCCGCGATCAGGCTGCCGTTGACGCGGCGCTCGAGGAGATCCGGGCAGTTGCCCGCGGGACCGGCAATGTTTTGTACCCACTGAAGGAGGCACTTAGGCTGCGCGCCACAGTTGGCGAGGTTTGTCACGCGTTACGTGATGTTTGGGGTGCGTACCGGCCGACTGACGCCTAGCTGCGAACGTTGGTTTGATCTACGGATTCTCCACGTCTCTCCGCACAAAGCCACGTGGGAAGTGAAATTTCAGCTTTTCTGCGCTCATTCGCGGCCTTGTGCGTAGAAACGGCGCCGTTCCATCATCACCGTCAGTGGGTAGTCCCAGCTACCTGCTTTGTTGCGTTACGAAACGCGTTCTGATGTGGCAAGAATTGCCACTGTCTTGTTACGACTCGAAACGCTGCCGGCCTGCGACTGGTACCCGTGAAAGACTGAACCAAATGCCCGTACCCGATTCAGACGCACGACGTACCGAGATCACCCGACTCGCCGGGGCTTTGAACGAGCGACTGATCGCCATCCGACGTGACATCCACGCCCATCCAGAGATCGGTCACCATGAGCATCGCACGACGGCGCTCATTGTTGACAACCTTGAGCGGGTCGGGCTGGTCGCGAAGGTGCTGCCGGTGGGAACCGGCGCCTATTGCGACATTCTGCCCGGCGGCTTTGACGACTCCAGCGGTCTCGTCGGACTCCGCGCCGACATCGATGCGCTGCCCATTCCTGACGGGAAGAATGTCGACTACGCGTCGAAGAACCCCGGCGTGTGTCACGCCTGCGGGCACGACGTGCACACCGCGATCTTGCTCGGTGTCGGCATCGTATTGTCCAAGCTTCGTGATCTTGATCTGCTGACCCGCGGTGTCCGGCTGATCTTCCAGCCTGCGGAGGAGAGCAGCCCTGGCGGGGCCCTCGATGCGATCGACGGCGGCGTGCTGCATGATCTGACCGAGATCTACGCGCTGCACTGCGACCCAAGGACCGACGTCGGCCAAATCGCGCTCAAGGTCGGACCTATCACCTCAGCAGTCGACCAGGTCAACATTGTCCTCAATGGCACCGGCGGACACACTTCGCGGCCGCAGCTGACACAGGACGTCATCGGAGCGCTCGGCGCCTTGGCGACCATGACCCAGCTGCTGTTGTCACGGCGCATTGACCCGCGTAGTGGAGTGTCCCTGATGTGGGGGTCCATGCACGCCGGATCAGTGGCCAACGCCATTCCCCGCACCGGCGAAATCGTCGGGACACTCCGAGCACTTGACGCCGCTGGGTGGCAGCTGGCCAAGCAGCTCATTCCTGAGCTGGCTGCGGAGATCGTCCGGCCGTTCGGAGTCGAGGTGGACGTCGCCGTTACCGACGGAGTGCCGCCCGCGGTCAATCATGCCCGTGGCATACGCCGGCTCACCCGAGCGACTGAAGAGATGCTCGGACCGGACGCAGTTGCCGCAACGGAACAGTCTTTGGGCGGAGAAGATTTCTCCTGGATGCTGCAGCAGGTCCCGGGCGCCCTCGCCCGGCTCGGCGTACGGACACCGGGTCGTGCCTGCCCCGATATTCATCAGCCGACCTTCGTCGTTGATGAAGCCTGCATCCCGATCGGTCTCGAGGTGCTCTGCAACGTTGCCACCACATTCGAGCGGGCGGCAATCTAAGCGCGCCGCACAAGCAGAGAGAAATTGGTATCGAGTCCTTACCGGGGAGCGACCCGGGGCGTCGTGGGCGGAGTTAGAGTCGGGTCCGAGTGCCTGAGAAACTCGTGAACTCTTCTGCCCAGGAGGCATTACGTGAAGAAAACCCTCACTCTGGCCGGTGCTCTTATCAGTGCTGCTGCCCTGACTCTCACCAGCTGCGCTGAGGCGCCTGGAACTGGTGGCTCTTCGGCTGCGCCCAGTGCACCGGCGAGTGCGTCGAGCGCCAGCGCGGCCGGTGCTGCTTTCAAGGCCTGCATGATTTCGGATTCGGGTGGCTTTGACGACAAGTCGTTCAATCAGACCTCTTACAAGGGTTTGACCGACGCGAAGACTGAGCTGGGCATCGAGACCGGTCAGGTCGAGTCGCAAACGGCTGCCGACTTCGCGAAGAACATCCAGTCGATGGTGGACGCCAACTGCAACATCATCGTGACGGTCGGCTTCCTGCTCAGCGATGACACCCTGGCAGCGGCGAAGAAGAACCCCGACATCAAGTTCGCCATTGTCGACAACAACGATCCGAAGACCTACCCGGCCGCCAAGAACCTCAAGCCACTGGTCTTCAACACGGCACAGTCCAGCTTCCTTGCCGGGTATCTGGCGGCGGGCATGACCAAAACCAAGAAGCTTGGCACCTTCGGCGGCGCCAAGATCCCGACGGTCACGATCTTCATGGACGGGTTTAGCCAAGGCGTGGACTACTACAACAAACAAAAGAGCGCTGATGTGCAGGTCCTCGGTTGGGATGCCGCAAAGCAAGATGGGCAGTTCACCGGCGACTTCAACGACACCAAGGGTGGGCAGCGTACGGCGCAGGGCTTGATCAGCCAAGGTGCTGACATCGTGTTCCCGGTCGCTGGGCCAGCCGGCCTCGGCGCGCTACAGGCCGCCAAGGGCAGCGGCGGTAAGGCCAATGCCATCTGGGTTGACACGGACGGCTGCGTGAGCGCGGAGACCTACTGCCCCAACATCATCACCAGTGTCAACAAGGCCATGGATGTGGCAGTGGCGGATGCGATCAAGGCCGCCAAAGATGGATCCTTCTCCAATGAGCCGTATGTGGGCACTCTGGAGAACGAGGGCACCGGCCTTGCGCCGTTCCACGACTTCGACTCGAAGGTTCCGGCAGAACTGAAGTCGGAGCTGGACGCGCTCAAGGCGGACATCATCAGCGGCAAGATCACTATCGAGTCAAAGTCCCAGCCGGCGGCCTGACTAACCTCGGCATGATTGAGAGGTGACACCAACCTCGACCCCCGCGGCCGCAACGGGCCTGCGGCTGCGGGGGATCACCAAGCGCTTCGGCGATCTGGTCGCCAACGACTCAATAGACCTGGACATTACGCCTGGTGAAATCCACTGCCTGCTTGGTGAAAATGGGGCCGGCAAGACGACGCTGATGAACGTGCTGTACGGGCTGCTGCAGCCTGACGCAGGCACGATCTCGATCGACGGCGTCGAGCATGCCCATGCCAGCCCCAAGGAGGCCATCGGCGCCGGGATTGGCATGGTGCACCAGCATTTCATGTTGGTCGATGTCTTCACCGTTGCCGAAAACCTCATTCTCGGCCGTGAAGACAGCACGGGCGGCCTGCTCAACATGGGCGAGGCGCGCCACACCGTCCGCCGGCTGTCGGAACGCTACGGGCTAGAGGTCGATCCGGAGGCGGTGATCGAGGAGCTCCCGGTTGGTGTGCAGCAGCGCGTGGAGATCTTGAAAGCACTGGCCAACGATGCCAAATACCTGATCTTGGATGAACCTACTGCCGTGCTGACGCCGCAAGAGACCGATCAGCTGATGACGGTGATGCGTTCACTCCGGGACGA
>DATLQC010000084.1:0-29102 GCA_035535395.1 Propionibacteriaceae bacterium | reverse complement strand
CAACGCGTTGACCAGCTTCGGATCCTCGGCCGCAAGCGCGGCTTCCATCTGCTCGAGAAGCCGTTGCTCCTCATCTGAGAGGGCCACTGGCCACCTCCCAAAGGTCTCGTCGTACGCGTGCCGTCATGATACGCCTCTCACATGTAAGGAGGAGATTCGATCCGGTCGGATACTGAATACCCACTGACGTGTGACTTGTGCACCATGCTCGTCCCCGCTGAGCTCGTCCCGGCTGGGCTTGTCCTTAGCTGGGCGATGTGGGTCCAGTCTAAGTTGCGGCCGAGTTGTGGGAAACACCCAAATCCAATGCAGCGGCTAAGTACGGCGGGTGAGTATGGCTCTCTGAACCGCCCCTGGCCCGAATTTTCCGACCGCCGCGTCTATAGCAAGATCAGCTTCGCGCCATCCTCGTTCGGGATCGGTTAGCTGTGGTTGCCAGTACACCCGCTGCCGCTCGACAAGATGCTCAACACGAACGCCGACGCGGCGGATTCGTGCCCGTCCGACGCCGAGTCGCTCATAGAGCTGCAGCGCCTGTGCGTAGATCTCGTCGGTGACATCGGTTGGTGTCGGCATCGTTGTGGAGCGCGTCAACTCGGTGAAATCGGCGAACCGTACTGAGATCGAGATGGTACGGCCCAGCATGCGTTGCTTCCGCATCCGACGGGCGGTGCGGTCCGCCATCCGAAGCAGCTCGCGACGTACGGTATCGGGGTTATCGGTGTCCCGTCCGAACGTCTCCTGGGAGCCGACGCTGTGCTCAGGCTCCATTGGTGTCACACGGCGACGATCCCTGCCCCAGGCGAGCTCGCTAAGCATGCCGCTAGCGTGAGGACCGAAGGCTGGGCGCAAGGTGGCTCGTGGGGTCTCAGCAAGCTCGCCGACGGTGAAAATGCCAAGACGATGCAGCTTCAGCGCGGTCACATTTCCTACACCCCACATTGCCTCGACGGGAAGCGGATGCAGGAATGCGACGACCTGATCAGGCAATACCTCAATCAGTCCATCCGGCTTCGCGGCCCGCGAGGCGACCTTGGCAATGAACTTGGTGGGACCGATTCCGACCGAGCAGGTGATCTGTTGTTCGTCAGACACCACGGCACGCACATACTCACCGATCTCTACCGGGCTACCGAACATTCGCACTGCACCGGTCAAGTCCAGGAATGCCTCGTCGATCGAGGCCGACTCGACCACCGCAGCAACTGACCGGAAGACTGCCACGATTGCTTTCGATACTGCGGTGTAGCTGTCGAAATCGGGCGCGACGAACGCCGCTTTCGGAGCCAGACGCCTGGCTTCGGCTGACGACATCCCGGACCGCACGCCCTTGGCCCTCGCCTCGTACGTCGCCGAAAGCACCACACCGCGAGGTGAGCCGCCGACGATGACCGCCTTGCCACGGAGCTCGGGGCGCCGACGCAACTCGACGGAGGCGTAGAAGGCGTCCATGTCAACGTGCATCACGATTCTCGTACCGCACTGTCCCATATGACGACGCCCTCCTATCGAATGAGTGTTCGATAGGACACTATCTCGTTCCTCCGACGCTTAGCGGGAAGCGGTGGCGTGATCCCGAATAGCCCCTTCTCGAACAGCACTAAAACCGACCGCGCGCTCGACAAGACGCAGAAAGGCCCTGGCGTCTATGACGAGATCATCCGCCTCACGTGCGCTGACAATCGAGGTGGCGCCCGCGCGGATGGCATCACGCTTGCCCTGGGTGGCTGCGAAGAAAGCAGCCCACTCGGCAAGCTCCGGAGCGACCTCGGCAAGCATCCGCCAGGCATTTTGCGGCCGACCCGTTGACCGGCCAACCGTGGAGGGAGCGCGGTGACTCAGCACGATGGCCACAACCCGTAGCGCCGCCAGGTGGGCGGCCAGATACCGATCACTGGGCCGTCGCGCGAGTTCGGCTTCGGCAAGGGAGCTGCGGGCCCGCCGCAGATCATCGTTGCTGGCCATCAAAGTCAGGTCCTCTGGTCGATGTAGGAATGACAAGCCGTGGGAATAGCGAGTTGTGGACAGGGGTCGAGGTCTATCTGCATCGAGAGTGATGCCCATTAAGACGCATCCATCAAGACATGGCCCCTGGATGCCCATCCAGTCATACCGGAATGCGCCCCGCGAAGGCGCCAGGCAACTCGATACAAAATGCACACTTTAGAACGCGTGTTCGAACAAGAACTACGCTACACCAGGCGCCCGACAGTTCGTCAAGGGAATGTCCGCTGACGGACTCGCGAACGTTTGATGACGCGACGGCGACCTGAAGCAATCTCCTGGATATGCAGCAAGTACCGAATCGGGCCCGGTGATAATCAGACCGAACTACATTCGGGCTGACAACTCAATCAGGTCAGGAGTCGCAGACCGTGGCGCAGCATCAGCCGTTTCTTCACGACCTGATCACTGTCCTCGCCGCGCCCACCCAGGTGCTCTCCCAACCCAGCGGCGAGATTGCTTCCACCGCCGATCGGCTAACGGTCCAGGGCTTGATCCACGCCGACGTACGCGTACTCAGCGGGCTCAGCCTCACGATCAACGGCGAACCTGGTGAGCACCTCGCCACCCTGCTGGACGGTAATTGCGCGCAGTTTACGTTCCTGCTCCCCACGGCTGGCGCGGGAGTTGGCATCGCGGCCGACGCGCCGCTGCGGCTCGATTGGTTCCGTCTTGTCGAGCCGGGTCAGCTGGCCGAGACATTGATGGTCAGCTCGCACCTTCTGGATCCGGTCGACGTTGATGTTTGCGTTGAGCTGGCCTGCGATTTCGCGCCGCTGGACTCGATCAGGGTTGGTCAGCCCACGGCTGCCTCCCCGTTTCCGGAGCCGGCAGGAGATCGATTCGCCTGGGTGCACCAGGACATGGCGCTGTCACTGGTGGCAGAAAGAGCCAATCTGACGGTGTCTGATGATCACGACCGGCTCACCCTGCATTGGCGAGTGACCGTACCCGCCGATGGTCAGGTCAATCTGCTCTGGCGGCTGGGCGTGCAGGACACCGGCAGTGTCGTCGTCGTCCCGTCGGCGCCGCCGCTCAAGATCACAAACCTGGCCGGCACCGAGAGCATTGACCATGGCCTCCAGCCGTGGCTTGCGAGGTCGCTAGAAGATCTGAATGGCTTGTGGATGGCGACCCGCGATGCCCCTGAAGAAGGATTCTTCGCTGCCGGTGCGCCGTGGTATCTCACGCTATTTGGTCGCGACAGCATCTGGGCCGCACGGATGGTGCTGCCACTGAACCTGGCACCGGCGCGCGGCACACTGCGCACGCTTGCCCGACGGCAGGGCGAGCGGGTCGACATTGTCGCCGCCGAGGAGCCGGGCAAGATCTTGCATGAGTTGCGCCGTACCACGATGCGCTTGGGTACGAGCTGGTTGCCGCCGGTCTATTACGGCGCGATCGACGCGACACCGCTGTGGATCTGTCTGCTTCACGATGCCTGGCAGGCAGGCCTGCCAGAGCCCGACATCGCGGAGCTGCTACCCGCGCTGGAGCGGGCCCTGGCGTGGCTTATTGACTGCGGTGATGCCGACGACGACGGCTTTCTTGAGTATCGCGATGCCAGCGGACATGGCCTGGCCAATCACGGTTGGAAGGATTCCTTCGACTCAATCCGCTTCCATGATGGACGGGTGGCCGAGGGTCCCGTTGCGGTCTGCGAGGCGCAGGGTTACGCGTACGAGGCAGCGATTGGCGGCGCCAGTTTGCTCGACGCGTTCGGCCGCCCGGGAGCAGACCGCTACCGGTTGTGGGCCACGGAGCTGGCAAGCCGGTTCCGCGAGAGTTTCTGGTGCGGAACCGGTGATGATCGCTATCCGGCGCTTGCGCTGGATGGGGATAAGCGGCCGGTCGACTCGCTGACCAGCAACATCGGCCATCTGCTCGGCACCGGCATGTTGAATGCCCAGGAGGAGCTGCTGATCGCCCGGAAGGTGGCGAGTCCGGCTCTCGATTCGGGACTGGGCCTGCGCACCATGGCTGCCACCGATGCCGGATATGCACCGCTGAGTTATCACTGCGGCTCCGTATGGCCGCATGACACCGCGATCGTCATTGCCGGTTTAGTGCGTGCAGGATTGGCCGAATATGCCAGCGGCCTCATTGAGGGTTTGCTGCGCGCTTCGATTGCCTTCGACCAACGGCTGCCGGAACTGTGGAGCGGCGAAGGCCGTCCGGTCCCCTATCCGGTGGCGTGCCGCCCGCAGGCCTGGTCAGCGGCCGCCGCGGTTGTGGTTGCGCACGCGCTGAACGTCGTCTGATCTAGGGCCCAGGGACCCGGGGCTCTATGATCCAGCCCATGGCCGAGAACTCCCCCAAGACTGCGCTGATCACGGGCGCATCGTCCGGCATTGGTGAGGCCGCTGCCCTACAGCTCGCGGAGCTCGGCTACACGGTCTACGCCGGTGCCAGGCGCGTCGAGCGGATGTCGGATCTTGCCGATCGCGGAATCCGTACCAGGACGGTCGATGTCACCGACGACGCAAGCATGGTGGCGCTGGTCGAGGCGATCCTCGGCGAGACTGGACGCGTCGACGTACTGGTCAACAATGCCGGCTACGGGCTGTACGGCGCCTTGGAGGACGTGCCGATCGAGGAAGCGCGGCGTCAGTTCGACGTCAACCTCTTCGGACTTGCGCGTCTCACTCAGCTGGTGCTTCCACAGATGCGCGCGCAGCGTGACGGCTACATCGTGAACGTCTCATCGATGGGCGGCAAGATTTGGGAGCCGCTTGGCAGCTGGTACCACGCCAGCAAGTTTGCCGTCGAGGGACTCAGTGACAGCCTGCGCGTCGAGGTGGCGGAGTTCGGCATCAAGGTCGTGATCATCCAGCCCGGACCCATTCGAAGCGAATGGTCAGGGATCGCGGCCGACCAGCTAGAGGCGACCTCCGCGAGCACTCCGTACACCAGACAGGCCAAGATGGTCGGAGCAGGACTGCGGGCGGTTGATCACATGCGGCTGGCCTCCGGCCCCGAGGTTGTTGCTGAGGCCATTGCGAAGGCAGTCCAGAGCCCCAAGCCGCGCACCCGGTACATCGTGGGCAGCGGAGCTCGACCCATGCTGCTTGCCGAGCGGATCCTGCCGGATCGCGGCTTCGACAAGTTCATCCAGATGGGCTATCGATTCGGCACGCGGATTTGATTGCTCCTTGTTTGATTGCTCCGCTCGCTGCGCTCGCTCCGCGCGGATCGCGCTTGAAGCCGCCTTTTTCGTCGTCGCTCGGGGACGAAAAGCATGTCCCCCTCACTCCTCCTCACCACGGCGACGCGCGATCCAAGTTTGATTGCTCCGCTCGCTGCGCTCGCTCCGCGCGGATCGCGTCCTCGCTGCGCACGCTCCGCGCGGATCGCGCTTGAAGCCGCTTCTCGCGGCTTGCGACGTTTTTCCGCACAGAGCCACGAATGCAGTTACGCTCTGCAGATTTGCGGCCCTTTCGTGGCTCTGTGCGGAAAAACGTAGACCGGCCGAGGGCGAGCCGGCGAGCGACGCAATCAAACTACGTACCAAAACCCATGCTGAAGACCTCGAATGTGGCCGCCATGGGGACTCCGAACCGCGTTCCGGCTGCCCGTGCGCCGCCTTCCAAGAACTCGGCAGGATCGAAGAACTCCCATCCGAGACCATCGATATAGGCCTTGTGAGCAGCGAGCGAGGCGACTCCTCGCTCAAAGGTTTGGGTGGTCTCCACAGCATGCTTTCCTTCCGGAGAAAATGCCGCCCAGACTTCTCTGACGCCGCCCCAGCGCTCCAGCCCATCGGTGAGCTGCTCGTGAAACACCCAGCGATTTCCCGCATCGCGTACGGCGTCCAGAGTGGCTCGGCCGGTGGCAATGTGGTCGGCCTGGTTGAGCGCCTGACCACCCCAGGTGTCCCGGAAGTTGTTGGTGATCACGATCTCGGGCTTGTGCCGACGTACCGCCGCACAGATTGCTCGCCGTAACGGAACTCCGTACTCCAGCACGCCGTCGGGCAGCCCGAGAAACTCCACGGTGTCGACGCCGACGATCTTTGCCGATTCAATCTCCTCGGCCTCGCGTACCCGTTGGGCTTCGGCCGGTTCCATGCCATCGATGCCAGCCTCGCCGCTGGTCACCATGGCGTACACCACGTTTTTTCCCTGATCAGTCCAGCGGGCGACGGCTGCCGCGGTACCGAATTCAAGATCATCTGGATGGGCCACGACGCAGAGTGCGCTGGTCCACGACTCGTCGACGGCTTCGAGATCTGACATGCGCCATAGCGTATGGCTGCCTACGCTCCTCTCATGGAACAGCCCCGATTCCTGACAGGCTGATGCCCGATCCCGTGATCGTGATCGGCGGCGGTTTGGCCGGCCTGGCCGCAGCGGCACGACTCGCCAAGGCCGGGCACGCAGTCGAGCTCTACGAGCAGTCGGACCGGCTGGGCGGCACCTGGGCGCCGTACCAGCTCCAAAGCGGCGTGACGGTCGACGATGCACCGGCGATCATCGGCTTCCCCGCACCATGGCGTGACCTGTTCCGCAAGAGCGGTCGCCCACTGGAAGCCGAACTCGCCAGGATGGGCTACGCCCTCGTGCCGGCCGGACCGCCGACCATGATTTTTGCCGATGGGTCCGAGCTCACGTTGCCGACTGACCGCGGCGGACAGTATGCCAATATGGCCGACGCGTACGGACGCTCGGTAGCCGACCGCTGGCAGCAGTTGCTTGATCGGCTTGACCAGGTGTGGCAAAGCCTCCGCGGCCTGGGTTTGGAGGCAGAGCTGCGCGGCCGCCATCAGCTGAACAGAGCCATTAAACGGAGCCTGTTCGGGTCCCGCCAGACCGTCGCAGATCTCGCTGCTTCGATGAATCACGAGCAACTTGGCGCGTTGATACGTAGCGTCGCCTACCGTTCGGGCTCAGTGCCGGAGCGCACAGCTGCATTCGCGGCGGTCGAGTTATCGATCATGCGTACGTTCGGGCGTTGGCAGACGCAGCCCCTCGACCCACACTCTGGACTCGATGTTGGCCGGTCCTCCATCCTCGTCGAGGCGCTTGCGGCGCGCCTGGCGCTTCGTGAGGTCGAAGTCCACCTCAGCTGCTCAATCGAAAGCATCACAGTCAGCAATGGTCGGGTCGCTGGTGTCGCCACCAGCGATGGCAACCGGCCCGCAGCCGCAGTCGTGGTCACCTGCGATCCGTGGCAGGCGTTTCACGAGCTGCTTCCAGCGGGCGCTGCGCGCCACACTCGACGTCGGCTGCGCAACTTGAATCCCGCAGCAGCCCCAACCATCACCCACCAAGAAGCCGAGCCGCCTACCGACCTCGTCGCGGAGACTGTTTACCTCAGCGATGCCGGCATTCCGACGGTCAACTACCTGCGACGGCGAGCAGACGCGGGGCTGCAGACAGTGCACGACTTCACGACGCCGCTTGCCCGGCCTTCCTATGGGGTGGCGTGGAACCGCTTCAGGAGCTGGCTGCACCGACCACCCGTTACCACCGAGGTCCCCGGTTTATACGCCGCCAGCCCGTCATCGCCGGCCGGTCCCAGCACATCGCAGGTCGTGCTCTCCGCTGCCCTAGCGACCTACGGGTGCCATGACTATCTGAAAGCCCGGATCGCGCGCCGCTGATCGGAGGACGAGCGAGGAGACACGCTTTCCGTCTCCGAGCGAGGACGACGACAGCGGCCATCGAGCGCGATCCCGCGCGACGCGGAGCGTCGCAATTCAAACCGAGAGTTGATCACGACAACTTTGGTGACCCAGACAACTTCCGTATACTCAGATGTTTGTTCTTCTGAGTAAGGATCTTCCTTCTTGACCGACGCGCAGCGCGACACGGGTTCCGGCGACGTGACAAACGAATCTCCGGCCGTTAGCACAATCGAGCGCGAGCTCGCCGCCGAGCAAGCGCATGTGGATCTCGTGTACACCCGGTTGGCTGAAGCGACCCGCTCCGCCCAACGGGTTGCACGGGCCGGACTCTCCCTCTATCAGTCCGACCGCAACTCCTTCGTACGCGAGGAGGACGGGACCGGCCTCTACGAGCGCGACGTCTTTGCGTTCCAGGCCGCACGACGGCTAGCCGTACTAGATGCCGAGCAGGAGGGGCTGGTCTTTGGCCGGCTGGACCGAACTGACGGCGAAGTCCGCTACGTCGGCCGGATCGGCGTTCGTGACGCCGACTACGAGCCCCTCGTCATCGATTGGCGAGCACCGGCGGCCGAGCCGTTCTACCGAGCTACTCCCAGCAATCCGATGCACGTCATCCGCCGCCGCGTACTGCACTGCCGCGGCGACCGGGTGGTCGGAATCGAAGATGATCTTCTCGACGGTGCGAACGGCGATCACGAGCTGGTCGTGATCGGAGAAGGCGCCCTGCTGGCCGCCCTCAGCCGGGCCCGTGATCACACCATGCGGGACATTGTCGCCACCATCCAGGCCGAGCAGGATGAGGCGATCCGCGCCCCGTACCAGGGCTTCACGATGATCTCCGGAGGCCCAGGGACCGGAAAGACAGTCGTGGCTTTGCACCGCGCCGCGTACTTGCTCTACTCCAACCGCCGCCGGTTTGAATCCGGCGGTGTCCTGGTGGTTGGACCGAGCCGGGTCTTCATGAACTACATCGCCCGAGTACTGCCGTCCCTCGGTGAGGAATCGGTCACACTGCGTGCCATAGGAGCGGTGCCGTCCGATGTCGTTCGGATTACCGGTGATCGTGTCGACGATCCGCAGACGGCGGCTATCAAGGGCAGTTTGCGGATGGCCAAGCTCCTGCGTCACTTGGTCCAGGAGCCACCGCAGGAGGTGCCGCTCGAGCTGCGCATCACGGTGAATGGCATCGTGCTGGTGCTACCGGCCGACACCTTGGCGCGGATCCGTTCCCAAGTGCTTGCCCACCACAAGCTCAACACCGGCCGGGACGCAGTAGAGAAAGAGTTGTTGGACGCGTTGTGGCGGGTGCAGCGACCGGACGCAGACGACGCGCTAGATCATGATCATGAACGTGAGGAGTTCGGCGACCGGGTTTCCGAACTTGCCTCATTTCGGATGTTCTTGAACGCTTGGTGGCCGGCGGTCAGCGCGCCGCACGCGCTATCCCGGCTCGCCGATCTCGAGCTGCTGAAGCGAGTCTCGACATCGATCCTGTCCAGCGCGGAATGTGAACTGCTGAGCGCGAGCTATCGGGATGCGACAGATTGGACGGCAGCTGACGGCGCCCTCCTCGATGAGCTGGTGCATCTTCTCGGTCCGGTGCCAGCCCAGGAGGAGCCGGAGCTGGCCGGACTTGGAGATCTTGACTCCGATATTCCGGAGGTCTTCACTACCGCGGATCTGCTGGCGCCGGTACGCGAAACCGACCCGTTCGAACTCCCGCACGAGACCTACGCGCACGTTCTCGTTGACGAGGCGCAAGATGTCAGCCCGATGCAGTGGCGGATGCTGAGGCGGCGCGGCGCCAGCGCCAGCTGGACAATCGTGGGCGATCCTGCGCAGAGCTCCTTGACCGACACTGAGGAAGCCAATCGTGCGATCGAAGAGATCATCGGAACCGCGCCGGTACGGCACTTCCGGCTGAGCACCAACTACCGCAGCCCATCGGAGGTCTTCGACCTGGCCGCGAAGGTAGTCGTTGCAGACTTCCCGAACGCCGACCTTCCTACCGCGGTGCGCTCAACGGGTCATGAGCCGCAGCTCTTGGTGCCGGCAGGCGCCGCGCCGGAGAACGCCACGATCCCCGCCGCCATGATCAACGTCGTGCGGTCGCTGCTCGCCGAGGTGGAAGGCACCGTCGGCGTCATCTGCCCTCCCTCGACCAAGGATGAACTGGCCGCTCACCTGGAGGGGGCCGGATTGCCAGGCGTCGAACGCGTAGTCGTGATCACAGCGCAGCAGGCCAAGGGCCTGGAGTACGACGCAGTTTTGGTGATCACGCCCGATGACATCGTGGCACAGTCTTCGGGCGGCGTACGGGCACTCTACGTAGCACTGACCCGGCCGACGCAGCGGCTGGTCACGCTCGACGCCGCACCTGATGCAGGTTGGCGTAGATCTCTCGAGTAGCCCGGGAACGGTTCTGGGTAAAGAAATGCAGTCCAGGTGCGCCTCGGCTCAGCAGCTCCTCCGACAGTTCGGTTCCAATCTGGATCCCTACCTGCCGAACTTGATCACTGTCCTCGGCGACCTCGTTGATCCGGTCCGTCACTAACTTTGGCAAGGCGGTACCAGACAGCTCGGCGAACCTGATCACCTGACGAACATTGGTGATAGGCATGATCCCCGGGATGATCGGAATATCGCAGCCCAGTGCCCGAACCCGGGCAACTAATGCGAAATAGTCATCGGCGGTGAAGAACAACTGAGTGATCGCGAAGCTGGCGCCGGCCGCCGCCTTCGCGACCAGCACCCGGGCATCAAGATCAAAGTCATTCCGCTCTGGATGCGCATCCGGGAACGCCGCCACGCCGACGCAGAAGTCGCCCAGCTCCCGCACCATCGCGACCAGCTCGGTCGCGTTTTCAAGCCCCTCGGGATGCCGCTCCCAGGGCACCTTCGGACCACCAGGCATATCGCCGCGGATTGCCAGTACATGATGAATGCCGGCCGCCGCATAAGAGCCGATCACGCGGCGTAATTGATCACGACTTTGACTGGCACAGGTCAGATGCGCCATTGATCGGAGCGTAGTGTGCTGGGCGATTGCCTCCGTGGACCTGATCGTGCGCTCTCTGGTTGAGCCGCTGGCACCGTAGGTCACTGAGACGAAATCGGGCCCCAAGGACTCCAGCTCACGAACCGTCTGCCAGAGCTGGCGCTGCTGGATCTCATCCTTGGGCGGGAAGAACTCAAACGAGAACAAAGGTCGATTGCCCGCGGCCAGTAGGTCGGCGATGCTAGGCGTACGCGGGCGCCAGAGACGTTCGCGGCCCGGCATGCGAACACCCTAGGAAGGAGTTCACAGCCGGGCTTCGTAGGCTCAGCATGTGGTCAATAAACCGCTGGTAATGAGCGCGGAGGCCGTCCTGGATCCCCAAGCGCCATTGGCACAGGCGTTCAGGGATGTGGTGTCGGCAGAGATCAGCGCCTTCCTCACCGAGCAGTCAGCGGTGCTCGACTCGATGGGACCCGAGCTTGTTCCGGTGCATCTGATGGCCAGCCAGATGCTGTGCGGCGGTAAGCGCATGCGGCCCGCATTCTGCGTTTGGGGCTATGTCGCCGCGGCCGGAATCCCGTCAGATGAGGAACTCAAGCCGCTGCTGGCGGCGGCAGGAAGCCTCGACGTGCTCCATGTGAGTGCGTTGGTACATGACGATCTGATGGACTCATCCGATCTACGGCGGGGGCGTCCAGCTGCTCACCGCCAGTTCGAAGCGCTGCACGCCAACGCAGGCTGGCTAGGTGACTCGGCTGCTTTCGGAAAGGCCGGCGCGATCCTGCTCGGTGATCTGCTCGTCATGTGGTCGGCGCAGATGCTGCACGGTGCCGGTTTGGACCAGTCGGCCCTGGAGCGGGCACTGCCGATCGTCGAGGCGATGCGTACCGAAGTGACCTGCGGCCAGTACCTCGACATGGTGGCGCAAGCCCACCCACTGCGGCAGCGAGCACCGGCAATCGGCTCACTACGGCCGACGATCGAGCTGGCATTGGACGATGCCAGCCGCGTCGTGGAGTACAAGGCTGCGCGCTATACCGTGCAACGCCCGTGCCAGATCGGCGCGGCGCTCGGTGGCGGTGACGATGAGCTGTACTTTGCGTTGGGCGCGTACGGCTCACCGCTGGGCCGGGCGTTCCAGTTCCGCGACGACCTGCTAGGCGTCTTCGGAGATCCGCAGATTACCGGCAAACCCGCTGGAGATGATCTTCGCGAGGGCAAGCGCACGGTGCTGGTAGCACACGCGTACGCCCACGCCGACGACGCCGGCCAGAAGCTGCTTCTGCAGAAGCTTGGCGACCCGGGACTCGACGACGCGGGTATCAGCGAGCTGCAGCAGGTGATCACCGAGTCGGGCGCCCGGGACGCGGTGGAGTCGATGATCAACGAGAACCACGAGCGAGCCCTGAAAGCCTTGCACGATACGGAGATCACCGAGGAGGGCCGCACTGGCCTGACGGCGCTTGCCGAGGCAGCCGTCCGCCGAGAGTTTTGACAGCCGATTCCGGACAACTGCGAGCAGCCCGCTAAGAAAGCGCCTGGAATACGTACTGCTCCATCGCAGGGTCAGCCTTCCAGGCGGCTCGAAGCCGGCGGCTGAGTCGATCGGCCGCCTCCTGCGGGTCAGAAGCCTGGGTGATGGCCCGCACCACGCAGACGCGCCGTGCACCGGCATTAATCACGTCGTCGAGGTTGTCCATCGAGATGCCGCCGATCGCGAACCACGGCTTTGATTTGATCGAGGCGACTGGCGCTTTCCTAGCGGCATAGCGGATCAGGTCCAGCCCCACGGGCTCGTAGTCGGGCTTGGTGGAGGTGGCGTATACCGGCCCAACGCAGAAGTAGTCGACGTTTGAGTCCTTGATCGCCTTGTCGGTCTGGCGGGGCGCATGCGTGGAGCGGCCGAGCAGCGCCCACTGATGCAGGTATCTGCGAGCCTTTGCCGATGACCCATCGGTCTGACCGAGATGCAACATGTCGGCCTGGAAACGCCCTGCCAGCTCGGCTGAGTCGTTGACGCAGACAATGGCTTGGTACGGCGCGGCCACCTGGCGCGCGATCTCCAAAGCCTCTAGTTCCGCTTCGGGTTTCATGCTCTTCTGGCGAATCTGGACAATGTCGACGCCGCCGGCAAAGGCTGCTTGCAGGAAAGTTTCAAGATCGCCTTGCTGCTCTCGAGCGTCCGTGCACAGGTATAGCCGGGCAAGGCGGAGGCGGGCTTCGAGGCCCATCAGGGCGGTCACGAGGCCACCATAGTGCTCCCCGCTCAGGCCGAGTGACTGGCGACTCAGCACTGCAGGGTGGGGTTGGACACCAGCTGATGGAGGACTTCGGATCGCGCGCCGCCGTGCTGAGGAGGAGGGAGCCGACATGCTTTTCGTCGGCGAACGACGACGAAGTAGGCGGCGACCAGGCGCGATCCGCGCGGAGCGAGCGCAGCGAGTGGAGCAATCAAACTGGTAGATCAGCCGCCGTGGGCGAGTTGTACTTCTCGATCTTCGCGCTCGGCGCCGATCAGCTTTACGAAGTCGACCGGCTGGATCTCACGGAGTCTGCGGTTGTCGACGTCACGCGCCTCGCGATCAAGAAGATCAAGGAGATATTCCTGCAGGGATTCACCACGAGCGTGCGCCTCGGCCGAGAGTGTGCGGCGAGTGAGTTCTGAGACCCCGTGAATCTGGAGAGCGACCACGACTGCATCCTGCCACTCAGGGTCTTTAGCGAGGCGATGTCTCAAACTGGCAATCAAACAGCGCCTAGCCGTGGGCCACGAACTCGTGAAACCGCTGCGCCGCGTCATGCGATATCGCGCGGCCGTGGCCAAACGCAGCCGCTTCGAAGCTAAGGTCAGCGAGCCGCGAGATGCTTGCCCACTCGGCCGTGGGATCCTCAGACACCATCTTCGGTCCGCGCCGAATCCGGCCATGACGTCCGCCGCCGACCGCGTCGCCCGCGAACAGTACGCCGCCAGCCCGGTCTAGCAGGAAGGATGCATGGCCGGACGTGTGACCTGGAGTGTGGAAAGCGGTGAAGCCTGGCACCGAAATCGGGCCGTCTGACGTCAAGGTCTCGTCCACCGTGACCGGCTCCGGTGATGGCATGATGGCTGCCGCGATGCGCAAAAAGCGGTTCCTGGGACGAGGTTTGGCACCCGAGATCCGCGGTACATCGCCGACATGGGCCACAATCCGGGCACCGGACCGGCGGCGAAGCTCGGCCACGCCCCCGGACGTGGTCGGGATGCCAGTGCGTCAGCAAGATGGTGTGCACATCGCCGATTCGACGTCGGGCCGCCACAATCGCTCTCACCACCTTGTCGGCCCGCCCCGGCAGCCCGGTGTCAACCAGCACTACGCCGTCATCCACAACAACGGCGTAGGCGTTGACGTATCCGATGGGGATCTCAATGACCCCATCGACTACTTCGCGCATTCGGTAAACCTTTCTTACGTCGGCCGCGTTCCCGCTACCCCGAAACGGTGGACGTCTCAAACCGCCGATCGAGCACCCAACTCCTCGCGTACCAGCGGGGCGACTTTGGTACCGAAGAGCTCGATGGAGCGCATGATCAGCGCATGATCAACATGAGCGATATGCATCTCGAAACGATCAATGCGCATCAGCTCATGCAGCCGGATGATCTTGTCGGCCACTGTTTCCGGATTGCCGAAGAACAATGCGCCCTCGGGCGCAATCAAGTCTTCGACCGCGGCGTCGCTCATCGGTGCCCAACCTCGCTCGCGGCCGATCTTGGCAAACGTTCGGCGGTAGGCCGGCAGAAAGTCCGCGCGCGCCGCGCGCTCATCGGTAAAGACGTAACCATGGCTGTGTACCGCAAGCGGCGTACCGGGATCATGCTCCCCGTACTCCAACGCCCTGCGGTAAAGCTCAACCAATGGCGTGAAAGCCGCCGGACGGCCGCCGATGATCGCAAGTGCCATTGGCAGGCCGAGGGTGCCGGCCCTGACCACCGAATTGGGTGTGCCGCCAACGGCAATCCAGATGGGTAGCGGCCGGCCTTCCTGGCGAGGATAGACAGTGGCATCCTCCAGCGGCGAGCGGAACTTTCCGTGCCAGGTCACTGGCTGCTCTTCACGCAGCTTCAGCAACAGATCGAGCTTCTCTGCGAAGAGCTCGTCGTAGTCCGACAACGAGTAGCCGAACAAGGGAAACGACTCCGTGAAGGAGCCTCGGCCCACCATCAGCTCAGCTCGTCCATTCGACAGCAGATCGAGGGTGACGAAGTTTTGGAATACGCGTACCGGATCCGCTGAACTGAGCACGATGACGGCGCTGGACAGCTTGATCGTTTTCGTGGACCCGGCGATCGCCGCAAGCACAATCTCCGGAGCCGATGCTGCCATGTCGGGCCGGTGATGCTCGCCTATGGCATAAACCTCCAGCCCGAGCTCGTCAGCGAGCTTGGCTTCCTCCACCACCTGCCGTAGCCGCTCACCTGGTGAGGTATTTGGATCGGTCATTTCAGCAAATGTGGTGAGCCCAAGTTCCATGGCTGCGCAATGCCCCTCCTCGTAGTGGCTCCACGTCGTTGTGCCATATCACACAGTAAAGGTGGACATCGTGAGGCGATCGGACGGCAAGGAGCCCGGATGCCGCGACACTAAACTGTCCCGGTGAGCTCCGCCGGGATCTCCTCCACCGCTGATGTCGTCGTCATTGGCGGCGGCCTGATCGGCACTTCGATCGGCTGGCGACTGCGGCAGGCTGGCCTGGCTGTGGCCCTGATTGTCGGCGAGCGATCGGCGGCCGCGTCTGGGGTTGCCGCTGGCATGCTTGCCCCGGTTACCGAGACGACATTCACCGAGCAGCGACTATTGGCACTGAACCTGGCCTCGCTCAGCCGCTATCCGGAATTCGTCGCCGAGGTCGAACTGGCCACTGGTCTGCCAGCTGGACTCCGGCGTACGCCGAACCTCTCTGTGGCATACGACACCGACGATGCTGCTCGGCTCTCGACCTTCGCCGACTTCTTGGCACGGGCCGGTCATCCAGGCGAGCGGCTGACTAGCAGAGAGTGCCGCCGCTACGAGCCGCTGCTCGCACCGACCATTCGCTCCGGACTCCTCGTCGAGGGCGATTGGAGTTGCGATAACCGGCTGCTATGGCGAGCCCTGATCAAGGCCGGGGATCTGATCGGCGTACGAGAGCTGCCCGGGTTCGTTCATCGAGTCACTTCATCGAACGGCCAGGTAACCGGCGTCCAGCTCGCGGACGGCAGCAGCATTGGCGCGCGCTGGGTGGTTGTGGCAAACGGCGCCTGGGCCCGTCAGATCGATGGCCCTCCTGATCTTCCAGTTCGCCCAGTCAAGGGACAGATCCTCCGCCTCGACCCGGGCCGGCTGCCGGCACCGAGTCTCACCATTCGCGCGTACGTTCGCGGCGCGGAAATCTATCTCGTTCCCCGCGAAGGTGGGCACGAGGTGGTCCTTGGTGCCACCGTTGAGGAGCTCGGCTTTGATCATCGGATCACTGCCGGCGCCACATACGAGCTGCTGCGGGACGGACGTACCGTGATGCCTATGAGCGCGGAATATGCGCTGGTTGAGACCTCAGTCGGATGGCGTCCCGGTACTCCGGACAATGCGCCCATCTTAGGGCGATGCGATGTGGAGGGCCTAGTGCTGGCGACCGGCCACTATCGCAATGGCGTGCTACTGACCCCCATCACCGCCGACGTGATCTCAACCTTGATCATGAGCGGCGAGCTCGACAGCATCGCTGCGCCCTTCACCCTTGATCGTTTCGCGCTGGCTGCCGGGCGTGCCCGATGATCATTCATGTCAACGGCCAACCTCGGGATGTCGCACCGCCGGTGCGGCTCAGTGAGGTGCTCGATCTACCCGAGGGCGCCAACACCCGACGCGGCATCGCCGTCGCGGTCAATGGTCAGGTCATTCCACGGAGCCAGCACGCCAGTACCGAGCTAAGTGAGGGAGCGAAGGTGGAGATAGTCACGGCGGTGCAAGGTGGTTGAGATGCGCTCCTCCGCCGGCGTAGAGCCCATCGCCGACGTTGACCCATTGATCATCGCCAGCAAGGAGTTCACCTCGCGGTTGATCATGGGCACTGGCGGTGCACCCAGCCTGGAGGTAATGGAGGCAGCCTTGCTGGCCTCCGGCACCGAGCTCACAACCGTCGCCATGCGGCGCATTGACGTAGCAGCGCCCGGATCGCTGCTCGATATCCTGGACCGCCATCAGATTGCCGTGCTACCGAATACCGCCGGCTGTTACACCAGTGCGGACGCGGTGCTGACCGCGCAGCTCGCCCGCGAGGCGCTGGAGACCAACTGGATCAAGCTGGAGGTGATTGCCGATGAGATCACCTTGCTACCTGATCCCATCGAGCTGCTGGATGCAGCCGAGCGTCTGGTCGCCGACGGCTTCGTCGTTCTTCCCTATACCAACGACGATCCGGTCTTGGCCCGCAAGCTAGTCGATGCCGGTTGCGCTGCCGTGATGCCGCTGGGCGCGCCGATTGGTTCCGGCTTGGGCATTCGTAATCCACACAACATCGAGCTGATCGTGGAGCACGCCTCGGTCCCTGTAGTACTGGACGCAGGAATCGGTACCGCATCAGAGGCGGCGCTGGCCATGGAGCTCGGCTGCGATGCCGTACTCCTGGCCTCAGCGGTTACCAGAGCTGAGGATCCTGTCCGAATGGCCGAAGCGATGAAGTACGCGGTACGTGCGGGCCGGCTGGCTCGCGGCGCCGGCCGAATTCCGATTCGCCGCTACGCTGAGGCATCCTCGACTCATGCCGGACGGATCGACTAGCCGTTGATGCGCGACGAATCGAGCAGCGGCGGCGCGCCTTGGTCGTGGCAGTACGACGTGACTTCTAAACTCGGGCCCGAGGCCAGCACGGCCATCTTCCCCACCGTGTATGGAGCAGAAGTGACGATGACGACCGTTGGCGACCCCTTGGTGGGTCGCCTTCTGGACGGTCGTTATGAGATCACCCAACGGCTGGCTCGCGGCGGAATGGCAACCGTATATCGGGCCGTCGATACCCGCCTCACCCGTACGGTCGCAGTCAAGGTGATGCACGTCGGGCTGGGAGATGAGACCGAATTCGCGCGCAAGTTTGATCGTGAGGCGCGTGCGGCAGCCAAGCTGTCCCATCCAAATGTGGTGTCAGTTTTTGATCAAGGTCAGGACCGGGAAAGCTCGAACAGCCGGCCCTACATCGTGATGGAGTACGTCGAGGGTCAGACCTTGCGTGACGTGCTCAATCGGGAAGCGCCGATGCCTCCCAAGAGGGCACTCGAAATCATGGAGCCGGTGCTGGCCGCGCTCGCGGCAGCCCACAACGCAGGACTGGTACATCGCGATGTGAAGCCGGAAAACGTCTTGATCAGCGACCGTGGTCAGATCAAGGTCGCCGACTTCGGCCTGGCCAAAGCCGTCTCATCCCAGACCAATACCGCAACACAAGGTTTGTTGATCGGCACCGTGTCCTATCTCCCACCGGAGCTCGTCATGTCCGGGCACGCGGACGCCCGATCCGACGTCTACAGCGCCGGCATCGTTCTCTTCGAACTACTGACCGGCCGTAAGCCACACACCGGAGATACGCCTATCCAGATCGCGTACGCCCATGTGCACCGCGACGTCCCGCCGCCGTCGACCAGCCCTAGCGCGGGCCGGATTCCGCCGTACGTGGACGCTCTGGTCACGCGTGCGACGGCCCGGAATGCCAATCTGCGGCAACCTGACGCGAAGGTTTTTCTTGCCCAGGTACGGCGCGCGCGCAATTCACTACAGCGCGGCCTCACCGATGATCCAGAGCTGACCCGTGAGCTGCGCACCACACCGACAGCCCCAGCGGCCAGGCCACTTGTCTTTAAACACGGCGGGCCACGCGACCGTGCAGATTATGAGCGAACCCAGAGAGTCTCGACGCCAATACCGCCAGGGCGGATGGAACCTCGGCTCTCGGGTGGTGGTGGCACGCGAACAATGATCGATGCTCCGCCGCCGGCCATTGCCAGACCGGTGCATGAGCCGTCCCCAGAGCGGCTCGCCGCCGAACGCGAGCGTCGGGCGCGGAAGCGACGCAGAGGTTGGATCGCCTTCTTGCTGGTGATGATGCTGTCCGCGTCCGCCGCGCTTGCCGGCTGGTACCTCACTGAGGGCCGGTTCACGACCGCGCCGGATCTTGCCTCGCTAAGCCGGAGCGAGGCCGTGCGGGTCGCTACAAAGTCAGGCCTGAAGATTGACTTCTCTGAGGCGTACAGCGAAACGGTGACCCGTGGTCAGGTGATCTCGACCGATCCGGGACCTGGTACCAAGATCGAAAAGGGCTCCCGGATTCAGGCAGCCTTATCCCAGGGACCCGAGCGGTATCCCATGCCCGTCGTTGTCGGCCTCTCCCAGTCCGCGGCTGAGGAAGCGCTTCAGAAGGCGAAGTTGGCGGTAGGTAAGGTGACCAACGGCTTCAGCGAGCATGTGGCGCCCGGCGTGGTGCTGAGCGCGTCGGAGAAGGCCCGGGCCCGCTTGAAGAAAGGCACCGCCGTCGACTTGGTGGTCTCGAATGGGCCGAAGCCGCTATTGATCACCAATTACCAAGGCACTCCATACGATGCCGCTGTCGCGGCTCTGAGCAACGCGGGCTTCCGGGTCGTCCAGCGGAGCGCACACTCCAACAAGGTGGCCAAGGACCTCGTGCTGAGTCAGAATCCGCGGACCGGGCACGGCGCTCCTGGTGACACCATCACCCTCACTAGATCGCTCGGTCAGAACCTGGTCACGGTGCCAAATGTGCAGCGAATGGCCGTTCCGGCAGCCAGGAAGGTGATGAGGGAGGCCGGCTTCAAGGCCAAGGTGCAGCAGGTTGCTGCCGTCAACCGCCCCGGAGTCGGCTACGTGGTCTACACCAACCCGTCCGCGCGCACCGAAGCGCCTAAGGGTTCCACGATCACTCTCTACGTCGTCTGATTTCTAGATGCTTCAGCCGTCCCTCCGCACGAAGCCACAAATGACGGTGAGTTCCTGAGAATTGGCGCTCATCCGGGGCCTTGTGCGGAGTAACGGAGACGCTGACCAATCTCGGCTGCCCTAGAACTCGAGACGGTAGAAGATAACCAGGTTTCTCATCGCCGACTCCGCGTCTAGGGCCCGCCATACAAGTCGCCACCCGAGGCGCTTTTCTCAGGCGTGAGGTGGACGTGGGTACCGCTCTAGGCTAGGGCGATGCTCGCCGCCAGGTCCCGCACCGAGCTGCTGGCATTTCTGGCGCTGCTGGCTATGACGGCCGCCTGGGGCTCGACATTCTTTCTGATCAAAGATGTGGTGACCCGGATTCCGGTAGCCGACCTCCTTGTCACCCGCTTTGCGATTGCCACCCTGGCGCTTGCTCTCATTGCAGCGCCTCGGCTCCACCTGTCGCGGCCTGTCTTGGCGTACGGAGCCCTCCTTGGCCTGCTGTACGGCTCGGCCCAGATTTTGCAGACCGCAGGGCTGGCCCATACCGCAGCCAGCGTTTCCGGCTTTGTTACCGGGCTCTATGTGGTCGTCACACCGCTGCTGACTGCACTCATCCTGCGGCGTCGAATCCCGCGTCTAACCTGGCTGGCTGCCGTCCTTGCCACAGTCGGCCTCGGCGTGCTGGCCCTGCGCGGCTTCGCGTTGGGCTACGGCGAACTGCTCACGCTGGTCTCTGCGGTGATCTATGCAGGCCACATCGTGGCTCTAGGACGGTTCAGCACGCCAGAGACCACGCTCAGCCTCAGCCTGGTTCAGCTGATTGTGATCACGCTCGTGTCTGCCGTTGCGGCCTTGTGGCCGACGGCTGGAACAGGTGGAGGCATCCAGTTGCCGAACAACGCCGGCGACTGGCTCATCGTGCTTTATCTCGCACTTGTTGCGAGCGCATTGACGATGGTGCTGCAAACCTGGGCCCAGGCGCACATCGAGCCGTCGCGGGCTGCAGTGATCATGGCCGTGGAGCCGGTCTGGGCAGCGGCCTTCGCGGTGGCCCTCGGTGGCGAGACAATCACTCTGCGGATGATCATCGGCGGCCTGGCCATTGTGTCGGCGATGTATCTCGTAGAGCGGCCACCAGGCCGCCGCACTCAGGCGCCAAGTAGGGAGTACGTGTGACTAGCAGCACCATTGTGATCATCCTGATTGTGGTCGCCGTACTCGTGCTCGGCCTCATTGCCTTCTTGATCATTCGTCGCCAGCGGTACATCCGCGCGCTGCGGGGCCGCGGTTGGACCTTCGAGTCGCGTCCGTCCTTGGAGTCGGTTCTTGATCACCACGCACCGCCCTTTGGCCTCGGCTTCGTACGCAAAATGGACGAAGCAATTTCAGGCCAGACGGCAACCGGTGTGCCGTTCCGGGTGTTCGAGTACGCCAGCAGCGACGGTGGACCGAAGTTCGACGACCGCATCGCGAGCATGCAGCTACCCCTGCCGCTTCCGGATCTCTTCGTGTCGACCGACCACGCTCGCAGCGGCGTATCGGTGGCGGAGGTTGAGGTGGATCCGCGTTTGCAGGTACGCACTGCTGACGCTGGGTATGCCAAAACGGCCTTGTCGGCGTCGGTACTCGATGCGATCGCTGCCTTTAGCCAGGCGGGCCACAAAGTTGACCTCAGCATCGACGGCCAACAGCTTGTTGCGGTTGGCGCGCCAAAGGATCCTGAGCAATTGCAGGGCTACCTGGAGCAACTTGGCGCGGTCGCCCAGGCGTTCGATCCGGGAGCCTTGGCGCCGTACCAGGTAACACCGCCGGCACCAGGATTCGGGTTCTATGGCCATCCGGACTGGCAGCTAATTAGCCGCGACGACACGCTCATCGCCAAGTACGGTCTGACCACAGCCGGATTCGGGCATACGACCGAGAAGGTGATTCGCGGCTCCAACGAGGGCCTGCCCATCGAGGCGTTCATCCACCGCTGGAAGACGCAACACACTGAGACCTACACCGACTCAGATGGTCGCACTCAGACTCGCACGGTGACCGACAATCACTCCGAGATCGTGACCGCAATCTCGATGCCCTTCTCCTTTCCTATGCTCTCGGTGGGCGGCGGCTGGGGCGGCAAGAAGGTCCGCTTTGAGAGCGAAGAATTCAATGATCGTTTCACCGTGCGCACTGACGATCCCAAATTCGCATCGGATGTAATCCATCCGCGAACGATGGAGTTCTTGATGGCGGTGCAGCCGCCTGGCTTTCGCATCGAGGACAACGGGATGCGTTTCTCTGTCGACAAACATGACACGCAGCTGATCGGTTTCTGTGCCGACTTTGCGCATGAGTTCTTCGGCCGAGTGCCGGCGTTTGTCTGGAAGGACCGGCAGATCACTCCGCCTGCGTTTCGGCGGATGCCGTGAGATCGCTTCGTGCCAAGCTTCACACATGCGGATGCAGATTGAGCTCGACGATGGGCTTGTCGCTCAAATCGATGAGCTGAGCGGACCCCGGGGTGTCGTACCGCATTCGTGCGTCGGCCATCGAGCGTGCAATTCGTTAAGAGTTCCGCTGGACCGACATGGAAGCCGCCGCCGGTGCCATCGCAAATCGTGATCACGACTGGGATGCCGATCCGGCAGCTTGGGTGCGAGAGCAGCGCCGTGCCGAAGTTCATCGCGACGGGTGATCCGTGCTTCCCGTTCTCGACTCCACCGTGCTCATCGACTTCCTCCGAAACGACCAGCGGTTGGACGCGTCATTGTGCCACGCATGAGCGGTGACGTGCCGGCAACGACGGCGATCAACGTCGAGGAGATTGTACGGGGACTGCGGGAGGCCTCCCAATGAGAGCTCAAAGTCCAGTAGTGGCCCGTTGGGAAGTAATCGGGACGTCCAACGCGCGTGCGATTGGTACCCCAGGGCGGTAGGCCAGGTGTAGGTACGACGGTGCGTCTAGGACCGTAAAATCGGCCCGGTTTCCTACGACCAGCCGGCCAATGTCGGTACGTCGTAAGTACTTAGCCGAGCCAGCCGTAGCGGCGAAAAGCGCCTGAGCTGGCGTCATGCCCATCTCGCGGACGGCCAGCGAGATCACCCATGGCATTGAGCTCGAGTAGCAAGTCCCGGGATTGCAGTCAGTCGCCAGCGCGATCGAGACCCCGGCCGCTAGCAGCCGCGTGGCATCCGGATAAGGCGAGCGAGTGCAGAACTCCACCCCCGGCAGCAGCGTCGCCACCGTAGTTTCCGCAGCGTCGGCCAGTGCATCGACGTCGGCATCGTCAAGGTAAGTGCAGTGATCGACGGTGGCCGCACTCAACTCGACGGCCAGCTGAACACCTGGGCCGGGACCGAGCTGGTTGCCATGGACCCGTAGGCCAAGACCAACCGCTGCTCCGGCTTTGAGGATTTGGCGCGCTTCATTCGCGTCAAAGGCGTGGGCCGAGTGCGGCTCGCAGAAGACATCGATCCAGCGCGCGTACGGCGCTGCCGCCTCCAGCATTGGCCCTGTGATGAGATCCACGTACGCCGCCCGGTCATATGCATACTCGGCCGGCACCACATGGGCGCCCAGGAATGTGGTTTCGCTTGTGAACTGCCGAGCAATTCTGAGCGCCCGCGCCTCATCGGTAACTGTCAACCCATAGCCGCTCTTGATCTCAATGGTGGTGGTGCCCAGAGCTCGTAGCTCGGCGATCCGCGCCTCTACCAAGCGAGCCAGCTCATCGTCGGCGGCAGCGCGAGTTGCTGCCACTGTGACGCCAATGCCACCTCCGTCGTAGGGCTGGCCGGTCATCCGAGCCACGAACTCGCCCGCACGATCACCGGCGAAGACAAGATGGCTATGCGAGTCAACAAAGCCGGGAATGACCGCCCGGCCGTCGACGTCGATCATCGTGTCGGCAGGGGGCGTCTTCGTCGCCGCTCCTATCCAGGCGATCTTGTCATCCTCAACGACGAGCGCAGTCTTGGATCGGACACCCAGCAGATCAGAGCCCGTACCGTCACAGGTGACTAGCTCGCCGATTCCGTTGATCAGCGTGCTGCTCATGCTTCCCCTAGTTGATCAAGAGCCGCTGCGAGCAGTTGAGCAGCCGAGCCGAGCTGATGCCGCCCATTACGAACAATCACCCGCCCGGCAACAACAACGTGATCGATATCTGCACCGGTCGCGGCGTAGACGATTTGATCAGGATGGGCCCCTGTGGTGCGCACCGAATCGGATCGGACAACAACGAAGTCAGCGAGAGCCCCGTCGGCGATCCGGCCGCCGTCGGTCCAGCCGAGGCTGCGGTAGCCGGCCTCGCTAGCAATCTTGATCAGCTCCACGGGCGTGAAGCGGCCGCGTTCGCCGGTCGCCAGCCGCTCGTGAAGCTCGACTCCACGCAGCTCCTCGAACGGGTCGATCACCGCCTGTTGATCAGAGCCCACGGTAAGCGGGCTGCCGGCGTTGGCCAGCCGTCGGGCGGAGCCGATGCCATCAGCAAGATCACGCTCCGTCGTCGGACAGAAGCATGCCGACGTCTGGCTGTTACCCAAGGACTTAATGTCGGTATCACTCAGATGAGTGGCGTGCACGGCCGTTGTTCTACGACTCAGCAAACCATGATCATCAAGCAGCTCCGTAGGAGTGCAGCCGTAGAAAGCTTGGGTAGCAGCATTCTCCGCCGGTTGCTCGCTGAGGTGAACATGCAAGGGCCCTTCCCTCGCCGCCTCGCCGATCATGCTGAGAAACTCAGCCGGCACCGCCCGAACTGAGTGCACCGCGGCGCCAATGCGTACCAGATCCTGATCACTGAGCAGGCTTATGCGAGCCCACCAGTGATCAAGATCATGGTCAGCGAAGCGCTGCTGTACCGAATCCAACGGCAGATGGCCGGTTGCCGCGAGTCCGCCGGACAAGTAGCAGGCGTCGATCAAGGTCAGTCGGATGCCGGCCTCGGTGGCGGCCTGGATCAACGCTGCTCCCATGGCGTTGGGATCGGCGTACGGGCGGCCGCCTTGATCATGGTGCAAATAGTGGAACTCCCCGACGACGGTGTATCCGGCCTGCACCATCTCTGCGAACACCGCACGGGCAAGTGTCAGGTAAGAATCAGGATCGAGACGGGCCGCAACCTCGTACATCTGATCACGCCAGGTCCAGAAGCTGCCCCCGCCTCCATGCGTTCGGCCGCGGAGAACGCGATGAAAGGCGTGGCTGTGGCCATTGGCCAGACCAGGCAGCGTTACACCGCCCAAGATCTCGGCAGTGGCCGGCGGTTCGATGCCGACTCGGACTCGCGCAAAGCGCCCATCTTCAATGTCAAAGGCGACACCGCCATGGCAGCCGTTCGGCAACCAGGCGTACGCGGCCCAGTACGAGGTCACGACTCTGCCCCAGCCAAGTCAGCGAGCACCGAGACCAAGGCGGTGACCCCGGCAAGGCAATCTTCAGGCTCGGCCCGCTCGGCGGGCGAGTGAGAGATCCCGGTCGGGTTGCGGACGAAGATCATCGCCGCCGGTACGCCGGCGTTGGCCAGAATCCCGGCATCATGCCCTGCTCCAGTGCTCATCACCGGTGCATCGTCAAGCAGTCCGGCCAGCCGGCTCACCAGGGCATCGTCGAAGTTCGTGTGTGGAGTCCTCGACTCCTCGGCCATGACAGCATCCAAGCTGGCAGCCTCCCGCTCAATCTCAGCAACGGTGGCACCAAGCGCAGCTTCATCGGCGGCGCGGGCGTCGAGCCATGCGGTTGCCAAACCAGCAATGGCGTTCACTCCTCCGGGCCGGATGTTGATCTTGCCAATAGTGGCCAAGCTGCCGTGCGCCTCGGCTGCGGCGCGGACCGCGAGTACCAGCTGCGCGCAACCGATGACGGCATCGCGGCGATCGTTCAGCCTCGTGGTGCCGGCGTGATTAGCCTCACCAGGAATCTCGATGCGCCACCGACCGTGCGCCCAGAGCCCGTTACCAACCGCCACGGGACGACCGAGCTCGATCAGCCCTCGTCCTTGCTCGATGTGCAGCTCAATGAACGACCCAATGCGAGCCAGCGCCTCGGGATCGGGGCCCAAGTGCTCGGGGCGCCGTCCGGCCGCAAGCATTGCCTCCGCCATTGTGAAGCCGTCGGCGTCGCGCAACGTCCGTGCCTTATCAGGACTCAGCGCTCCGGTGATCATCCGCGATCCAATACAGGAAACGCCAAACCGGGCACCCTCCTCATCGACGAAGTTCACTACAGCAATCGGGCGGCTTGGCCGAAAGCCGTCCGACCTCAACCGGTCGATCGCCAACAGCGCACTGACGACGCCAAGCGGCCCGTCGAAAGCGCCGCCGTCCGGCACGCTGTCCAGGTGCGAGCCGGTAACGATGCCAGCGGCCGCGGATCCATCGGGATCACCCCACCACGCCCATTGGTTTCCCACCCGATCCTCGGTCAGCTCAAGGCCTCGGCTCGCGCATTCGCCAGCAAACCATTCACGCATCTGCATATCCGCCTGAGTCCAGGCAAAGCGCCGGTAACCTCCGGTGACCGGATCGCACCCAATGTCCGCGATCGCCGACCACAGCTGCTCGAAGATCGCGGCTTGGGTCATGATCACGTTCAAATTCCTTCCGTCATGGGGATTCTGACGCTGCGCTCGGCTGCGACCTGCTCGGCCCGCTCGTAGCCCGCGTCGGCGTGCCGGATCACCCCCATGCCGGGATCATTGGTCAGCACGCGCGCGAGCTTCTGGGCGGCCAACTCCGTGCCATCGGCGAGCGACACTTGGCCGGCGTGGATGGATCTGCCGATGCCCACTCCACCGCCATGATGAATGGACACCCACGACGCTCCTGAAGCAGTGTTGATCATGGCGTTCAGCAACGGCCAGTCCGCAATGGCATCCGAGCCGTCGAGCATTGCCTCGGTCTCGCGGTACGGGCTTGCCACCGAGCCGCAGTCTAGATGATCACGACCGATAACAATCGGCGCGCTGATCTTGCCCGAGGCGACCAAGTCGTTGAAGGCCAAACCGGCCTTGTCCCGCTCGCCGTAGCCGAGCCAGCAAATCCTAGCCGGCAGGCCCTGGAAGCTGATCTTTTCTTGAGCGCCGCGCAGCCACTTCTGCAGCCGATCATTATCGCGAAACAGATCCATGACTGCCCGGTCGGTGACCTCGATGTCATGCGGATCTCCGGACAACGCAACCCACCGGAACGGGCCCTTACCCTCACAAAACAGCGGCCGGATATAGGCCGGTACGAAGCCTGGAAACTCAAACGCGCGTTCATAGCCGCCCAGCCGAGCCTCGTCGCGAATCGAGTTGCCGTAATCGAAGACCTCGGCACCGGCATCCTGAAACCCCACCATCGCCTGAACATGGCAAGCCATGCTGGCCCGGGCCCGATCGGTGAATTCCTCCGGTTTCTGCTCGGCATAGCTGGCCCAGTCCTCCAAACTGATCCCCTCCGGCAGGTAGGACAGCGGGTCATGGGCACTGGTCTGATCAGTGACAATGTCGATCGGTACACCGCGACTGAGAAGCTCAGGAAAGACCTCAGCGCAGTTGCCGACGACACCAATGGAGGTCGCTTGACGCTCATCTTTCGCCGCCACCGCGCGTGATACCGCGTCGTCAAGATCATCAGCGATCTCATCCAGATAGCGATGATCAACTCGGCGCTGCAGCCGTGATCGATCGACATCGACGATCAAGCAGGCGCCCTCGTTCAGCGTCACCGCCAAGGGCTGCGCGCCGCCCATGCCGCCGCAACCGCCGGTGAGTGTCAAGGTTCCGGCGAGGGTGCCGCCAAACCGTTTCTCCGCGACCGCCGCGAAGGTCTCGTACGTGCCTTGGACGATGCCCTGCGTACCGATATAGATCCATGAGCCTGCAGTCATCTGGCCGTACATGGTCAGCCCGAGCTTCTCCAACCGCCGGAATTCCGGCCAGGTCGCCCAGTCTGGCACCAGGTTGGAGTTTGCCAAGATCACCCGCGGCGCCCATTCGTGGGTCTGCATAACCCCGACCGGGCGGCCGGACTGAACCAGCATGGTCTCGTCATGCGCCAAGGTCGTCAGGGTGCGCATCATGGCATCGAACGCGCGCCAATCCCGAGCGGCGCGCCCGGTGCCGCCATAGACGACAAGATCATCGGGGCGTTCAGCAACCTCTGGATCAAGGTTGTTCATCAGCATCCGCAGCGGGGCCTCGGTGGCCCAGGATCGTGCGGTCAGCGTGGTACCGCGCGGTGCATGTATGGGTCGGGCGCCTTCCATGTCTGTCTCCTTATTCTTTGGGCACTGCTCGGGCGACCGACGCTCGCAGTGCGGATGGGTTGATCAATCGAGATGGCCAGTCACCGACTCGGTGGCGGCCACGACGGCACCAGCCTTGATCAACTCAACTGCAATGTCGATCTCGGGTGCGAGCCAGCGATCTGAACCGGGTGCTGGCGCGCCGGCGGTCCGGAGAGCCACGAGGACAGCGGCGGAAGCGGGTGCGGGTTGCAGCGGCAGCCGCAACTCGATGCCGCGAGCCGCGGTCAGCAGCTCAATGGCCAGCACCCGGATGAGGCCGTCGATCGCCCGACGCAGCTTGCGCGCCGCGGACCAACCCATCGAAACATGGTCCTCTTGCATGGCCGAGCTCGGAATCGAGTCCACCGAAGCGGGCACCGCAAGCCGCTTGAGCTCGGAGACGATCGCTGCCTGGGTGTACTGGGCGATCATGTGACCGGAGTCGACGCCTGGGTCCGCCGCCAAGAATGCATTGAGGCCGCTATTTCGCGACCTGTCGAGGAACCGGTCCGTACGCCGTTCGGACATGCTGGCCAGGTCTGCTACCGCTATGGCGAGGAAGTCCAGCACATAACCGAGTGGCGCGCCATGGAAGTTGCCGTTGGACTCAACGCGACCGTCGAGAGTGATCACTGGGTTGTCGATCGCTGACCCCAGCTCGATCATGGCGACCCGCTGAGCATGATCAACGGTGTCGCGTACGGCGCCGGCCACCTGCGGCGCGCAGCGCAGCGAGTAGGCGTCCTGGACTCGGGTACAGGCCTCGGTACGGTGGCTCTCCCGGATCTCGCTGCCTGCAATGATCTTGCGTAGATTCCGTGCCGATGCGGTCTGGCCCGGATGCGGCCGCAGGGCGTGCAGATCATCGGCGAAGACGTCGTCGGTACCGAGCAGACCTTCAACGCTCATAGCGGCGGTGATGTCAGCCACCTTGAGTAACCGACGGAGATCGATGATCGCGAGCACCAGCATGCCGAGCATGCCGTCAGTGCCGTTGATCAAGGCCAGACCCTCCTTTTCACCCAATGTGACGGGTGCTATGCCGGCGGCTGCGAACGCTTCGCTTGTCGGCATGAGCGTGCCCGTTGCGTTCCGGACTATCCCCTCACCCATGAGGGCCAGGGCACAGTGGGCAAGCGGGGCGAGGTCACCGGAACAGCCGAGGCTGCCGTACTCATACACGACTGGGGTGAGTCCGGCGTTGACCATCCCGACATAACACCGCAGGGTCTGCTCGCGGATGCCGGTGCGGCCGGTGGCAAGGGTGGA
>DATLQC010000083.1:0-6470 GCA_035535395.1 Propionibacteriaceae bacterium | reverse complement strand
TGAGCACATCGTGCACGGCGGCGGACCCGCTGAGTGAAGCGAGACCGGCTAACCCCATGAAGACGGCCGGCGCAGCTGCCCACCGTTGGGGCTGGTCGCTGAACCGGACGGACAGCACGGCCAGCAACGCCCATCCGAGCGCAAAGCCCAGCAGCACCCCGCCGGTGAGGACGTTCTCTTCTGCCGGAATGAACGGGACGGCGACGAGAACCGCGGCAGCAAACAGCCCAACGGCCATCGATGTAGCGACGATCAACCCGATCCGACTCTTGGCCACCGGCTGGACGCGTCCGGGTTCCTGGAGATCGCGGTGGTGGATTGTCGTATTCATGATGGTCTTATTTCGATGAGAGATTGATGCAGCGAGCTGGGCCTGAGGAAGCACCGCGCGGAACTGTGCCCGACCGCAGTGCTCGCCGCTGACGTTGAGGGGCGGTTCCGCCAATCGCCCGTGCCGTGCGACGGTCCGACGCCGGCCCGGACTAGACGGCAACATCACGACCTTACCTTTCATAACCCGGCCGTGTCGTCGACCGTTAGACGGCGCTGTTCTGGTAAACGGGTGGGCTGCCGGCCGCAGTCATTCCGGCCGTGACCGGGGAAGGCTTGAAGCCTTTGATGACCAGCCAGACGCCGAGCGACAGTTCCCAGGCGAAAATCGGAGCGGCCGCGATCCCGTGCCATACCGAGGATTGTGTCCAGATCCCGAACATGAGTGCGGTTGCGGAGATGAGAATCAGGGGTGCTCCGATGAGTCCCACTAGCGGAATGATCCGGGGCACGAGTCCGGACCGGTACATGAGGGAGCCCAGCAGTAGAGCGTTCACGCCCGACATGAGGATGGGCCCGAGCACGAACGTCCAATCACGGACGGCGACGAGGGACTGCCCGACGGTGAGGAGCGCGGCCTCATCAGCTCCGGTAGCTCCGGCCATTTCCTGTCGCAGCGTTACGACCGCCAGGAGGCTCACCACGCCCGTCACGATGATGGCGGCTTCCAGGACACGGGCGCCGCCAAAGCCGAGCGCGACGGCTTCGTTCTGTCGTTTGACCACCGGGAACAGCGCGACCGCGGTGCCGATACAGGCGAGCGCGTTGATCAGATCGAGGAGGCAGGCGAAGAGCACGGCCGTGTCAGGGCCGGGACCAATGATGTAGTCCGGGTTGTTCAACACGGAGGAGCCGAGAAGGAGGACCGCAGGGATTGAGCTGGCAAAGGTGAGCACGTAGAGCGCGCCCCCGATGAGTGCGGTCCTTCTGAGTGAGTCCATCGGGACTCGTTTCGTTGCTGCGGTTCGGTCGGTGACGGTCATGTCGTTCTCCTTGGGTGGATCAGTAGCAGCTATCGAGTGCGATGGTGATGCGTCGGGCTTAGACGAATGTTGTGAGTCGCCGGAGACGGCCAGAATCGACGACGGGGGTCCGTCCATCCGCGTTGGACAGGCTGGCCGGCGGCCGCATCTGAGTTGCGTCTAAACCGGTGCTTGGCGGCGCGGGTGCCGAGCTGCTGCCGGTCTGGGGTGGTAGCTGCGAGGGTGTGTCTGCCAGAGCTTGCTCGATAGGAGTGGCTGGGACGCTGATGGTGTTGGTGGATCTTGCTGCTGTCCACGATTAAGGGTTCCTCGAACCAGGTCGCCGGCGTGCGCAGCATGCAATTGGTGAGATTTCATGACCGCTTCCCCTGTCCTGATGGGCGCGATCATTTATCGCACTTAGTACGAACTTTATCGTACACTGTACGAGAACGCTAGGTGCGGAGTGAGCTGGCTAAAGTCCGTCAGTGACAGTCACAGGCGTCAAACCGATAACGCTCTACTAGCACGTCGCACCCGGACGCCTCCGAGCACACAGCGTTTGCCGTCCCAAGACGTCTAACGAGTGCCGAATCGCCGAATCAAACACTTCTGAGCCGTCTTCAGACGAGAAACGTGGCTCCGCCAAAACGACCGACCGGCGATGGCCGACGGGCGATGGGCGACGAACCAGGATTCGCCGGTGGGTCAGGCTGGCCAAGGCGGAGCGCCGTGTATTGCTCGTCGTGTCGCAGCGCGGGTGCGTAGCTGATAGCTTCCCAGAGCTCGGCCGATCGACGTGATCGTCAGCAACACAGGCGACGGCCTGTTCGACGCGGCCGAGGAGCTCACCCGACGCGCAGGTCGACCGGAAAGCACCCTCACTACACTTCGCCGGCGGATCGCCGGATTCGAGACGCAAACAGAGCTCGCCGCCTCCAGCGATTTCCGCCCGGCGAGTGAGGTACACACTATTCTTTCTTGATCTTGCACGAGCCCGAGGCTGAGTCGCCGCGGATGACTCCATCGGCGACCCGTTCGTGGTGGTGTGCTAGGCCGGATCTCTCCGTGAAGAAGTATTGACCAGACGGCCTTCAGGGCATGCCTCATCGTGGAGCCCTTGATGATCGACTTGACTTCCGTTCCGGCGATCCACAATCCGAGCAACCCGATAATGGTCTGCACGACGACGATGGTTGTCGTGACAGCCGCAACTGATGGAGGTTACTGAGCCCCCTGAGGAAATGCGCGATCTCGGGAGCCAGCGCCCAGAACGGCAGCAACCACAAGATGATGAGCAGAGCGCCGAGCCGTAGGCGCAATGGCGACATGCCAGCCGATTTCGCGTCCTCGGTTGCGGAAGTTCCATCGCGCATGTTGATCCCGACTCTGTTGAGTGGGTCCTAGGCTCATGCTCTCGTACGTCACGGTGCTGGAACCACCCAGTGGCCACGAGCATACGACCCCGTGTCGCTGATCACGCGCCTCGAACTCTCTCGAGGCCGTCGAGGATCAAGTCCAAGCCGTACTCGAACTCCTCCCCGTAGTTGTATCCAGGTTTCATGACATGGTCGGTGAGGATTTCGAGCATGTGGGGGTACTCGTCTGGCGGGAACGGTTGGAGCATCGACTGCGCGACATCCGCGACATCATCCGACGTCTCGAATGGCAGATTCATCTTCGTCAGCGCGAAGCCATAGATGTAGCTGTCAAGGACGGAGTACGCGTGGGCGGCCATCCCGATGTCGAAGCCGCCCGCCCGAAGGCTGCCGATGACCGCGTCGTGGTGTCGCAGGTTCGCCGGCCCGGGACGCCGCCGCGACTCCATCAGTCCGACCGCCCATCGGTGGCGCAGCAGCGCGTCTCGGACCCCGATCGCTCGCTGCCGCATGGCGGTCCGCCAGTCGCGCGTACTCGGCGGTAGCTCGATCTCACCGAAGACGAGGTCGACCATGCCGTCGACGAGGTCGTCCTTGTTGGCGAAGTGATGGTAGAGCGCCATCGCCTCGACGCCGAGCTCCTGGCCCAGCTTGCGCATGGAAAGGGATGCGATGCCGCCTTGATCGGCTCGGCGGACGGCGGTCTGAAGTACGCGCTCACGGGTCAGCGGGGTACGGCGCCGCGCAGTGGTGGTGTCGGTGCTCATGTGCCTCCTTTTCCGCGCCACTCCTGAACGTCAGCCGGGTTGACAGTTAAAACTATACACCGTAAAGTCTTACATTGTAAGGTTCTTACACTGTACAGTTCCGAGGAGAACGCATGAAGGCGATCGTCCAAGACCACTACGGCTCCGAAGATTCGCTCGAGCTTGGCGAGGTCGACAGGCCCCCGATCGGGGACGACGAGGTCTTGGTCCGTGTCCACGCAGCGTCGGTCCATGTCGGAGATTGGATGCTTATGACCGGCGTGCCCAAGTTCATGCGCCTCGCAACGGGGCTGCGAAGGCCGAAGAACCGTGTTCCGGGGACGGATGTCGCCGGGACGATCGAGGCCGTCGGCAAGCAGGTGACCACGTTGCGACCAGGCGATGAGGTCTTCGGATGGTGCACCGGAGGGTTCGCAGAGTACGCCCACGCGAGGGAGAACCAGTTCGCTCGGAAGCCGGCCAACCTCACCTTTGAGCAGGCCGCTGCCGTCGGCGTATCGGCTACAACCGCACTCCAGCTGCTGCGCGACGAAGGCAAGATCCAGCCGGGCCAGAAGGTGCTGATCAACGGGGCATCGGGCGGGGTGGGCACGTTCGCCGTCCAGATCGCCAAGGCATTCGGTGCCGAGGTGACCGCCGTGTGCAGCACCAGAAACGTGGACATGGTGCGCTCCATCGGCGCCGACCACGTCATCGACTACACCAAAGAAGACTTCACCGAAGGCGGCCCGGGCTACGACTTCATCCTCGATAACGTCGGCAACCATTCGCTGTCGCAGACCCGACGCGCCCTTACTCCCAATGGGAGGTTGCTGCCCAATGGGGGAGGGCATTCCGGTGGCGCGGTCGGCAACTTGATCAAGGCGCACCTGTCGGCATTCTTCCTGCGCCAGCAGGCCCGCCCTGCGATCAAGTTTCAAAACCCAGCGGACCTGGTCGCCCTCAAGACCCTCGTCGAATCCGGAAGGGTCGTACCAGTGCTCGATGCCACCTATCCGCTGTTGGACACACCCCGTGCAATCGGCCACGTCGGTGCCGGACACGCGAGTGGCACGGTCGTGATCACGGTCCAACCTTGACGATCACCTCAGTCGGGGCGGGCACAGCCGCAAACTGCGCGGATACCAAAACTGCTGGCAAATCGCGCCCTCAGATGAGTGGGCACTGCTGTTGTCCAGCAGTTTCATTGACCTGAGCGTGGTCTTACGCCTCTGGCGCCTGCGACTGGGAGGCGGAGCCGATGCCGAGGGCAGCCATCAGCCCGCCATCCAATTCCTGCATTGCCGTTGGTGAAAGGCCCCCCAGCACCGCGAGAACCTCGTCCTCCCAGATGGTCTCAATGTCATCGCAGATGATGCGCCCATTGAAAGCCTCGCTTGATCCGAGCTCGATGATGCTAGGCCTCTCGTGCTTGGTCGTTGTCGTCATTCGTACAGCGAGAACCTGGTCGAAGTTCCGGTTCCGGCTGTTGTTCGAGACGATGACGAATAGCTTCGGCTCAGACTGCCCCACCTCGGCCCGGATGACCTGTCCTCGCCGCAACGAAGTCACGACTCATTAACCCAGTGCGGTGCCCGCCGCCGAGCAGCTGCACGCCTCTCGGCATCCTCGCTCCGCTGGGACTCGGCGTCCGCCGCGTAGCTTTCCTCCTCAATCCGCAGCTCGATCGCGCGCAGCCCCGCCTCGAGAATGGCATGCAGCAACTGCGCCTCGCTTGCGTTCTCGCGTACATCGGTGTGGGCCAACTGGGCCAATGCTGAACGACGGGCAGATGAGCCACGCAGCACCGCGAGGTCCCGCAGGTCACGAGGACTCAACGGTATGGATTTGCGAGTTGCGATAATCTCCGGGCCACTGAGCTGATTTTGCTGCACATTCATACACCTATTATGCAGCATGCGCCGCAGCAGGCAGCAACAGGCGAACGTTAGCGCTCGCCCTGAGCCAGATGCCCTCATGAGTCAAGCCCGTGACGCTCGTCGACATTCGCTCAGCCTCTGTTGCGGGGCGGCCAGCTCAGGGGGCCCGATGGTGTCGTGTACCTTCTCATTCGTCACTATCGATCTGCACATCCAGGGCGTCGAGCATGCCGCTGCGACGTCACGCCTGAGATGATCCGATGAGCATGTTCACCTTTGAGAAACCAGGCCACGAACGTGTTGAGATCGCGGGATGACGATCATGTCGGATGCAGCTCGAATCATCGGCAGCGGCAGCCCTGGTAACTACCGGCTATCGCCGATCGAGCACGCCGAGCAGCTGAGAACATCGGCGCCTATGCTCGCCGCGATACTGACCCGCAGCGCCCCCGTGGAGCTGGCGCAGCAGTATGCGGAGGCTGATACTGAAGCGCTTCTTGCAGAGCGAACGTTCAAGCGATGGGTCATCCGTGCCAACTGGGCGGTCCTCGCCACGGCGACGGTGAGCGCGCTACTGATGGCCGTGGCACTGCTTGCGGGCACATTGGGCGTATTGACGCAGACGATTCTCATAGTGCTCGCCCTTATTGGCGTTGCTAGCGGCGGAATAGCGTCGATGTCACTATTTCGGGTGAAGGAAGGCCGGCTCCTCGAGGACTGGATGACGGCGCGCGCCCGGGCAGAGACCAAGCGGTTGTCCTATTTCAGCTACATCGTGAACACCTCAGTTGGGCCGCCTGATCTCCAGCTGGAGCTGCTTAAGTTGGAGTATTTTCGCCGCTACCAGCTAGATCTTCAGCTCGCTTACTACCAAACCCGCCGATCGGGGCACCGCAACTCGGCGGGGCGGACCCTCAATGTATCGGCGACATCTGTCCTGGTGGCGGCAATTGCCTCAGGTGCCGCGGGAGTACTCGGTGCGTTGAAGAGCGAATGGGCTGCGCTCGGTTCGCTTGCGGTGTTTGGCGCCGCGCTCCAAGCGTTCGCCGCCGCTCGGGAATCGATGCATCAAGATCGCAGAAACGCTGAGCGCTATGACCACAGCGCTCAGGCGCTGCAGGGCTTACGCGAGCGTCTCGATGACGTCCGACAAGGCATCGAGGCCGGATCCAC
>DATLQC010000082.1:0-12674 GCA_035535395.1 Propionibacteriaceae bacterium | reverse complement strand
GGGCAGGCCGCTGTCTTGTGATGGGTCAGTTGATCTTGGTGTTTGGTCCGCGGCTAGTCCGCAGAAAGTCCGCAAAACACTCGTCAGCGGTCAACAGCGGTCAACACTCGTCACCAGCAAAAGTGCCTAGTCAGAGGGGGTTTAGTGGGTATCACCCCTAGTCATGGGCCGACGTGGCACAGTAGCTGAGTGACTGTTACGCGCCCGCGGCTCATCGGAATGGTCGGAGGCATGAGCTGGGAGTCCAGTGCGGAGTACTACCGGCAGGCAAATGAGCTGGTGGCAGCAAAGCTGGGAGGTCTGCACTCGGCTCGGCTCATTTTGGTCTCGGTCGACTTCGCCGAAGTCGAGCAGCTTCAAGTGACCGGCCAATGGGATGAGGCCGGGCAGCTACTCGCGGACATCGCAAAGCGGTTGGAGGCCGCGGGCGCTGAGTTGCTCGTGCTCTGCACCAATACGATGCACAAGGTTGCTGATCAAGTGCAGGCTGCGGTGTCGATTCCATTGCTGCACCTGGCAGACGCCATTGCGGCGGCGGTCATCGATGCGGGGATTGGCAGGGTCGGGCTACTTGGTACCGCGTTCACTATGGAGCAGGACTTCTATCGAGAGCGGCTTGCGAACCACGGTCTGCGCGTCCTGGTGCCCGGCGCGGATGATCGTGCCGAAGTGCACCGGATCATCTACGACGAACTGTGCCTGGGCATCATTCGGGAGAGCTCACGCGAGACCTACCGGGCAGTGATCAACAGTCTGGTCGAGGCCGGCGCTGACGGCGTCATCCTCGGGTGCACCGAGATTGAACTGCTGATCGGTCCCTCTGATAGTCCGGTTCCTGTTTTCCCAACCACGCGGCTCCATGTCGAAGCCGCGGTAACGGCAGCGCTCGAGGGAATTGACCTTCCAGCCGCCGAGGCCAGTGACGGCGCACGAGCACCTACGCTGGCCGGATGAGGGCGCGGGCAGGTTCGGCCGCCCTAGTCGTTGCGCTGCTGGCCGGCTGCCAGGCATCGGGCCCGGAATCGGTGAGAACCCCTGTGTCTACACCGGCCGCACCTCGGTCCAGCCCGCCCAACCCATCTCGGTCGCCCGCCGCACCAACTCCCTCGCCCCAGTACCTGATGCCGTTGGCATTGGTAGTCCATGCCACCCGGCCGACGGCCAACGTGACAGTGACCGATGCTCGTCGAGTCGTCGCGTCGGGGGCAGTCAGCTGGTCGGCCATTGGCCAATCGGGCGGTCGGATGCGGGTGTTCAGCACGGAGGAGCGCTCAGCCAGCGATGTGCTGCGCGCAGTCCGGAGCAACCGCGACGTCCTCGGTATCGTGCCGGCCGACGCCCTGGATGCTCGGGTCCGAGTGCTGACGGTCGGCGGCCGCCATCCGCTCCGGGATCCCGAGCACTACCCATTGCGCATTCGTTCCGAAAATCCGGTCCCCGAGATCACAACGCTAGTCGCCGTCGGCGACATCATGCTGGGGCGCCGGGTCGGCGCTCGGCATCAGTCCGATCCAGGCGCACCGCTCAGACCGTTCGCAAAAAGAATGGCTGCTGCGGAAATCACCATGGGCAACTTCGAGTCAACCCTGTCGAGGGCCGGATCACCGACTCAGGGGGGTGACTCTTTCGCCGCCAGCCAACTGGTCATCCCCGGATTGCGTGCTGCCGGGTTTGATCTGCTCTCCTTGGCCAACAACCACGTCGGTGACTACGGTGACCGCGCCCTGCGGCAGACCCTTGACCGGTTCGCTTCGACAAAGATCGCTACCGTCGGCGCTGGGCGTGATCTGGCGGCCGCCCGCCGACCGATCGTGATCCAGCGAGATGGCGTACGCGTTGGCTTCATCGCGGTTGACTCCATTGGCGAGACGCCCGCGGCCACCCGCAACCGAGCCGGTACCAACCGGCTGAACATGCCGCCGCGTACCGGCCCGCTGAATCGCTCTGCGCTACGCCGGATCACCTCTGACATCCGCGCGCTCAATCAACGCGTTGATGTCGTCGTAGTCCTGACCCACTGGGGCACTCAGTACACGCATCGTCCCGAGCCCAGCCAGCGGGTGGCAGCCCGGGCTCTCGCCGACGCCGGCGCAGATCTGGTGATCGGCGGGCATCCGCATTGGGTGCAAGGCTTGGAGATGGCTGACTCTGCAGTCGTGGTGCACTCGCTGGGCAACTTCGTCTTCGACATGGATTTCCAGACCAAGACGCGGGAAGGCATCTTCCTGGAAATCGTGTTGTGGGGCGACAGGGTGAAGGCATTGGAACCGGTGCCGTATGTAATCGACAACAACTTCACGCCGAGGCCTATCGGCGGGGACCGGGCGAGGGGCATCCTCACCGACCTGTGGCGCAGCAGCCGTGGCCCGTTCGCGCAGTGATCTTGTCTGCGCAGTGATCTTTTCTGCGAAGTGATCTTGGACGCGCTAGTTCAGCGTCCGCAGCCAGGTCCACACGGTCCGCCCCACCCGCTCGAGCTGACGCCGGTCGACGACACTGGGCACGTCGCCGCGGGAGTGGTAGCCGGCGTAGGGGATGCTTCCTAGCCGGACGGCGGGAACGCCCGCCTTGGCGTATGACCAGTGATCACTTGTGAAGTTTGTGCACGTTCGCGTGGGGATGTCGGCCCGACGTGCCGCAGCCCGCAAAGCGTCCCGAATTCGATTGCCTTGGCCAGTCGCCGTACAGACCAGTACGTAGCTGGCGCGTACGCCGACCCGGTCCAGCGCCACCATCGCCTGGATCGCGCGAAGCTCAGAGCGGTTGAGGGCTGCAACGTGTTGGCGGGAACCGAAGTGGTGGAGCGAATCACCACTGCCGCGCGGTTCCTCGGCGCCGAACGCGATGAACTGCACCGGGAGTCCAGCCGGCTGCTGCCTAACCATCGCGGCCAGCTGGAGCATCACGGCGATTCCGGAGGCGTTGTCCTCTGCACCGGGCGCAAGCGGCACGGTGTCTAGGTGGGCGCCGATCACTACATACGGCTTGCTCGCGTCGAAGCCCTTTGGTTCGGCGATCACATTGACGGAGGTTCCGCGTCGCACGGGCGTACCCCAGGAGTTTCCAGCAGGCACCCGTACCTTGGTCCGCCGCACGTCATAGCCCAAGCGCTGGAAGCGTTTTTCGACAAAGGCGGCCGCATCAGCGAAGTTACGAGAGGTCGCCTCGCGGGGCCCAATGTCTGACGCAAGGTACCGGATGTCACGGAGCGCCGCGGGCGCGTTCATGGTGGGTCGGGGAGTAGCAGTCGGTGTCGGGGTTCTGGATGCCGTCGGGGTTGGCGATGCGGCGGTCGGCCCCGTGGTAGCTGCCGGAGACGTACGTGCAGCCTCGGGCGGGGCATCGCTGGCCGAACGGTCCAGCGCCGTTTCAGAACATCCCATGGTCAACACGACAAGGGAAAGCGCGGAAACGGCACGGCGCATTTACTGACCCTACGTCGCTGAAGAACCATGGGTTTACTAGGGCATCCGAACGTCCTTCCGGATCGCAAGACGTAACGGCACGCCGAATTGACTCGGCTGCCGAGGCGGCTATTGTTGCGGCGTGCGCATTGCATGGAGGTTTCTCCTCGTACGTCAGCGTGTCGGCTGAGCAAAAAGCTCAATCCCGACGCGCTCCCTCGCCTGCCACCCGGCAGCGGGGGTTTTTTGTTGGTACGAGGACCTGCGACTGCAGGCGTAACATCCACAACGGAATCCCCCCAAAACCGAAATCTATCGGGCGGGATGTCAGGGCAAGGAGACCCGAGATGTCGGACAACGACAGAGCAGATGAGTTGACCGGAGCGCAGGCTCTTGTCAGATCGCTCGAGCGCGTGGGGGCAGACGTCGTATTCGGAATTCCGGGTGGTGCCATCCTTCCCGCGTACGACCCGCTGTTCGACTCCGAGAAGGTCCGACACATCCTGGTCCGCCACGAGCAAGGTGCCGGCCATGCGGCCGAAGGATACGCCGTGGCCACCGGCAAGGTCGGCGTCTGTATGGCGACCTCCGGCCCCGGCGCGACGAACCTTGTAACGCCGATCGCCGACGCGCACATGGACTCCGTGCCGATTGTGGCGATCACCGGACAGGTCGGCAGTGCGGCTATTGGCACCGACGCCTTCCAGGAGGCCGACATCCGCGGCATTACCATGCCGATCACCAAGCACAGCTATTTGATCACCAAGCCCGCGGACATCACGGCGGCAATAGCGTCGGCATTCCACATCGCCGGAACCGGCCGGCCGGGCCCGGTGCTTGTGGACATCACCAAAGACGCTTTGCAGGCGAAGACTCGCTTCGAGTGGCCCCGCCAGCTCGATCTTCCGGGCTACCGCCCGGTGACGCGGCCTCATGGCAAGCAGATGCGCGAAGCTGGCCGGCTGATCACCGAATCCCGCCGACCCGTGCTGTACGTCGGCGGTGGAGTTGTGAAAGCCCGCGCGTGGGCCGAGCTTAAAGAGCTCGCCGAGCTGACCGGCATTCCGGTGGTCACCACGTTGATGGCCCGTGGGGTCTTCCCCGACAGCCACCCGCAGAACATGGGCATGCCCGGCATGCATGGCACGGTTGCCGCCGTCGGAGCACTGCAGCGCAGTGATCTGTTGATCGCGCTCGGTACCCGCTTCGACGACCGAGTGACCGGCCAGCTGTCCACCTTCGCCCCGCTTGCCAAGATCATCCACGCTGACATCGATCCGGCCGAGATCTCCAAGAATCGCGTCGCGGACGTGCCCATTGTCGGTGACTGTAAAGAGGTGATCGGCCAATTGATCAGCCTGCTGAAGCGTGATCGCCTGCCGGTGATCGACGAATGGGTCCGGTACTTGCAAGATCTCAAGCGCCGTTATCCCACGGGCTACGACGAGCCGGCAGACGGCAGCTTGTCGCCGCAGTATGTGATCAAGCGGGTCGGTGAGATCACAGGTGCGGATGCCTACTATGCGGCCGGCGTCGGGCAGCACCAGATGTGGGCTGCGCACTATCTGCCGTGGGAGCTACCTGGTCGGTGGCTCAACTCTGGTGGCCTTGGCACTATGGGGTACTGCGTGCCAGCGGCTATGGGTGCCAAGGTGGGCCAGCCCGACAAGATCGTCTGGGGAATCGATGGCGACGGCTGCTTCCAGATGACCAACCAGGAGCTCGCTACCTGCGCCCTGGAAGGAATTCCGATCAAGATCGCGGTGATCAACAATCAAAGTCTCGGTATGGTCCGGCAGTGGCAGACGCTGTTCTATCAAGGCCGCTACTCCAACACGGATCTGAACACCAACCGGATCCCTGACTTCTGCAAGCTTGCCGAGGCTATGGGAGGTGTCGGCCTGAGGGCCGAGGAGCCTGCGGACGTGGATGCAGTGATCGAGAAGGCGAATTCGATCAACGATGTGCCCGTCGTGGTGGATTTCGTGGTGCACAAGGACGCCATGGTGTGGCCGATGGTGGCCGCTGGCACCAGCAACGACGACATCAAGGTCGCTCGCGACATGGCGCCGGCCTGGGATCAGGAGGAGTTGTGATGGCCGGGACTGCCAACACCCACATCCTGAGCGTGCTTGTGCAGAACAAGCCGGGCGTCCTAGCGCGCATCGCCGGTCTGATCTCCCGACGCGGCTACAACATAGAGTCGCTTGCTGTCGGGCCAACTGAGTCACCCGAGATGTCACGGATCACTCTCCAGGTGAACGTCGAGGACGTAGTTCTCGAGCAGATCACCAAGCAGCTCAACAAGTTGATCGAGGTGCTCAAGATCGTGGAGCTGGAGGACAGCGCGATCCGCCGAGAGCTTGTGCTGGTTAAGGTGCGGGCGACTGCTGAAACTCGCAGCCAGCTGATCGAGATCATCGGGCTCTTCGGCGCCAAGGCGGTTGATCTGACCTCAGAGATCATCACCGTGGAAGCTACCGGCAGTCCGGCCAAGCTGGCGGCCCTGCTTGATCTGCTTGAGCCGTACGGAATTCGTGAGCTCGTGCAGTCGGGCCTAGTCGCGCTGGGGCGTGGCAATCGATCACTCACTGATCGCAATCAGCGCAGCGAGCGTCTCAAGGCCGTTCCCGCCGGGTAGTCCGCCTCGAGCCTGTCGAGGGCCCGATGAGGGCGTGCGATAACTTTCAGCAGCACCACAACACCAAGGGAGAACCACGAAGTGCCTGCAGAGATGTTTTACGACGGAGATGCCGACCTGTCCTTGATCCAGGGGCGCAATGTTGCCGTCCTCGGGTTCGGCAGCCAGGGCCACGCTCACGCCTTGTCGCTGCGCGACTCAGGTGTCGACGTACGCGTCGGTCTGCCGGAGGGCAGCAAGAGCCGGTCTAAGGCTGAGGCGCAAGGCCTTCGCGTGCTGGCGCCGTACGAGGCGTGCGAGGAGGCCGACCTGATCATGGTGCTGACACCGGATCCAGCGCAACGGAAGGTCTACGCCGCAGCCATCGAGCCGAATCTGGTGCCTGGCGATGCCTTGTTCTTCAGCCACGGCTTCAACATCCGCTATGGCTACATCAAGCCGCCGGAGGGTGTCGACGTTGCGCTGGTGGCACCCAAGGGCCCCGGCCATCTGGTACGCCGGGAGTACGCAGAGGGGCGCGGTGTCCCGGTCCTGGTAGCCGTGGAGCAGGACGCATCAGGCAAGGCGTGGGAGCTTGCGCTCTCGTACGCAAAGGGAATCGGCGGGCTGCGCGCCGGTGGTATCAAGACGACCTTCACCGAGGAGACCGAGACTGACCTGTTCGGTGAGCAGGCGGTGCTCTGTGGCGGCGTGTCCGCGCTGGTCCAGGCGGGTTTCGAGACACTCAGCGAGGCTGGCTACCAGCCAGAGGTCGCCTATTTCGAGTGCTTGCATGAGCTGAAGTTGATCGTGGACTTGATGTATGAAGGCGGCATTGCCAAGCAGCGCTGGAGCGTGTCTGACACTGCCGAGTACGGCGACTATGTCTCCGGCCCACGCATCATTGACGATCACGTCAGGCAGAGCATGAAGGGCGTACTTGCCGACATTCAGGACGGCTCGTTCGCCGAGCGCTTCATCAAAGATCAGGATGCCGGTGCGCCGGAGTTCAAGGCGTTCCGGGAGGCGGCGGAGAAGCACCCGATCGAGGAGGTCGGTCGGGAGCTGCGTCAACTCATGTCATGGGTGAAGAGCCACGACGACGACTACGTCGAGGGCACCGCAGCCCGTTAATCTCGCAGCATTCGCCCGGAGCTTGTCGAAGGGCGTATTCATTAGTCAGCGGGACTTGATTAGTCGTGATCTCGTCGAGCTCCTAGGTCTGCACAGCTTGCATACGGTCTGCACAGGTTGCAACCCGTGCAGACCGCACGAAAGCTACGTGGACGTAGGTTTCGGCAAGCCGGCTTACCGGGACTTGATCACCATTCCGATAACACGCGTGCCGTCCGTGCGGACGCCCGTACCGATCATGTAGAGGCGGCTGCTCGGCTCGTCTGATTCATCAACGGCGTCTGCATTGGCCATGACGCAGTTATCGCGAATGCCCTTGGTGCTCATAGGCGACGGAAGCTCTTTGATGCAGTCCCCGAATGCCTGGTTGAGGCTGGCCAGTGCTTGGTTGGCAGTCGCCGCCGGCACTTCGACGATCGCTTCCATCTGGTAGTCATGGGTCGAGCGGTAGGTGCCTGCGACGACAGAACTGTCGTCGGGAAGATCAACATTGCCGATGTATTCAACGTCGGCGAGAGTCATCGTCGAGCAGGTGTAGCCAGCCAGGGCGTTCTTACAGGTCGAGCCTCGATCTGTGGTGAAGCTGAAGTAGGGGACGCCCCAGGCACCGGCGTACTGGGTGAGAATCGCAAGCGCAACGAGCACCGACCCGAGCATCAGCATGGTGCCCCCGAGGATTCGTAGGGCTTGGTGTCGGTGGCCCTGTCTAGGCCGAGAACCTCTCCTGGCCATAGGCCAAGGTTGCCCGACCCCGGTCGCGACGTATATAACTCTGCGGCATCAATTTGATCACAAATGACCGGCGCGAAGCGCACAGATGCGCCCGACGCCGCGCGTCGGTTACTTCTTGACAGCGATGACTACAGAGGTGTCCTCGGCAACCATGACGTCGACGCTGGTGAAGCGCTCGTCGGAAAGCCAGTCCAGACGCAAGGTGTCCACCCGACCGCCGACGAGGGGCGGCCAGCTTGGGCACGGCGTGAAGTCGTCAAGGACGATCATGCCGCCTTCGGTGAGCAGCTCGACAATCTTCTCCCGCGGCCAATCCTTCGCGCTAGTGGCATCCATGAAGATCAACGAGAAGGGCGCATGTTCGGCCAGACTGCTCCAGTCGGCGTGCATGACGTCGATGTCGTCGACGGCGAACATGTCCATAACGCCGTGTGCCAGCTCGGGATCGAGTTCGGCGGTGATCACCCGCGTGGTCTTGGGTGCGCCGCTGCGCAGCCATGCCGCGCCAACTCCGCTGCCGGTCCCGCACTCAGCGATCGTTCCGGTCCGCGTGGCTGCCAAAGCAGCGAGCAGGCGGCCAGTCTCGGTGCGCGACGCCTGCATGTAGCCGCGCTGCAGCGACAGTCGAAGTGCCCTGATCACCAGATCGGGCAGGTCGGGAGGAGCGCTCACTTCAACAGTGTGGCAGCAAGCTCAGCGCCGTTCCACGATGTGGAATAGACAGGCTAAATATATGGCGGAGATAGTTGGACGTCCTACTATTTTCTTGTTTGGTTCCAGCTATCCACAGGAAAGATCATGTACGACATGTATCCGGACGCATGGACAGTCTCGGCTGATCGTCAGCATCGGGTACTTGCCGAGCAGCCACGTCGGCGGGCTCGCAAGGAGCATTCTGTCGTACCGGCGATTCTCCAGGCCCGGGCTCACAAGGCCGGCGACGCTAACTGAGCTTGCTCATCCTTCCGGCTCAGCGGTCCGGCGGCTCCCGGCGAACATCGCAGCGAGCGAAGCGAGCTATGAGACAGAGCGAGCATTCGCGAGCGGAACGATCAAATCTAGACAGCCGCCGCAATGGCGTCACCGATCTCCCTCGTCGTTCGCGACTGACCGGGCGTACGCGCGGCGATGTCGGCAATGACCGCCCTTTCGATACGTGCCGCTTCTTCGGCGAGTCCGCAATGATCCAACAACAGGGCGACGGAGAGGATCGTGGCCGTCGGGTCGGCGATTCCTTGGCCTGCGATATCGGGGGCCGACCCGTGCACTGGCTCGAACATCGATGGAAAGCGCCGGTCCGGATTGATGTTGCCGCTCGCGGCCAGGCCGATGCCCCCGGTGACCGCCGCAGCAAGATCAGTAAGGATGTCGCCGAAGAGATTGTCGGTGACAATGACGTCGAAACGCGCCGGATCGCTGACGAGGAAGATCGTCGCGGCGTCGACATGCAAGTAGTCGGTGGCCACGGCTGGGTAGTCAACGGCCACAGCGTTGAAGAGCCGGTTCCACAGTCCACCGGCGTTGACGAGCACGTTGTGCTTGTGCACCAACGTGATCTTGTTCCGACGCCTGGTGGCACGCTCGAACGCGTCGCGGATCACGCGTTCCACCCCGTACGCGGTGTTGACGCTGACTTCGGTCGCGATCTCCTGCGGGGTGCCGACGCGTACCAGACCGCCATTGCCGCAGTACAGGCCCTCGGTCCCTTCGCGTATCACCACGAAGTCCACGTCCTTGCCCGTGATCACCGGCTCGGCGAGCGGTGTGGGTACGCCGGGATACAGCCGACTCGGCCGCAGATTCACATAGTGGTCGAACGCGAAGCGCAGCTTCAACAGCAGGCCGCGTTCCAGCAGACCACTCGGCACATCGGTTGCGCCCGGGGCAGCGCCCACAGCTCCGAACAAGATCACGTCGGAGCCGGCGAGCTCGTCCAGCACAGAATCCGGCAGAACCTCACCGGTACGCTGCCAGCGGCTAGCTCCCAGGTCATAGCTGGTCGGTGCAAAGATGCCGGGGCCCGCCACGGCATCGAGGACCTTGAGTCCTTCTGCGACCACCTCGGGACCAATGCCATCCCCTCCGATCACGGCCAAGTTGAAGGCCTGGGCGGTGGGCGCCTGAACGTCGTTGCCGGGGTTGATACGCGTGTCGGTCACCGGCGCATCGTAGCCGTCACCGATCTGCTCCAGCGATCAGATCTCGAAGTTGATTGCACTCTGACGGGCGGCCAGCAGATTCGCCTCCTTCGTCGCTCACGAACAGGAGCCAGCTCTGCACGTAGCACGGCCGGGAGCTCCTGCAGTCGGCGAAGCAGCCTGCTCGTCATCGTGACAGACACCATGGCGGTAGCGTGACCGCCAGCAGCACAGGTGCCGACGCCTACGCCCGACACCCCGACCGAAAGCGACAGATGTGAGCCTTCAGTTCGAACTCCGGGCCAACCCGAAGCCGCGCAGCGAGAGCGAACGTGCCGCGATGCTGGCCAATCCCGGATTTGGGATGTACTTCACCGACCACATGGCAGTAGCGACCTGGACGGCCACCGATGGCTGGCACGATTCAGCGATCGTTCCGTACGGGCCGTTCTCCTTGGATCCGGCGACTGCTGTCTTGCACTATGCCCAGCAGGTCTTCGAGGGCCTCAAGGCGTATCGGCACGACGATGGCAGCATCTGGACTTTCCGGCCCGACCAGAACGCCGAACGAATGCACCGCTCCGCTCGCCGGCTGGCTCTCCCTCTGCTGTCTACCGATGACTTTCTTTGCAGCATTGAGGAGTTGGTTGCGGCCGATATCGCGTGGGTGCCAACAGCTCCGGAGCAGAGTCTTTATCTGCGACCGTTCATGTTCGCAACAGAGGCTTTTCTCGGCGTGCGCCCGGCGAAGCGGGTCACGTACTGCTGCATCGCGAGCCCAGCCGGCGCCTACTTTGCCTCTGGCGTTAAACCAATCAACATCTGGATCTCCAGAATCTATTCGCGCGCTGCACCCGGCGGCACCGGTGCGGCAAAGTGCGCTGGCAACTATGCCGCCAGCCTTCTCCCGCAGCAGCAGGCGGCCGAGCATGGTTGTGATCAGGTGATGTTTGCCGATGCCGCCGAGCATCGTTGGTTGGAAGAGCTTGGGGGTATGAACGTCTACCTGATCACGACCGACAACGAGTTGATCACTCCTGAACTGACCGGATCCATCTTGGAGGGCGTGACCCGCGACTCGATCTTGACTCTGGCATCCGAGTTCGGGCTAACCCCCGTTGAGCGCCGGATCGAGATCGCCGAATTGTTGGACGGCATCGGCTCAGGAAAGGTGGCCGAACTCTTCGCCTGCGGCACAGCAGCGGTCGCCACTCCCATTGGCACGCTGCATGATGAGGAGGGCAGTCATCCAGTCGGCTCCGGTGAGAGCGGCGAGACGACCCTCGCTATTCGGCAAAGGCTGCTGGACATTCAGTACGGGCGCGCTGAGGACAAGTACGGCTGGCTACGCCGCATCCTCTCGTAACCGCCGACTTGTCAAGAACGCAGTTGACCTATAGCTCAACTGGGTTCTGACAACTCGGCGTACCGGCTGGCAATTTCGCCAGATCTACGGAACACTGTGGGACATGCATTTCTTGGTGGTGATTATTTGTTAGCGCGCTGAGCACCGTTCAGCGCGCGCAGCCTCCTGTCCACACGGGAGGTTTTTTCATGCCAGAACACATACCAGGACACCAAACTTTCGACCCGAGGATCACGAATGTCGCCCCAGCCGAGACCCAAGCCGGCCGAGTTCCATGTTTTCGACACCACGCTGCGCGACGGTTCGCAACAGGAAGGTCTCAACCTGTCGGTGCCGGACAAGCTCGTTATTGCCGGCTTGCTTGACGAGCTTGGTGTTGGCTTCATCGAAGGCGGTTGGCCGGGTGCCAATCCCAATGACACCTCGTTCTTCGCCGCCATGGCTGATGGGGCATTGAGGCTGAAGAATGCCGAACTAGTGGCTTTCGGCTTTACCCGACGGGTGGGTATGAAGGCCGCCGACGACCCGATGACGGCGGCAGTTCGGGACTCCCGGGCACCCGTCGCCTGCATCGTGGCCAAGAGTCACGACCGGCACGTCGAGCACGCCCTGCGCACCTCTCTTGACGAAAACCTGGCGATGATCAGCGACACGGTGCAACACCTCCGCGCCGAGGGTCAGCGAGTTTTCGTCGACTGCGAGCACTTCTTCGACGGGTATCGGGAGAACCCGGCGTACGCGCTGGAGGCCGTACGCACTGCAGCTGAGGCCGGCGCCGAGGTTGTCGTGCTCTGCGATACCAACGGCGGCATGCTTCCGCCGTGGATCGGTGAGATCGTCATGGCCGCCGCCGAGGTCGGTGTTCCGTTGGGAATCCATACCCACAACGACTCGGGCTGCGCCGTGGCCAATGCCCTCGCAGCAGTGGACGCCGGCGTCATGCACGTCCAGGGCACCGTGAACGGCTACGGCGAGCGCACCGGCAACGCGGAGTTGTTGTCGGTCGTCGCGAATTTGGAACTCAAGTACGGCTGGCCGCTGCTTCCGGCCGGTTCGCTGCGCGAGGCAACCCGTCTTGCGCATGCCATCGCAGAGGTGACGAACGTCCCACCGAGCGCTCGTCAGCCTTATGTTGGTTTGTCGTCATTTGCTCACAAAGCAGGGCTACATGCCAGCGCGATCAAAGTGGATCCCAACCTCTACCAGCACATCGACCCTGCCCTGGTCGGGAATGACATGCGGATGCTTGTCTCCGACATGGCGGGTCGGGCGAACATCCA